>CAJBZP010000152.1 GCA_903960135.1 uncultured Actinomycetes bacterium | reverse complement strand
GTGGCATAAGGGTCGCGCACGAACTGCTCGAGGTCGATGCCGATGGTGCTCATTTGCCGCTACCTAGCTTCCTGCAGGAGCGCCAGCAGCGCCTCCGCATAACGCTTCGGAGATTTGCGGTCCAGATACTCAAGGCGCTGCTGCTCCTTGACCACCGGGTCAATCGGATTCGCGAGGCGATACTCCAGGGCCTCGGCGACCATGAGCGGGCTCATCTCATCTGGGAGTCGGTCGATGAAGGCCGGGGTGTCGACGTCAATGGCCAAGCCACTTGAGGCCATAGCCACGGTGCCATAGGCGGCCATGTCACTGAGCGGGCCGCTGACACCAAGCAGTGGGCTGATGCGTAGTTGCAGGCCGATGTCGACGGCCATCACGTAATCGCGGAACGTGTCGTCGGCGATGAACCCGGTGACCTCGAACTCGGCGATACCTGCTTCTCGCGCACGCTTGTCGAGTTCGGCAGTTACCTCAGCGCTGGCTGAACCCACGAAATGCAGTGAGACGCGATGGCCCCACTGGGTGAGCCAAGCTGCAGATTCGATGATTACATCAACCATTTTTGTTCTAACATCAATGAAACCAAATGATGCAATATGGACGACCGGCTTGCCATCGATCGCCTCACTGAACTGCAGGCGCCGGCGAGCTTCGGCGCGCATTTCCTCGGTGATCTCTGAAGTGCTGGGGAAGCGATAGTTGGCGAATAGCAACAACTTTGGGGTGATGCCGGTTTGCTGCGCGATGACGGGGGCTGCCGATGGTGAATGCGAAATGACCATGCGTGCGCGATTGGCGATCTCCCACATGCCCGCATTTTGGAGCAGGCGCATGTCGCCTATTTGATCCTCAAGTGGTGGATGCAGGCGCGCGCCCCCTTGCCCGCGCAACATCAGCTGCTCAACCCCACCGGGGCCGCGAAGGGCAAGGTAGAGCTCGACCATGCGGGTGTCGTGCAAGAGCGCAACCGCATCGACCGTCTGCATCAGCTCAAGCATCGGCAGATGAAAGTGGCTGTTGCCAAGGAGTGTGACGAACACATCGTGGTTGCTGCCCTTGTTGAAAATATCGGCAAGGGGTCGGTGCTTGATATCGCCGTCGTTGCTGAGGCTTGGTTCGGCATCGGCGGTGGTGTAGATCGTAAGATTGCAAAGCTTGGCAAGTTCGGTGCTGGTGGCAGCGCTGAAGTCGGCGATGCCGGATTTTTGCGGCGGCCACGGTGAGGCGATGCCAACCGAGAGGTCTTTTCCTTGCAGGTAACCCGGAGCCGACGCTGGCGCAATGTTCATTTTGCCCAGGTGTTTAAGGGTGCTGGCGAGAAGAACCTGCTCAAGTTCGCCGTGCTGGTGCTGCATGAGCTTGGCCTGCTGGCGGGCAAATGAACGCCGATTTCCGAGGTGGCGGCGAATGGCCTTGGCGAAGGCTTTGATGTTCTTCGGATTCGCCAGGTAGACCCCACCGCCGATGAGTTCGCGATGGGCTGGGATATCGGAGGCAACCACATGCGCGCCGGCCCCGACCGCTTCGATCACCGGCAGCGATAGGCCCTCATCAAATGACGGCACGACCACCACCGACGCCGCACGTAAAGTCTCGTGCAGATCGGCTTCGCTGAGCCGGCCCACCGTCACCGCCTCACCCGGGCGCATTGCGGCGTGGATGCTCCAGTGATGCACGCGGGTCTGCTGCCCGGCCATCCCGATGACTATCACCTCGCGCGGTGCTTCATCGCCGGCTGTTGCAACACCGATCGCCGCGAGCGCGCCGTAGGTGTTCTTGCGTTGCTCATCACCTGTCATGACAACTATCGGCCCGGTTGGTGCACCTGCGCGCACCTTGGCTTCGATCCCAAGATCCTTCGGCCAAGCCACCGTTGCATCAACGCTGCTGCGCCCAAGTCGCGTTGCGAGTTCGGCCTTGACAACGCCGGAGATGCAGAGGAATTCGTCGTAGCAGCGCAGCGCATCCAGGCTTGACGCATACTCCGCGCGTTCGGCCGCATGC
>CAJBZP010000151.1 GCA_903960135.1 uncultured Actinomycetes bacterium | reverse complement strand
GATCTCGCACAGCACGGTGCCGGTCGGCACTGTGGTGCCCGCAACCGCGGTGAGCCCGGTGACGGTGCCGGCCTTATGCGCCGTGAGTGGCTGCTCCATCTTCATGGCTTCAAGAACCACGATGAGATCACCGGCTGCAACCTCCTGGCCTTCGACCACCTCGACTTTGACGATGGTGCCCTGCATGGGTGCGGTGACCGAGTCACCGGAGGCGGCGACTGCTGATTTCTTCGCGGCGCGCTTCTTGGGGCCGGTGGCACCGGCTGCAGCCTGGCTGGTTTGGAAGCCGGCGGGCAGGGTGACTTCGACCCGCTTGCCATTTACTTCGACAACGACACTCTCGCGGGCACCGGGTTCATCATCGCTGGCGGTACCGGCTGCGTAGGCGGGAATTTGATTGTCGAATTCGGATTCGATCCAGCGGGTGTGAACGGTAAATGGCTGGTTCGGATCAGTCGGTGCGAAGGCCAGATCGCGAACCACCGCTCGATGGAAGGTGAGTGCGGTGGCGATGCCATCGACTTTGAACTCATCTAGGGCGCGGCGGGCCCGCTGCAAGGCTTCGGCGCGGTCGGCGCCGGTGATCACGAGTTTGCCGAGGAGCGAATCGAAGTTGCCACCGATAATGTCACCGGCTTGGAAGCCCGAGTCCATTCGCACACCCGGACCACTCGGGGGGCTCCACACATCAAGGACCCCGGGTGCGGGCAGGAAACCACGACCGGGGTCTTCGCCGTTGATGCGGAACTCGATTGAGTGACCGGTTATCACCGGATCGATTTCGTCGAGAACGCCGCCTTCGGCAATACGGAACTGCTCGCGCACCAGATCGATCCCGGTGACCTGCTCGGAGACAGGATGCTCAACCTGCAACCGCGTGTTTACTTCGAGGAAGGAAATCGTGCCATCGGTTCCGATGAGGAACTCGCAGGTGCCCGCGTTGGTGTAGCCGGCCTCTTTGATGATGGCCTTTGATGAGCGGTACAACTCATCATGTTGGGCCTGGGTTAGGAATGGCGCGGGGGCTTCTTCGACCAGTTTTTGGTGCCGGCGTTGAAGTGAGCAGTCGCGTGTGGAAACCACGATGACGTGGCCGTGCTGGTCGGCGAGGATTTGGGTTTCCACGTGCCGCGGGTTATCGAGGTAACGCTCGACGAAGCATTCCCCGCGGCCGAAGGCCGCGAGTGCCTCGCGGACCGCCGAGTCGAAGAGCTCGGGGATCTCCTGGAGATTTCGGGCAACTTTCATGCCCCTACCGCCACCACCAAATGCTGCCTTGATGGCGATCGGGAGGCCGTGGGTCTTGGCGAACTCAACTACTTCCCCGGCGTCCTTGACCGGGTCGGCGGTGCCCGGAACCTGTGGTGCACCGGCCCGCTGGGCAATATGTCGGGCGCTTACCTTGTCGCCGAGTAATCGAATGGCGGCCGGGGGCGGACCGATCCACGTCAATCCGGCGTCGACCACCGCCTGGGCGAAATCGGCGTTCTCCGAGAGGAATCCATAGCCGGGGTGGATGGCATCGGCGCCTGACTTCTTGGCCGCCTCAAGGATTTTGTCGATCACCAAATAGCTCTCGGCCGCGGTGCTTCCGCCCAGGGCGAAGGCTTGGTCGGCGAGGCGCACATGCAGGGCATCGCGGTCAGGATCGGCATACACGGCTACTGACTCAAGGCCAGCGTCGCGACAGGCACGGATTACCCGAATAGCGATTTCACCACGGTTAGCGATCAAAACGGTGCGCACTAGCGGTCACCTTTCTTGGATTGTGTCAAGGGTATCTACCGGGATCAGGTTTGAGTCCACAGGTCGGTCCAAGTGATACCCAAATCTCGCAGTAGCCGGCGCAGCGTGGGCATCGAGATCCCCAGTACGTTACTCGGGTCGCCCTCGATGCCACTGATGAATGGGGCACCTTTGCCATCCAAGGTGAAGGCACCGGCCACGTTCAACGGTTCACCGGTTGCCACATAAGCCTCGATTTCAGCCGCGGTCAGGTGGGCGAACTGAATGACTGTGGTTGTGGTGGCGCCGGCGGCCAGATCACCGAAACTGGCCCAGTGCCCGGTGTGCAATAGCCCGGTCTGCCCAGACATCGCGGTAATCCGCTCGATTGCCACCTGGGCGGTCAACGGCTTACCGTAGGCAACTTCGGCGAGTTCGAAAATGGAGTCGCAGCCGATGATCACGGCCGCCGTGCCGGCGAACTTGGGGGCCACATCATCGGCTTTGGCTTTGGCGAGGGCAAGTGCAAGGTCAGCTGGCGCAAGCGCGCCGAGTTCATGGGTCAGGGCTGCTTCATCGATCGCACTGACTTCAATGGTCGCGGTGATGCCGGCATCTAGTAGGACTTTGCGCCGGGCCGGTGAAGCCGATGCGAGAACCAGGCTGATCGGTGTCACCTTGGCATCGCGGAGGCGCGCCAAGCATCCGGCCCGGCACCTATCGAGGGCCTAGTTAGTCGCGCCTTACTGGCCCACCGGCTTGCGGGTTGGCTATTGGTCGGCCGCGCTGAAGCACGCGCCGCAACCACGGCAACGATCACACCAATTTCGTCGGCACTTGGTAAGCCAGCGACGACGCGAATATCTGACGCCAAGGAGTCACTCACAGCGGGATATTGCCGTGCTTCTTTGGTGGCCGGGTGGCCCGCTTATTGCGCAAAGCACGCAGGCCGCGGGTAATCATCAGCCGGGTCTCACTCGGCAAGATGACGCGGTCGACGTAGCCGCGCTCCGCGGCGACATACGGGTTCGCCAAGGTGTCCTGGTATTCGGCCAGCAGCCGAGCACGTTCGGCATCAGGATCGGCGGCCGCGGCAAGCTCCTTGCGGTACAAGATATTTACGGCCCCTTGCCCACCCATCACCGCGATCTCCGCGGTGGGCCAGGCCAGATTCAGATCGGCGCCAAGATGCTTAGAGCCCATGACGTCGTAGGCACCGCCGTAGGCCTTTCGGGTGATCACGGTCACCAAAGGCACGGTGGCTTCGGCGTAAGCGTAAATAAGCTTCGCGCCGCGGCGGATGATGCCGTTCCATTCCTGGTCGGTGCCCGGAAGGAAGCCGGGAACGTCAACGAAAGTTAGGACTGGAATATTGAAGGCATCACAGGTTCGGACGAAACGTGCCGCCTTCTCCGAGGCATCAATATCCAAGGTACCCGCGTACTGCATCGGTTGATTGGCCACGATCCCGACGGAGTGCCCTTCGACGCGACCGAACCCGCACAAAATATTTGGCGCGAAAAGGGCTTGGGTCTCGAGAAACTCACCATCATCGAGCACGTGCTCGACGACCCGATGCATGTCATAGGGCTGATTGGGGGAGTCCGGGATGATGGTGTCGAGCTCACGGTCTTCGTCGGTGATTTCGAGGGCGACCTGGACCTCGTAGACCGGCGCGTTATCAAGGTTATTGCTGGGGAGGAAGGAAAGTAGTGCCTTCAGGTAGTCAAAGGCATCATTTTCATCGCTGCCCATGTAATGCGCGACACCGCTTTTTGAGTTGTGGGTTAGGGCCCCGCCCAGATCCTCGAACTCCACGTCTTCGCCGGTCACGGTCTTGATGACATCGGGGCCGGTGATGAACATATGTGAGGTCTTGTCGACCATGATGGTGAAGTCGGTGATGGCCGGTGAGTAGACGGCGCCACCGGCACATGGCCCCATGATCATGGAGATCTGCGGTATTACGCCGGAGGACTGCACATTGCGGTAGAAAATCTCACCGTATAAACCAAGGGAGACAACCCCTTCTTGAATGCGCGCGCCACCTGAGTCGTTAAGGCCGATTACCGGGCAGCCGGTCTTCATGGCTAGATCCATGACTTTGACGATCTTCTCGCCGAAGACCTCGCCGAGGGAGCCGCCAAAAACGGTGAAATCCTGAGCGAAAACACAAACCGGACGACCATCGACGGTGCCGTAACCGGTGATTACCCCATCACCGTACGGTCGGTTGTTCTCGAGGCCGAAGCTAACCGAGCGATGCTTGGCCAGGCCATCTAGCTGCTGGAAGGAGCCTTCATCGAGCAGGGCGTCAATGCGCTCCATCGCGGTCATTTTGCCGCGGGCATGCTGCTTTTCGACGGCGGTACCGCGCCGGTCAACGGCTTCGGCGCGCCGATCAAGCAAGATCTCCGCTTTGCCCGCGGTGGTATGCGGGTCGGGTGCTGCTGACATGGTTTTCCTCCTCGCCGTACCTTAGCCACCATGAATGCTCGTGGCGTAGGTGAGCGGTCATCACGCGCACCACTTGATGCGGTGGCAGTGCGCGAGTGGCTGGCCCGCTATCCACCCCCAGCCGGTGCTAGTTGGTGGCCGCAGCCCCGATTGCTGGCGACCACCCCGTCGACAAATACCGAATTGGCCGCCTTACTGGCGACCGGCCGGGCGCCCGAGGGCACCTGCGTGGTGGCGGAGCACCAATCAGCTGGCAAGGGGCGCCAAGGCCGGGGGTGGGCGAGCCCGGCCGGTGCGGGGCTGTGGTTGTCGGTGGTCATCGATATGGCCGCGGTGGTACCGGCGCAGCGGGGTCTTTTGCCGCTGGCCGCCGGGCTCGGGGTGGCCGATGCATTGACCGAGGTCACCGGGCTGGCGGTGCTGTTGAAATGGCCGAATGACCTAGTGATTGACGGCCCAGGTCAAGGCGGTGCACCCGGGCCGCGCAAGTTGGGCGGGCTGTTGGTTGAAGCCGGAGACCAGGGCATCCTCGGCTGCGGCATCAACGTCAGCGCCCAGTTGGCTGAACTGCCCACCGCCTCGGCCACCTCATTGGCTTTGGAGGGGGCCACCGAGGTGGATCGCGGTCAGTTACTGGCGGCCGTCCTTTGGCACCTGCGGCGCCGGGTAGACCAATGGCGGTGCGGGAAGGGGCTAATCGACGACTACCGCGGGCGTTGCCTGAGTCTGGGTCGCCAGGTGGTGGTCAGCATGCCCGGTGGCGAGGTACTTGCCGGGCTGGCGACCGAAGTCGGGGCCGACGGCCAATTAGGGGTCACCGACTCGCAGGGAAATACCCGGTCTGTCGCCGCCGGCGATGTGATTCATGCAACGATCTAGCCATGGCCTACCCAAAGAAACTGCTCTCGCCCGGTGAATCAATTGAATTCGAGATGCGCCCCCACTGGCGAGCACTCATCGTGCCGGTGGTCGTACTCATCGCCATTGTGTTCTTGGGCACCTGGCTTTACTTCTTGACCGATAGTTCGATCCTGCGGTGGATCATCGGATTGGCCGGTGTCATCATCTTGCTCTTTTGGGCGCTGATCCCGTTATTGCGGTGGCTTACCACGCAGTATGTCTTCACCGATCGTCGAATCATCGTGCGCAAAGGGTTGTTGACGAAAGAAGGGCGCGATGTCCCGCTCGCCAAAGTCAACAGCGTCTCCTTCGAGCAGAGCGTGCTTGGGCGCATCTTCAACTTCGGGGTGCTGCAGGTCGAATCGGCCAATGTCGACGGCACCTTGAGCATCAAGGATGTTCCTGACGTTGAAGAGATTCAGCGCGATGTCTATCGGTTGCAAGAAGAAGACGATGTGCGCCGCCGCGGGGGCTCCCATGCCAATGGCACCAGCCCGGTGCTGCCGACCGACGGCACCTGAGGGCAGCGGCCGGCTCCGCTTGTAGCCTGAGCCAGTGAGCGCACCCGTCGTCGGCATGATCGGCGGGGGCCAACTTGCTCAAATGTGTGCCGCGGCGGCTACCGCACTTGGTATCGGATTTCGGGTACTCGCCAGTTCCCCGACTGATCCAGCGGCCCAGGTAGTCCGCGATGTGCGCATCGGCGACCACGACGATATTGACGACTTGCTCGCCTTCGCCCCGGGCTGCACGGTCATCACCTTCGATCACGAACAGGTACCGCCGGTCTATCTAGAGCAACTGGAGGCACTTGGTATCGCCGTGCGGCCCGGCCCTTCTGCGCTCTTTCATGCACAGGACAAGATCCACATGCGCCGCGCACTTAATGACATCGACGTCCCGTGCCCGCGCTGGCGTGTGGTGTCGGCGTTAGATCACGTAACCGACTTCGCTGCTGAAGTCGGGTGGCCGGTGGTACTGAAGACTTCACGCGGTGGCTATGACGGTCGCGGGGTGTGGGTGGTGCGGTCAGTAGAACAGGCTGCCGAAGTCCTCGCAATAGCCTTGGCGGCCGGTGCGCAGTGGCTGGCCGAGGAGCATATTGATTTCGTGCAGGAGCTTTCGGCGCAAGTAGCCAGATCCCCGCACGGGCAAGCGGTTGCGTACCCGGTGGCACGTACCAAGCAAGTAGATGGCATCTGCGCCGAAGTCGTGGTGCCGTGCCCGGGACTTGCGGCCGATCGGGCGGTGCAGGCCCAGGAGATAGCGCTGCGCATTGCCCGCGATCTAAACGTAACCGGCATGTTGGCCGTTGAGATGTTCGACACCGGTGATCGGCTTTACATCAATGAGCTCGCGATGCGTCCGCACAACTCGGGACATTGGTCCATCGAAGGCGCGGTAACGAGTCAGTTTGAAAATCATCTGCGGGCCGTACTTGACCTACCACTTGGTGATCCACGCGCGGTGGCACCATTTGCGGTGATGGTGAATATTCTTGGGGGTGATGTCGACGACCTTTATTCGGCATATCGACATGTACTCGCACGGGATCCCGGGCTCAAGGTGCATCTCTATGGCAAGGAGGTGCGTCCGGGACGCAAGCTTGGGCATGTGACTGTTATCGGCGACGACTATGAACAGCTTCTGGTAAGAGGCCGACATGCGGCTGACTATTTCGCGGGAGTAATTGATGAGTGAAAATCTGTCGAATCCAGACGCGGTGGTCGGCATCTGCATGGGCAGTGACTCTGATTGGCCAACCATGCAGGCGGCGGTAATCGCACTTGCTGAGTTCGGTGTTGGCCATGAGGTGCGGGTCATCTCGGCCCACCGAATGCCACTTGAAATGGTCGAGTACGCAAGCACGGCGGCGGCGCGTGGTATCCAGGTGATCATCGCCGGTGCTGGCGGCGCAGCGCACCTGCCGGGCATGCTCGCCTCGCTCACACCGCTGCCGGTAATCGGGGTACCGATCTCAACGGCGGCGTTGGAAGGGATGGATTCCCTGCTGTCGATCGTGCAGATGCCGGCGGGTGTGCCGGTGGCAACAGTCGCCATCGGCAATGCCCGCAATGCTGGGCTCTTGGCGGTGCGCATGCTGGGGATGGCGAACCCGACGTTGCAGGCAGCAATGCTGAAATTCCAAGCCGACCTAGGTGCACTGGCCAAGGCCAAGGGTGAGAACCTGTTTCCGCCGACTAGTTAGGTCGCAGTCGCCATTCGATTGCCGGGCACTTGTTCATGATCATGGTCATGCCGGCATCGAGCACCCGCTGCGCGGCCGCTTCGTCGATGACATCGAGTTGAAACCAGACCGCCCCAGCGCCGGCCGCGATGGCAGCGTCGGCGAATTCACCGGCGCGATCGGAGCGGACGAAGACGTCGACGACGTCAGGGGTGCCGACCGCAGCAGCAGCCTCGGCGATACTCGCGTAGCCCTGCTCGCCGTGCACGATTTCGGCCCGCGGATAGATCGGAATCATCCGCTTACCGTGCTGCTGCAATACCGAAGCGACACCAAATGCAGCCCGATCTGGGTTGTTGCCGAGGCCAACGACGAACCAAAGTTTGCTCTCACGCAGCAACCGATCAACGGCAGCGGTACTTCCGTAGAGATCGGTCATTACTAGGCCGTTGGGCGTCCGAGGGCGCGGTAGGTCCAGCCAGCCGCCCGCCAAAGCTGTGGGTCAAGTCGATTGCGGGCATCAATTAAATGACGTTGCTTGGCGGCGGCTGGCAGTGCACCGGGATCTAGGTCCCGGTATTCGGGCCACTCGGTTAAGTGCAGCACCAGCTCGGCATTGGCCAAGGCTTCGTTGACGTCTTCAACATAGGTCAATGTTGGATAGACGCGGGCGGCATTTGCCAATGCCTTTGGATCATGCACCACCACGTTACCGCCGGCGTTATGGATTGCCGCTGCGACCGCAAGGGCTGGTGAATCGCGGACGTCATCACTGTCAGGCTTGAACGCGGCACCCAATACCGTGACGTTCTTGGCGGCGAATGACCCGCCTAGCGCGGCTAGTGCGAGATTGACGGTGTGGGTGCGCTGGCGCAAATTGATCTGGTCGACCTCGCGCAAGAAGGCAAGGGCCTCTTCGGCTCCGAGTTCACCGGCTCGAGCCATGAAAGCACGAATATCCTTAGGCAGGCAGCCGCCACCAAAACCTAAACCGGCGGCGAGGAAGCGATTACCGATGCGCGGGTCGTAGCCAATTGCCTCGGCCAACTGGGTGATGTCTGCGCCGGCCGCTTCACAGACCTCGGCCATCGCGTTGATGAACGAGATCTTGGTAGCCAGGAACGAATTGGCGGCGACTTTGACGAGCTCGGCGGTCGGGAAGTCGGTGACGAGGAAAGGCACGCCATCAGCGAGCAGCGGCGCATAAACCTGCCGAAGTAAATCCTCTGCACGGTTACCTCGTACTCCGATTACCAATCGATCAGGGTGCAAGGTGTCGGCAACGGCGAAGCCCTCACGGAGGAACTCTGGATTCCAAGCGACTTCGACATCTGGTGCGGTGATCGCCAACTGATCTGCGATCAAGGCCGCCGTGCCAACCGGTACCGTCGATTTGCCGACCACGAGGGCCCCGGCTCGCAGGTGCGGGGCAAGGGCTTGGACGGACCCGAACACTTGCGATAGGTCAGCTGCATTGGCCCCGGCCTGCTGGGGGGTGCCGACACAGATGAAGTGGATATCAGCGGTGGCGGCTGCCTCACTAATCGAGGTGGTAAATCGCAGGCGACCGGCGTCAATATTGCGGGCCAGCACCTCGGGCAGGCCGGGCTCGTAGAACGGGACCCGACCACTTTGCAAGATCTCGACCTTGGCCGGGTCAATATCCACCCCGATTACCTCAAAACCCAGTTCGGCCATGCAGGCCGCGTGGGTGGCACCCAAATACCCGGTTCCGATGACTGACAGTCGCAAGGTCACCTGTGAAGACTATCGGCCGTCTAAGGTGACGTTCGTGGGCATTCCCGGGGTTCGGATCCGAGCTCGCGCCAGCAGGTGGCGGGTTGATGCGGCTGACGTCGAGCAGCTCCAGCAATTATGCGTGACTAGCGTCGGCACGGCCGCGGTGACGAATTTGGAAATCCGCCTGGCCAATTGGTCACCACCTAAGGGGTGGGTGGGCGCCCCGGCGTCACCGGGTCTGGCCGCCTACCTGATCGACCCGAGCGGTGCGGGCGCGCAGGTGGTCTTGGCTTGGCGCGAGCCGATTGATATCGCACTGGCAATCGCCGCCGCGCTGCGGTGCTTGCGCCCAACCTTAGGTCTTGGGGTTGGGTCGATGCTGACCTTGGCACCGGGGCTACCGGCCTCGGCGGCGGGGCTCGCGGCCCAGGTGCACGATGTTGCCTTGCCGGCTGCCAACGTACCCGCGCATCTGCGCAGGTGCGACATCTTGGTGGTGCCGACGGCAGCGACAATGCCGCAGATCGATCGAGCCACCACCGTGGTTGTTTCCGATGACACTTGGCAGGTTGCGGGTACCTCGCATCTGGTGTGTGTCGATCCACGGGTGCACAACCCGATAGGCCGCAGGTCATTGGGTGTCACCGAAGCGATCTTTGCCACCGTCGCGGGTGGCACCTTGAAGTTGCGGGGTACCGCACTCAAACTCGACGTCACCGGCGACCTGAAATCAGGTGATGTGAGCGCGCTGCGGTCGGTAGGTTCGGTGCGCGCGGAGGTTGACCTAGGTCACAGGTGGGTCGAGCAATTGCGCGCTTGCGGAATTGTGGTGAATGCCGAACCAGCAGATCAGTTAGCGGCACAGGTGGCTTCGGTTGCTGCTCGCAGCGAGGCGCTGCGTGGTTCGACGCCGGTCGCGGCACTTGGGTGCTGGCCGTCGGTGAGCGCAGTGCTCCTAACTAATCGTGATACTTATTTGACGCACGTGATGGGGCAGATCGCGCGCTTGGTTTACCCAAATTTGCAGGTCGTGGTCGGGTTACACGGGCTCGAATTGACCGGTACCAGACGTGCTGAGCTAATTGCGCTAGCCGGCCGCGAGTTGGAGTTTGTCTCGGTGCCGCGCACCGTGCCGTTCGGTGCCGCCTTGCAGCTGATCAGTCAGCGCGCCGATGGCGAACTCATCACCAAAATCGATGACGACGATTACTACGGGGCGAATCATGTTTGGGATCTCGTCCTTGCGCGCATGTACTCGGGTGCGCAAGTAGTCGGTAAGGCGCTGGATTGGATCTATGTCGAGGGCGACGACACCACGGTATTTAGACCCACATACGCCGCAGAGAAGTATTCCTTCTTCGTGGCTGGCGGCACCATCTTGATCGCACGTGCTGATCTTGACAGCGTCGGTGGTTGGCGGCCGGTAGCTAAGTCGGTCGATCGCGCACTATTGGAGTCAGTCAGAGCGTCAGGGGGCTTGATCTACCGCACCCATGGCCTTGGTTACATCTATGTTCGGCACCTCGCAGCTCATACCGCGATCGTCGCCGATGAGCACTTCATGACTAAAACCGAGACGACCTGGCCGGGTCTGCTTCGACATGTTGCCTTTGGCACGGCAGAGTGAACATGCCAGCCCAAGAGTTGCCGAGTGTTTCGGTGATCATGCCCGTCATCGACGAGGAGCGGCACCTGCCGCAGTCAATTTCTCGGATCCTTGAGCAAGACTATGCGGGCGAGCTCGAAATCATCGTTGCAGTTGGGCCGTCACGTGATCGAACCGCCGACGTTGCCGCGGAGATTTCGGCACGCGAGGATCGGGTGCAGGTGGTGGCGAACCCGTCGGGCAAGACGCCAGCGGGTCTGAACGCGGCGATCGAAGCGGCCTCGGGTGAGATCGTCGTTCGTGTTGACGGGCACGCGATGGTCCCGATCAACTACGTCTCGGTTGCCGTTTCGACACTGGAAACAAGTGGGGCCGACAATGTTGGCGGCATCATGAATGCCGAGGGCACCACGGATTTTGAAGATGCGGTGGCCCGGGCGATGACTTCGAGATTCGGGGTCGGGGGAGCGGCCTTTCACGTTGGTGGTGTGGCCGGGCCGGCGCTGAGTGTGTATCTGGGCTGCTTTCGTCGGGCGGCCCTCGACCGGGTCGGGGGCTATGACGTAACCATGGAGCGGGCGCAGGATTGGGAAATGAACCTGCGTATCCGGCAAACCGGTGGCATCGTCTGGTTCACCCCAGACCTTAAAGTCACCTACCGGCCGCGGCCCACCCTTAAGGCGTTAGCCAGGCAGTATCACGACTACGGGCGCTGGCGCCGTGAGGTGGCAACACGTCATCCCGAAACCGTCTCGCTGCGTTATCTGGCCGCGCCCGTTGCCGTTATCGGCGTCATCCTCGGGATTTCCCTGGGGGTTGTCGGCTTACTAGTCGGCCTGCCTTGGCTAGCCGTCCTTGGTTTTGCAGCACCTGCCGGTTATTTGGTCCTTGATCTGATCGCCAGCGCGGTCGCTGCCCTGACCAGGCCGCACCTGACACCTGGCGCTGCACTCCGATTGCCATTGGTTTACGCGGCGATGCACGCGACCTGGGGCTGGGGTTTCCTGCGTGGCGGGGTTCGGTCATCATGAAATTGAACCCGTTTGCTGGCCGGAAGTCGGCCAGGCCAATGCGCTGGTCGGTTGTCACCGCAGCGCCTAAAGGTGAGCCCGGACTGCGCTGGGGTGATACTTGGTTTGCCGCTGATTTGGTCGCGGCGCTGCAACGGCAGGGCCAGGTGGCCGCGGTGGTGCACCGAAGTGCGATCGCCGCTGCCCGCGAACGCGATGACGTGGTTTTGGTGCTGCGCGGTTTGCGCCGCGTAGAACCTCGTCGGGATGCGCGAGGGGGCCGTGGGCCTACTTGGCTGCTGTGGGTTATTTCGCATCCTGAGTTGATCGAGGCAGGTGAGTTAGCCGACTATGACGCGGTATTTGCGGCGAGTAACTCCTGGGGTGACCGGGCGCTAATCACCCCGCTTCTTCAGGCAACCAACCCGCAGCGGTTTAACCCCCGGGCCGCAGCGCCAGATACCGGGGCCCAACTACTCTTCGTCGGTTCCACCCGGGGTTCATTTCGGCCGATTGTCAAAGATGCTTTCGCGATCGGTGCGGAACTCGCGGTGTACGGAGTGGGTTGGGAGGAGTATTTGGCCCCGGAGCAAATCTGCGCGGATTTCCTGCCGAACTCTGATCTCCCGCGCGCCTATGCGGGGGCGGGAGTGGTGCTCAATGACCACTGGCCGCAAATGGCGGCAGCGGGCTTCTTATCAAATCGGCTCTTTGACGCGGTGGCGACCGGCGCTCGGGTGATTTCAGATCCGGCGAGCGGTCTCGAGGACGTATTCGGTGCTGCGGTACGCACCTACGAAGGCACCGATGAACTACGAGCCTTGTTGACCGGGGATCGCGACCTGGTATTTGGCGACCGCGCAGCGCGGTTGGCTGCCGCGGACCAAGTGGCCCGCCTACACAGTTTTGATGCTCGTGCCCGAGTGCTCATCGACCGAGCGCGCTCACTTCGGGTCGCCGCAGGTTCGAGTCATGACTAAGCCCCGCGTGGTAATCATCGCGAACAACATCGACGAACTCGGTGGCGCGCAGCGCATTGTCCATGTGCTGGGGCAAGGGCTGGCCGAGCGCGGATACCAGACCGACCTGGTCGGGCTGATGCCCGCTACCCCAAAGCACAGCTACGTCAGTGCACCGGCCTACCACTCGACAACGCTCATGGGGCAGAGCTGGCCACCGGCTATCCCGCCGTCTGGGTTGCTGGGCAAGTACCGGCCGGCCGTGCGTAAACGTCGAGCAACTCGTGATCGCTTACACGAGCAGGCGGTAAGTGGATTACGTGCAGTTCTAGCCGCTGGCCCACCTGGGGTAATCATCTGCGCGCAACTTAAGGCGATGAAATACCTGCGGCTTGCGGGCTACGACGGTTGGCAGGTGATCGGGCAGTATCACGCCTCCTTCGAGGCCGCTGCGAGTAGCCGTGACCTACGTCGAGCCCTGCGGAATTATCAAGATGTCCGCGCCGTGACTTTATTGACCGAAGCAGATGCAGCGCAATTCGCTGATGCGGGCCTGCAAAATACCCGCTGGCTGCCGAACCCACTTGCCTTTTGGCCGGTCGATGCCGCGCCGCTCGCAGGACGCACTGTCACCTACCTGGGTCGACTATCCACGGAAAAAGGTCCGGAAATCCTGGTGGATGCCTGGAGCCGACTGGATCCACGTTTTGCGAATTGGCGGTTGCAGTTTGTCGGATCGGGCCCGCTCGAGGGCGCACTTCGCGCCCAAGTGGCAGCCCTTGGGCCGGCGGGCCAGCAGATTGATTTTCTGCCCCCGGTGCCAGATCCAGCCCGGGTGTTGCTCAACAGCGATGTGCTCGCACTGCCGTCCTTGACGGAAGGGTTTCCGTTGGTTTTGGCGGAGGCCATGGCCTGTGGTCTGCCCGTTGTCGCGGCCGATTGCTCACCGGGGGTGCGGGTACTTGTCCGCGATGGGGAAACTGGGCTGTTGGCCGCACGTGGTGACGCGCGGGATCTGGCTGAAAAACTAAGCCGAGTAATGGGTGATTCCCAGGTACGTCAAACCCTTGGTGCGGCAGGCCGCACCTTTGTCGAATACCTGCAAGCCCCGAGGGTTTTAGACCAGTGGGAAGCCTTGATCGCCGAAATCACAAATGGGCATTAGCGCGCGAGAGATCGTCCTCGAAATCCACTTCGACCGCGAATAGATCCGTGATATCGAGTGGGATGACTTTGGTGCCATCTTGTTCAATGGTTATTTCAATCCCACGTTCGAAGTAGTCAGAGTCATCGCAAGCCGCTAGCCCGCGGATCAAATTGGCCCGGTCACTCGCGCTGACGTAATTGATGCCAACTGCCTCGCCAAGGGCCTCGGTGACTTGCTTGGAGAGGAGTGCGACATACCCGGTTTGGTCGACGGTGTACTTGATCTCCTCCTCGCCTACGACCGCGGTGTTGACGCAGATAAATGATTGATCGGCTTCGATTAGCTCATTGGCACGCACTAGAACCTCGGCATCGAAAACCACATCGCCATTCATCCAGAGCACACCACCGGGTGGGGCCAGCCGCAACGCCTTTAGCAGACTGCGGTTGGTGTTGGTCTGGTCATACGACTCGTTGTAGATGTACGAAACATTCGGGAAAGCCTCAAGGATCAGCTCGAGCTTGAAGCCGACCACGGTGGTGACTCGAAGTCGATCACCGAAAACCTTGGTGAGGTTGTCAATTTGCTGACGCATGATGGTGCGACCATCGATAAGCGGTGTTAGCGGCTTCGGCCACGGTTTTCCGAGGCGGGTGCCCATACCTGCGGCCAAGATCACCGAATGAACGGTCATGTGGCGGCGCCGGCCCGCTGGTGCCGGTTAATGAACCGCGAAACGCCCCTGATCGGGAGCATGACTGGGGATTCCGGTGGCACTGGCCTATCGTAACGGGGTGCGCATTATCTGGGAGCACCGTCAGGTGCTCCGCATGTTGGTCCTGCGGGATCTGCAAAAGCAGTACACCAAATTCCGGCTGGGCTACCTTTGGACCCTACTCGAACCACTCGGTATGGCCTTGGTTCTCTGGTTTGTTTTCACCCAGTTACTTGGCGGACAAAAATTAGGCCTGCAGCCCTACTTCCTGTTCATCGCCGTGGGCATTTTGCCCTGGTGGTGGTTTTCCCGTGGCGTCTCCGGCGCCGCCAGAACATTTAGGCGCAATCCGGCGATCCTGCGGATGAGTGTGCTGCCCACGAAAATCTGGGTCATCAGGGTGGTGTTGGTTGCGATGGCCGAGTACCTGCTGTCGCTTCCGGTCATTTTGATCGCGATGCTCGCAACCGGCACGCTGCCGGGACCGCTGATCGCGTTGTTCCCGGTGGCGATAATCGTGCAGTTCTTCTTGATGTACGGCCTCGCGATGTTAATCGCCGCTGGTGCCGCTGTCATCCCTGACCTCGCCCGCATCGTGCGGATCGTGCTTCGTGCAACTTTCTACCTATCTCCTGTCCTTTATTCAATCGCCAACATCCCCGCCGGCGCGCAGGTGATCGCCGCTGTTAACCCACTCGTTGGCATTTTGGGCCTGTATCGAATCGGGTTTTGGCCAACCGAAATCGATTCACTTCCGCATTACGGTATTTCCCTAGGCGTGACGGTCGCTATTTTCATTGCGGGCTCGGTGCTGTTTCACCGGCTCGAAGGCCGCATTTTGAAGGAGGGCTGACATGGCCCGCCAACGGTTGGATCCGAATCTGGAAGCGATGTTGCTTTTCGCTGATGTGGGCATCAACATCGCAAAGGGCAGGCGCCGGCAAGGTGGCGGTCGGCGGCACCGGCTGCGTAGATTCGTTGGCGAGCAAAGCCGGACGGGGTCATGGGTGCTGCGCGGGGTAACCGCGCAAGTTGCCGCCGGTGAGTCGGTGGCGGTGTTGGGGTTGAAGAACTCCGGTCGTACCGAGTTCTTGAGGCTCGCCGCCGGAACCTTGATTCCAGACGAGGGGGAGGTGCGTCGTCGGGCACCCGTCTTGCCCATGATCGACCTAGGTCGCGCATTTGATCGCGGGTTTACGGTTCGCCAAAATATTTATCTACTAGGCGGGCTGTTAGGCATGACCCCTGGTGAAGTAGAAGTTGCTCTGCCAGCAATCGTCGAGAACGCAAAGCTCGCCCCGAATATCGACAAGTACCTGCGCGGCGCTTCGGCTTTGACCCGGCAGAAACTGGCTTGGACCATCGCAATGGCAACCAAGGCGCCGGTGATCGTGGCCGACGGCATGCTCGTCGTAGGCGATGTTGAATCCCGCAAGCAATGCTTGGATCAGGTAGAGCGACTAAAGGCAGCCGGAACCACTTTTCTGGTATCGACCGATGTGCCACG
Source organism: uncultured Actinomycetes bacterium (assembly GCA_903960135.1). GTDB lineage: Bacteria > Actinomycetota > Actinomycetes > S36-B12 > S36-B12. The sequence continues at coordinate 14,217 of CAJBZP010000151.1, read as the reverse complement.
AAAATTCGAAGGGTTTTTCGATCGAGCCATTGTTTTGCACAATGGCGGGATCGTCGCCGATGGCGCGGTGGCTGACGGTCTGGCGCTCCTGCGCGAACTTCGCCTGGCGAGCCCCGCTGCGGACACCGGAAAGGATGACACCTTGTGATTGAGCGTCCAGCTCACCCGACGGTGGCGCAGGTCCGTGAAGTCGGCCAACCACCATCGGTTCGCGGTCGAGCTAACTCAGAGCACTGGGTTGCTGATGTGTACCTGCGTGCGATCTCGCCTTATCTGACCCGGTTGCTATTGCGCACCGCGATAAGCGCCAACCAGGTGACCTGGCTGATGATCCTTTCCGGGGCCGGTGCAGCCGTTGCCCTGTTGATCCCCGGCATACCGGGTGCGGTACTCGCGGTTTTCCTTGGGCAATTGCAGATGCTCTGGGATTGCTGTGATGGTGAAGTTGCACGCTGGCGCCAGACCTCCTCGCCCAAAGGGGTTTTCCTGGATCGAGTCGGGCACTACACGACCGAGAGCCTCATCCCGATCGCCCTTGGCTTGCGTGCTGCTGGCTTTCCGAACGCCGGCTGGCTCGACAGTAGCTGGCCACTCTTGGGTGCCCTGCTCGCGGTGATCATCCTCTATAACAAGGCCCTAAATGACATGGTGCACGTAGCGCGGGCCTATAACAATATGCCCAGGCTCGAAGATAAGGCCACCGTCGGCGTACCGCAATCAAGTGGCCTGCGCAGAGTGCGATCAATGGTCAGGTTTTTTCCATTCCAGCGTGCTTATCATTCGGTGGAGTTGACCATCTTGGTATTGCTCGCTGCCATCGTTGACGTATTCGTGGGCGGGCTCGGAGCCACCCGGGTACTGGTGGTCGCATTAGTCATCTTGGGTGTGGTGACAGTGATCGGTCATCTAATGTCGATCCTGTCATCGAGCAAACTGAAGTGAAACTGTGATCGTGAATCCGACCGAGGCGCCGAATATCGCCGTGGTCATTTTGACCATGGGCCGGCGGCCGGCGGATCTGCGGCGGGCAATTGATTCAGTACTTGATCAACGAGGTGTCAACGTAGATGTCGTAGTGGTCGGCAATGGCTGGCTCCCAGTTGATTTGCCCACCAATGTGCAGGGTTGTCACCTGCCGGAGAATCTGGGTATCCCGGCCGGCCGAAATGCTGGGGTGCCATTAGTCAAGGGTGACCTCCTGTTCTTTCTTGACGATGATGCGTCGCTACCTGATCAAATGTTCTTACGAACCGTGGCTGGGCGCTTCGCGGCGGATCCGGCACTCGGGCTGATCCAGCCGCGGGTTGTGGACCCGACGGGGTTACCGGCTCCAAGTCGCTGGGTACCGCGACTTCGGGTGGGTGACCCGGGTGAGCCGGGTCCGGCCACCGCGCTCTGGGAGGGTGCGGTGGTGATTCGGCGCCAGCTGTTTGAAGCGATCGGCGGTTGGCCCGATGAATTCTTCTACGCCCATGAGGGCATAGATCTGGTGTGGCGGGTTTGGGATGCGGGTTTCGTGCCGTGGTACGCCGCGGACTTGATTGCCAATCACCCGGTAATTGATCCGGCTCGCCATGACGTCTATTACCGGATGAATGCGCGTAATCGGGTGTGGTTAGCGCGGCGTAATTTGCCGGCGGTACTCGAACCGCTCTACATCGGTACCTGGGTTGGATTGACGGTGGCCCGGGTGCACGACCGAGCTGCCCTAAGAGCCTGGTTCGGTGGGTTGGCCGAAGGGCTGCGGGTCAAGCCGACCGGGCGTCGCGCGATGAAGTGGCGAACGGTGTGGGCAATGACGAAAGCTGGCCGACCGCCGGTTATCTAGCCCCTTGTTCGGGCCCGGGCCCGTGGCCCCAAAAACCTCGGGAATGGTCGCTTAGCTATTCGGCTTTATTCGGCGCAAAAGGATTCATCCGCGGTATTGATATTTGCGGTTCTGTCCTCGGCAATATCGGATACTTCAACCGGCATGATCGCGGTGAAATCGGTGCCGATGATCAACGTCATGGTCTGACCTGATTTTTTGACGGACGCACCGGTTGCTTCGGCGGCGGCGATCAAGGTCTTGGCTGATACATCCCAGCGCGGGTCATATTGGACCGTGGTGGTTGCCACCGCGCTGGTGTCGGCGTTGCCAACCGCACCGATCCGAAAGCCTTGGGCACTTAGTTGCTTGGCGACTTTCTTGGCCATGCCCTTGGTGGTTGTGCCGTTCAGCACATTGACCCGAATCATTTCGGGGCGCACTTTAAGCATGGGTTCGCCGGTACCGCCAGTTGGTGGCCACGGGGTGTCATTTGCGATGGCAGCCCAGATGGGTGCGCCCTTCTTCCTGCTTGCCAGCACGGTGGCGCCATCGCCGCTCGGGTACCAGGGCATGGTGACGAAAGTGATGTTGTTCGGCTTTAGGTCCTTCATGCTCAAGGCGAGGTCCTGCAAGTTCTGAATATCGGCCAATTGCGGGTCGGCGGTCAGTGATTGGGTTGCCGCGTCCAAGATGCTGAGCATGGTGGCGGGGTTCAGGAGGGTGCCGCTGGATAGGACCGATCGAACCAAGGAGGATAGGAAGGCCTGTTGCCGGCGAATTCGCGAGGTATCTGAGCCATCACCAAGGGTCTTGCGAGCACGCACGAAAGCCAAGGCCTCCTCACCTTGCACAATGTGCTTGCCCTTGCTGAGTTCGAGCCCACTTAGTGGGTCATTGACCGCCTCGCTAACGCAGATCTCGACGCCACCAACCGCATCAACAATGCGCTTGAATCCACCGAAATCCACGAGCATGAAATTATTCAACTCCAGCCCGGTGAGTTCCTCGATGGCTTTGATGGTGCAGCCGGGGCCGCCGAGCTGGATGGCTTCGTTGAAGCGGCCTTCGTAGCCGCCGGTGGCCTGACCGTCCTTCTTGCACTTGGGCAAGGTGATCAGGGTGTCGCGCGGGATACTCACGGCGATGGCTGACTTTCGATCCGCGCTGACGTGCAACAAGATAGTGGTGTCGGAGCGTTGCCCGGTTATTTCACTGGCCTTGCCGTAGCCGCGGTTGTCCTTACCCGCCCTGGTGTCACTGCCCATGAGAACGACGTTAAGGGGCGCATAGGTGCCGGTGACCTCGTCGATCACGGCAATGGGCTCGGGGGTCTGGCTCGGGGACCCAATTTCTTCGGAGACGTCAACCGCGGTGATATTTCCCTCGAGGCGCCCCAGCAGCAGATTGACCCCGGCACCGACCAAGGTGGCGGCTAAAATGGCGCCGGCCAGCACCATGGTCAAGACCTTGGTCCAGCGGCCGGTCCTAGCAGCCTGGGGCATTTCGGTGACAGCCTTCCTTGGGGAGGTCCCATCGTAAGCGGGTGGTGCGCCCTGATCTGGCATCCATTCGACGCGAAAGGCCGGCGCGCCGTTCCATGGGCCGGGTGGTCGCTGTTACTCCTGTGGCATGTGAGGATAGTGGGATGGCGGCTTACTTCCCTGATAGCCGACGCGCGGCGCCGATCGCGTTGCTGCTCGGCTTGCTGCTCTCGGGTGTCTTGGTCGCGAGCCCGGGTGCTCGGGCGGCCGAACTCCCGGCCAACTTCGCCTTGGTCGGCAGTGGCTGGGGCCATGGGGTCGGGATGTCCCAATGGGGGGCCTATGGGATGGCCAAGGAGGGCCGGGACGCGGCCACCATCGTCGCGCATTACTTCGCCAACACCGAAGTCCTCGCCACGCCAGATGACATGGATATTCGAGTTGGTGTCTTAATCCAAGTACCAAGTGCACAGGTTCGAAGTGAGGTTTTGGAGCCCGGCGGCGGCGCCATCGAAGTCACCGTGGGCGCGAGCGTGGTCGTTGGTGGCCCGGCCGATGCGTTTAGCTTTACTCCGAGCGCGGGCAGTGTCAGCGTGCAGCGCACCGCGGGCGGGGTGGTGACCGACCTCGGCAGTGCGCCAACTGCCACGGTGCGCTGGGCGGGTACCAGGGCCCCCGGCACTGCAGTCGGACCGGCAACCCTGCTTAACGTGACCGGGCCAAAGGCCCGCTTCGATACCCCGGGCCACCGGTACCGCTACGGATATTTCGAGATGGTCCCGGTAGCGACCGCCGCGGGGCCGCGGCTCAATGTTGTAAACAGTGTGCGGGTGCACGAGGAGTACCTATACGGAATCTCCGAGGTGTCGAACTCCTGGCCGGCGGCCGCGATGCAGGCGCAAGTTATCGCCGCACGTTCCTACGCTTTGGCCAAAGTGAAAAACGGGATCCGCAAAACTTGCTCATGTCACCTTGATGATGGTGATGGCCCGTACTCCGATCAGTTCTTTACCGGCTGGGCCAAGCCGAGTAGCGCCTTGGGCAATCTTTGGGTTGATGCGGTGAACGCCACCCATGCAAGTGAGACCACCGGAATAGCGGTCTTGTATCAGGGTGTTCCGGTCAGCACTTTTTACACCTCGTCAACCGGTGGCATGACGCAGGCGAGTAAGGATGCTTGGGGTGGTGCATTGCCATTCGCGGTTAGTGTCGATGACCACTGGTCGCTTATCCCACAGAACACGAATTCGTCCTGGACGGTGAATGTGCCGCAGGCGCGCATGGCTTCGGTATTTGGGCTGCCCGATGTGGGTGCGCTAAATATCACCGAACGTTATGTATCAGGCGCCGTTAAGAAGATTCGTGCGACCGCAACCGACGGGACGGCAAAAGAGCTGAGTGGCACCGGGTTACTCACGCGGTTGAAATTGAAGTCTACCTATGTCGTTTCGGTCAATGGAGATGCTGGCGTACCGGTGGCGGTTCCGGTCGCGGCGACCGGTGCACCGGCAACTATGACCGTATCGATGAATATCGGTCCAACCATGACGCCGAAGGAGGGCGCTTCACTTAAGTTTCGCGGCCAGGTGGCACCAGCAACGGCCGGAATCCAAGTTGACCGGCAAATGCTCGTGGACGGGGTCTGGAAGACCGTTGCCACCAAGACGACCAAGGCCAACGGCCGCTACTCGTTCAAAGTGAAGAAGTCGGTGCCCGCAGGGGCCGTCTACAACTACCGGGTTGTGGTTTTGCAAAATGGTGCGGTAGTGGCCCAAAGCGCGGAAGGTGTGGTTACGGTCCTTCCCAAAAAGTAGTCACACCCTCTTGTTTCACTACCGCTGATCGGTCGAGTGCACCGTCGATGAGTACCACCGAGCCAACTTCGAGCAGCGGAATCAGTGGCGGCAGCAGCCAACCCGCTAGGTCCGAGGCAGCGGGTTTCGCAATCAGCAGGCGATCACTTTGGGTTAGCTCCAATGCGGCAACTCGCGCACTGGCCGCCGCTATCAACTCAGTCAGGCAGTACTCCTGGCCGCCGAGGATTAGGCCAGGCGTAGTGCCCGCAACTGGTTCGGCGTAGAAAGCATCCGGCTGCAGGCGGATCACCGAGGCGGCGTCGGTGCAGCCGGTTGGTAGATCAGTTATCGGCAGGCCAAATGGATGCAGCGAGGCCACGACCGGTTCAGTGCATCCCGCTTCGAGCACTTTCGAGATTTCAGCCGGGCCGCAGACCGTCAATACCGAGGCGGCCGGCGCACCGTCGACATCGAGGGTCAAGCCAAGGCTCCAGGCGGCCAGCGACCAGACACTGCGCTGCCAGTGCCAGGGCAAATAGGCGGCAATGCGGTCACCGGGTTCTAGGGACCACTCCTCGCGCAAGGCTCCTGCGAGTTTCGCCACCGCATTTTCTAGGGAGGTGGACGAAAGCTCGGTTCGAGCCGCGCCGATGAAGGTGATGGCGGGGGCGGCAGCGAAATCGCGCCGCCGCCTACTTATTAAGTCCCAGACCGGATTGCCCACCTGATCAACATACCCATGGGTCTGTGGCACGCTAGCGCGGTGACCGAAGCCGTGTTATTGGTCGGGGGGCAAGGTACCCGGCTGCGCCCACTCACGATTAACACGCCCAAGCCCATGCTTCCGGTGGCCGGGGTGCCGTTCACGGTGCACCAGATCACCCGGGCCCGGGCTGCCGGGGTTACCCGAATCGTGCTCGCTACCTCCTATCGGGCCGAGATATTCCGGGAGTTCGTCGATGGCGCCGATCTTGGTATTGAGATCGTGATCGCCACCGAGGACGAACCATTAGGCACCGGGGGCGCGATTCGGCACGCGTTACCGCACCTGCAAAGCGGACCTGATGCACCGGTCCTAGTTTTCAATGGCGATGTGCTGTCGGGTCTGGACATCTTGGGTTTGGTTAAGCACCATGTCGACGGTGACGCCGACGCGACTTTGTATTTGACCCCGGTTGCCGACCCGCGCGCATTTGGGCTGGTACCTACCGATGCGGCTGGCCGAGTGACCCAATTCCTGGAGAAACCGCAGACCCCGGAGGAAATAGTCACCGATCAGATCAACGCGGGCTGCTATGTATTTCGCCGCAGTGTCATCGACGCCATCCCAGCGGGGCGACCGGTATCGGTGGAGCGTGAGACTTTCCCCGGCTTGCTGGCCGCGAATGCCTTAGTGCTTGGTGTGGTAGACCGGGGCTATTGGCTGGACCTTGGTACGCCGATGGCTTTTGTTCAAGGCTCCCGTGATTTGGTGCTGGGCATTGCACCATCACCTGCGGTGCCAAATCCGGGGCCATGCTTGGTACTCGACGACGCCGAAGTCGCGAGTGGCGCAGTGTTGACCGGTGGCTCGGCGATCGGCCGTCGTGCGCAAATCGGCGCGTCAGTGATCGACGGCTCGGTTGTCTTCGATGATGCCCGCATTGGCGAGGGGGTCAAGATCACCGGCAGCATTATCGGCGCCGGTGCCACGATTGGTGCCAATTGTGTTATTGACCAAGCAGTGATCGGTGATGGTGCGAATATCGGCGCCGGCAACGAGCTGCTCGCCGGTGTGCGCGTTTGGCCCGGTGCCCAAATTGGTGCTGGGGCAGTGCGGTTCTCCAGCGACGCTTAATCAACTAGCGGGATCATGAAGGCACCGGATGAGCGGTCATCGCGTGGCGTTGGCAAGGTAGCCGCATAGCCGACGGCAAGTGCACCGAGGGGCTGGTAGGTAGCCGGTAGCTGCAGGATGTCAGTTACCACATCCGCGCAAAACATGGTTGACGAAATCCATGCCGAGCCAGCGCCCTCTGCTGCCAAAGTGATCATCAGGTTCTGCATTGCTGCACCACCGGAGACCATAAACATGTCGCGCTCGGCAACGTTGCGCGCTGCATCCGGGTATTGGTGGGCACCGGCGCCTAGGTCGATGAATCCGAGCACGACAACCGGCGCGTCATACAAGATATTGCCGCGCTCGATGCGCTTGTTGATCGAATCCGGGTGGGCATTCGGGGTAGCTTGCAGATCGGCGATCCACCGTTCGCGCATCGCATCCAGCAGCTTGGCGCGGATCGGCTCATCGCGAAGAGCAAGAAAGCGCCAGGGCGTGGTGTGGTGCGGTGCGGGAGCCGTGATCGCTGCGGCAATCGCTCGGGCGATTAGGTCGTCGTCAACCGCCACGTCGCTGAACTGCCTAAGTGTTCGTCGGTTCTTGGCGGCGGTCGCTCGGCCCTGCTGGATGGCTTCGGCGGTGCCGAGTGGGAAGAGATCCTCGTCGAGTGGTCGAACCACAGCACTTGCGCCAGGGCCGGAGTCGGCGGTGACGAATTGACCCAGCCCACGCACCACGGCGATCGGACTGCCATCGATTTTGCCTTTGACTAGGTCGGCCGCTGCTGCGATTTCATCAGCAATGGCGATCATCGTCATCTCCAAGGTGCGGCCGAAGCCATCGACGCGTCCGGTGTGATCATCCAGGACCAAAATGCCGGCCGCACCAATCGCGACATCGGTCACACCTAGTCGCCAAGGCCGCCCCATGGTGTCGGTGATGATCACGCCGAGGGCCTGCCCGGTGGTGGTTCGAAGCTGAGCAAGGAGCTCGCGTGCCGAGGCGTCTGGATCCACTGGCAGGAGCACCACGTGGCCGGCCTCGACATTGCTGGCATCTACCCCGGCGGCCGCCATCACAAGGCCATGTTGGGTCTGCACAATTCGGGTGGTGCCACGCGGAGTGGATTTGGTTGCGACAACGCGCACGGTCTCACGTGTGATTGCTTCATCGCGTGACTGCGCCACTACTACGCGCCCTTCGGCTTTGGCAACGATTTTGCTGGTCACGACGACGATGTCACCGTCGCGGAACCCGGTGGATCCGTCAGGCCAGTGAATTTTCGTCGCGGTTATCAGTGCACAAAGATCAGCTCCCGATGTGACCGGTCCGATACCCAAGACGGTGGTGATTTGGAGCCCGGCTGGCGGTGCACTCATCTCAGTTGTTAACCGACAGCATGCACTCGGCTGCCATCGAAGCGGTGGCAGCAACGTCGGTCATCATCAATGGGATGGCCCGACAGGCAATACCGTGAGCGCAAATGGTTTCTACCGAGGCGGCGTCTTGCTCATCGACGAGCCAGACATCGAGTAAGCCACCATCGGTACGTGCACCGTAGTGAGCGGCCACCGCGGCAGCGGAAGTCTCGATACCGATTGCCTGCAGGCAGGCATCGGCCATACCGCGTACTGGAGCCCCACCAACGATGGGGGAGACCCCAACAACCGGTGCGGCAGCTGACCGGATCGCCGAAGCGATCCCGGGCACCGCCAAGATCGTGCCGATTGAAACCACCGGATTGCTCGGCGGGAAAATTATCAAGTCGGCATTTTCGATCGCCTCGATGACTCCGGGTGCGGGCTTGGCGGATTCGATGCCGATGATCGCAAATGAATGTGCCGGCAAAGTCGCCCGGTATTTGATCCACCACTCCTGAAAGTGAATGGCGATTTGCATTGGGCGGCCGTTGTCATCCATCGCACCGCTTGGGTCATCTACGACGACATGAGTCTCGGCGCGATCATCGCTCATCGGCAGCAAGATCACGCCAGGTTGCCAGCGTGCGCATAGCGCCGCGGTGACTTCGGTCAGTGAATAGCCGGCCGCCAGTGATGCGGTGCGCACTAAGTGGGTGGCGATGTCCTTGTCGCCTAGGCCAAACCAGGTTGGTTCAACACCGTAACTTGCCAATTCGGCTTTGGCCGTAAAAGTTTCACCCTCGCGGCCCCAACCACGCTCTGCGCTGATGCCACCGCCGAGGGTGTACATCACGGTGTCGAGGTCTGGGCACACCCGCAGGCCGTGCACCCAGATGTCGTCACCGGTATTGCCGATCACCGTGATTTCGGCGGTGGTGCCGCCGGACCCATCGGGGTGGGTGGTGGCCAGTTGGGCCCGAAGCCCACGGATGAATCTAGAACCGCCGATTCCGCCGGCCAGTGCGGTAACTCGCATGCGCGCATCTTTGCAGGTGACTTCGAGCTCGGTGAAACAAGTGGACGCCGGCTTACCGATTGCGTCCCCACCCGGGGGACAAATCTCGGAAATTCTAGAAAAAGTTCACTTCTTAACGTGATTATTGGCACTTACTTGCCCGATATGTCGGTATCTCACTTGACTTATGTAAATGACACCGGTGTAATACTCCCAAGTAGCACAAGTGAATTATCGGCAAAGCAGCGTTAACTGAGGAGGTCCTTCGCGTGGCTGACATGGTGTTGGTGCCACTGTCTGACATAGAAGAGTTGGCATGGCAAGGTCATGCGCTTTGCGCGCAGACCGACCCGGAGGCTTTTTTCCCCGAAAAAGGCGGAAGCACCCGGGAAGCCAAGAAAGTCTGCCTTTCCTGTGAGGTGCGGGTTGAGTGCCTGGAGTATGCCCTCGCCCAAGATGAGCGTTTTGGTATCTGGGGTGGGCTGTCCGAGCGTGAGCGCCGGCGCTTGAAGAAGCGGGCCGTTTAACCGGTCTGCACTTTGTGCCAGTTCGCGCAGGTGGTAAGCCGGTTACAGTGGGTAGGTGTCGGGCCGGGTGGAAGATAACCAATTCGCGGACTCCCGATTAGCGGACGCCCAATCTGCTGATGAGTTAGCTCCGGGCGCGCCAGATGAACTGACCACCGAGTGGTTCAGCATGGAAGATGATTTCGAAGTCTCGCCCGCGCCCTTATTGCCCAGGCGCTACCACCATGTAACCGCGATTCTTGTCAGCCACGATGGCGCGGTCTGGCTCCCGGCAGCCCTGACCACCTTGGCCGGGCAGACCCGCCCACCCGATGCCGTGGTCGGGGTAGATACCGGATCCACCGATGGCAGTCTGGCGCAACTGCGCTCGGCATTTGGCGCAGATCGGGTGGTTGACGGTGACTCGCACCAAGGTTTCGGTGATGCGGTGCGCGCGGGCGTCGCCCACGTTGGCCGCGTGCAACTCGCTCCGAGCGCAGAACCCGTAGAAGAACTAGTTGAATGGTTGTGGTTGCTGCACGATGACAGCGCCGCCGACCCCGCCTGCTTAGAGGCACTGTTGAATACCGCTGACGATAATCCGAGCGCGGCCATTCTCGGACCGAAAATCCTCGGCTGGCATGATCGTCGGCTGCTGCTGGAAGTCGGAGTGAGCATCACCAGCTCGGGGCGACGATATACCGGCCTCGAGCGAAGAGAACATGACCAAGGGCAACACGATGGCGTGCGCGATGTACTCGCGGTCAGCTCGGCTGGCATGTTGGTTCGGCGCGAAGTTTGGCAGCGACTTGATGGCTTCGATCGGGCGCTGCCGCTATTTCGTGATGATGTGGACTTCTGCTGGCGCGCGCACCTAGCCGGTGAGCGGGTTCTTATTGCAACAGATGCGGTGCTGCACCATCGCGAGGCGGCAGCGCATGGGCGCCGAGCCGATGATTTCGCGCCGCGCCCCCATCGCATAGACCGCGAAGCCGCGGTACACGTACTACTTGCCCACACCTCCACCTTCGCCGGCCCGTTTCTGGCCCTGCGCCTGCTGATCGTCAGCGCGGTGCGGTCCGTGTTGTACCTGCTCGGTAAGGATTTCGATGCCGCCCGCGATGAAGTTGGTGCGGTGCTGGATGTGGCCCTGCACCCTGGGCGTCTTCGTGCGTCCCGGCGATTAAGTGCTCGGACCGCGATCGAGCCCTACTCGGTTATACGTGCACTAAGGCCAAGTATTTGGGCACAGGCACGGCAGGGCCTCGAATTGGTTGCGGGCATGGCGACAACGAGCAGTTCGGCACTAAGTGCTTCGGTCAGCGCTATTGATTCTGGTCCCGTTGATGACGATGCTGCGTACCTGGACTCAACCGGCCCCGGTCTGCTCCGGCGGATCTTGGTCAGGCCAAGTGTCTTCTTCATCGCGGTACTGACGATTTTTGCCTTGATAGCGATGCGCACGCTGTGGTGGGGTGAGGGCGTGCTGCAAGGCGGCGCGCTATTGCCGAGCCTGCCCGGTGCCGGTGATCTTTGGGGCTCATACAGTGAGGCTTGGCACAATATTGGGCCTGGCTCGATAACCCCGGCGGCGCCGTATTTGATGCTGGTCTTCGCCTTGTCGGTTTTGCTATTGGGCAAGGCCCAGCTTGCGGTCACGGTCATTGTGGTGCTCGGTGTGCCATTTGCGGCCTGGAGTATGTACTTTGCATCCCGCGGCCTGGTGTCGGGCCGGGCCGTTCGCATCTGGGCGGGCGCTACGTACGCGTTGATTCCGGCGCTGACGGGCGCGCTGTCAAGTGGTCGCATCGGCACCGTGATCGCCGCCATCTTGCTGCCATTTGTGGTGCGATCAGTTGTTCGTATTGTTGGTAGTCGCGGTACCTTCCGGCGTGCGGCAGGTACCGCTCTTCTTCTTGCGGCATTGGTGGCGGTGCTGCCATTTACCTGGCTCATTGCCTTCGTGTTTGCCATCGCCTACAGCGTGCGACTGGCACTTCGCGTGGGTGAAAGCTCTTGGCCGATCATTCGCCGACTCGCGCTCGCGGTTCTCGCACCGATTGCCCTGCTGCTGCCATGGTCCATCGGCCTTTTCACCCACCCCGCTGAATTCTTCCTTCAGCCAGGTATCGAGAGCACCGCGCTCAGTGATCCAACCGTGACTGCCGTCGATGTTTTGCTGCTCCACCCGGGTGGTCCGGGCATGACACCGCTTTGGGTCACCGTGGGGATTCTCATTGCGGGGTTTGCCGCATTACTGCGCACCAATCGAGCGCCCTACATCTTGGCCTGCTGGGTACTGGCTGGTAGCGCATTGCTAATCGGGGTGCTGCAGACACTTATTTCGGTGACACCGGTGGACTCGGTTGCGGCGATTCGGACCTGGCCTGGTGGCGCGACTTTGGTCTTCAGTGCCGCGTTGATCCTGGCAGCGAGTATCGCTACGGACGGACTTCGTGAACGAATGGTTGGGGTTAGCTTCAATATTGGCCAACCCTTCATCGTTTTCGTTGTGCTGATTGCTGCCGCGGCCCCGGTGCTGTCGGCGTTCTATTGGTTCGCCGTGGCCGATGGCCAGCTGCGCAAAGGACAATTGGCAGCGGTACCGGCCTTCGTAGAAGCCGATGCCCTTGGTGGTCAGGCACCGCGAACTTTGGTGCTGCGCCAAGATCGCGATGGTGCGGTGCAGTACACCCTCGTCAATGGGGCCGGGCCGACGCTAGGAGCCGCGGACGCTGGCCCGCCCGGTGCGGTCTGGGCGGCGATTGACCCGTTGGTGGCCGGGTTGGCATCGGGCCGAGGCGGCGATGAGGTTTCCGGGCTCGCCGGCTACGGCGTGCGCTACGTGCTCCTGGCGGCCGGCACCTCAAAGTCGTTAATCCCCATTTTGGATGGCGAACCTGGGCTAAGGCGACTATCAAGTGCCAGCGGTGAAGTCCTCTGGCGGATCGCGGGGGTAACCTCGCGGGCCCGGTTAGTTGATGGGCAGGCCCAATCGGCATTGGATGTGGTGGTCGCACCCGCGGGTGCAACCTGGGTTGGAATCGACCCGTATTTGGACCAGGTGATCCCAGCCGGACCAGTTGGTCGTGAGCTTGTTGTCGGAGCGGTAGCAGCACCGGGCTGGCGCGCGGGTGTCGTCGACCCCGCTGGCACGGTGCAGGAAGAACTCGCCGCGCTGGTGCCGACCGGCCAGCTTTCCTGGTCCCAGGGATTCACCGCTCCGGCGAGCAGTGGCAACGTGGTTATTTCGTTCGATCAAGGCCCGCGAACGCGTTGGTTATGGCTGCAGTTCATCGTCTTATTCATCCTGGTGGTGCTCGCACTGCCAGCTAGGCAGCGTCAGGATCCGGATCCAGACGACGATGACCTGGGTAACGATGACCTGGGTAACGATGACCTGGGTAATGATGACCTGGGTCAAGGCAGCCAGAGCAATCAAGTGCGCCAGGGAAATGTGGTGATCCGATGAAGAGGCTTGGTGCTGCTCGGATCTTGGTCATCGTCATTGCACTTACCGCCTTGGTGGTTGCCAGCGGCTGGTTCATTCAACTGCGCACCCCGGTCGGGGCGCCGGCGCCGCTTGCGATTGAGCCGATCGAGTCATCGGTGCTGATTTGCCCGGAGCCGGGGGCAAATGCCGAGCTAGGCGTTCGCGTTACGGCCGCGGTCGTGCCCGGCCAGCCCGGCCAGGAATCCGGGTCAGGCAGTGCGCGGCTGGAGACCTTGCCGGGCAAGGAATCAGCCGAAGCGTCCATCGTGGGCCCCGGTGGGCAGGCGCAAATTGACGCCTTTGGCGAGAAGCTGCCGCCCATCCGTGCGGTGGCGCTGGGCTCATTGGCACCTGGTTTCGTTGCCGATCAGTGGGGGCGCGACCCGCGCGGCACCGGTCGCGGTCTGGCTAGTACCGCATGCGCGCCGGCCGCATCGCAGTTCTGGTTCGTGGGTGGTGGTTCGGTAGCTGGGCGGCAGACCCGGGTAGTCCTGGTTAATCCGGATGACAATGCGGCCGTGGTCGATGTCTTGATTTACGGGACCGCTGGCTTACTTGATGCACCTGGCGGCCGCGGACTAGTGGTGCCACCTGGATCCCGACTGGTGGTTCGCCTTGATGCCCTCACCCCTGGTGAGAAGAGCACGGCATTTCATGTGATTGCGCGCACCGGTCGAATTGGTGCGGCAATCGATGACCAGCAGATGTTGGGACTGAAGTCGGTTGGTGCCGATTGGATCGCGCCTGCGGCCCCGCCGGCAAGAACCGTTTATGTGCCGGGTGTTTTACCGGGTGCGGGTGCGCGGGTACTTTCGGTGGTCGCCCCCGGTGACCAGGATGCGGTTGTCAAGATCGGCATAATTTCGTCCATCGGCACCTTCGCACCGGTAGAGCGTGACGAGGTAAAAGTGCCGGCTGGCACCGTAATCAGCGTTG
>CAJBZP010000150.1 GCA_903960135.1 uncultured Actinomycetes bacterium | reverse complement strand
TATCCGAGGCCGCTGCGGGGATCGTCGAGCTGGCCAAGAGCTCATTGTCACGTCGTCGGGTACTTCAGGCTGCGGGGATCGGCGGGGTCGCGATGGTGGCCACCGCATGCGGTGCATCGGGGAGCGACGCCGGCACCGCAACCGGTGCGCCGTCGGCCGCTACTGCCGCGGACCTCTCGGATACCGAAAAGACGGCCAACTGGTCCAACTGGCCCCTTTACTTAGATATCAACGACGACACGGGTGAGTACCCAACCCTGAAGGCTTTCCAAGATGCTAACGGGATAGCGGTTACCTACACCGAAGATGTGAACGACAACAATGAGTTCTACGCCAAAGTGCGTACCCAGCTAGAGCAGGGCCAAGACATCGGTCGCGACCTCGTGGTGCTAACCGACTGGATGGCAGCGCTTTGGATTCAAAATGGTTACGCGCAAAAACTTGATAAGGCCCTGATCCCAAATGGCAAGAACCTGATCCCGAGACTGGCCGATGTCGCATTCGATCAGCCCCGCGACTACTCACTACCGTGGCAGTCAGGCTTTGGTGGCCTTGGCTTTAACAAGTTGGCTGTCAAGGAAACCTTGGGAACCGACAAAATCACCACCCTTGATCAGTTATTTGACCCAAAGTTGAAAGGCCGCATCACGGTGTTGTCCGAGATGCGCGACACCATGGGCTGCATCATGGCGTGGCAGGGCAATGACCCGGCGAATTTCACCGACGATCAGTTCAGTCAGGCCATTGAGGCACTTGCGCAGCAAGTCGACAGCGGGCAGATACGCCAGGTGACAGGTAATGACTACATCGCCTCCTTAGAGTCAGGTGATGTTGTCGCGGTGATTGGTTGGTCGGGTGACCTATTCGCCCTCGGCGAGGAATTCGGCTTCGAGATCCCGGAGTCAGGTGGCATGCTCTGGACCGACAATATGCTCATCCCGGCCCTCGCTGCACACAAGAAGAACGCCGAACTCATCATGAACTACTACTACGATCCGAAGGTCGCGGCCGAGGTTGCCGCGTACGTGAATTACATCTGCCCGGTTGAAGGGGCGAAGGCCGAAATGGAGAAGATCGATCCGGCGCTAGCCGCCAGTGAGTTCATTTTCCCGTCCGCCGCCACCCTTGATCGCACCTATGTATTCAAGGCACTGACTCCTGAAGAGGGCGACAAGTACGAGCGCGAATTCCAGACCGCGATCGGCAACTAGCGACGTGGCTGGGGCCCTTCGGCAGGTCGAGGATCTGCACCTGCTAAATCTCACCAAGAAGTTCGGCGATGTTGCTGCGGTCGATGACCTCACATTGACTATCCCCGCTGGCTCGTTTTTCGCGCTCCTCGGTGCATCCGGCTGCGGCAAGACCACCACCTTGCGAATGGTGGCGGGCTTGGAGGATCCGACGGCCGGCACTATCAAAATCGGCGCACAGGACATCACCAACCTGCGGGCCTTTCAGCGTCCGGTCAATACGGTGTTTCAGTCCTACGCCTTATTCCCACATCTAGATATCTTCGAGAATGTGGCCTTTGGGCTGCGTCGCCGGGGAATTAAGGATGTGAAGACCCCAGTCAATCAAATGCTGGAGTTGGTCGAACTAAGCGCCATGGCCAGGCGGAAACCAACCCAGCTGTCAGGTGGCCAGCAGCAGCGGGTGGCGGTTGCTCGCGCATTGATAAATGAGCCGGATGTCTTACTTCTGGACGAACCCCTTGGTGCCTTGGACTTGAAATTACGGCGGCAGATGCAAATTGAACTGAAACGCATTCAAAATGAGGTCGGCACCACGTTTGTGCATGTAACGCATGATCAAGAAGAGGCCATGACGATGGCCGACACCGTGGCTATCATGAATGCTGGGCGAATAGAGCAGATGGGTAACCCGGC
>CAJBZP010000149.1 GCA_903960135.1 uncultured Actinomycetes bacterium | reverse complement strand
GTTGCTGTGCCGTAATGATCGAGAGATTGTGATCGTCTTTTTGAGTAATGACAATTGCGGTTGATTCGTCGATCTGGCTCTCACCGTAAGCATCTGCTGTCATCATGCGGCCGCGCAGCCCGGTGGTGGTCACAATGTCGTTGATGATATTGCGATGGCGCGCCGGAGCATAGATAGGACGATCATGCCCGTCGTTCTCCTTTAGGTAGAACAGCGCAACCGATTGACGACGAGCATCTTGTGCTAGTGCCGCATTATTGCTAACGGTGCCGGGGATCCAGCCGAGTAGAAATCCAGTTTCATGGGCCCCGAGATCGATGTTGGCTTTCTGGCTATATGGATGCGCAGCAGTTGCCTCGCTGAAAATACCTAAGACCCCCTCACCTTTGGCCCAGAGCGCGGCATATTGCTTCAGGGAAGTAAATAGGTGATGGCCACGGGCGGCTTCGGTGACAACGGCAACCCCGGCGTGCAGAACTGGCGCATCAGGTTCCTCGCGCATCAGTGCCATATGCCCGGCGACGGTGCCATCCGGAAGCAGCCCGATGGTGCTGATCAGTGAGCCTGCGTCGATGCGCCTAGCGATCTCGTCGGGGTCATAAACCCAAGCGGCGTCGTAGGAGGTGCCGTAGGCGTCGGTCACCAAGTCGGTGAGAATATGCGCCTCATCTACGCGCAGAAACCGGATCTCGACGTCATTCACGAGCACATTATGGCGTCAATGCGGTGAGCTAGGTCGACATCGAGTGCTGTTAGGCAGCCAGTGCTGTGCGTGATCAGCGCTATCCGCAAAGTGCGCCAGCGGATATCTATGTCGGGATGGTGGTCCATTTCCTCGGCGGCCTGGGCGATCGCTACCACCCACTTGATCGCAATCGCGAAGGTTGGCGCTTGGATTTCGCGAACAAGTTGGCCTTCGGTGACCTGCCAAGCGGGCAGGGTTCGCCTCAATTCGGCTATTTCGGCGGGGGTGAGACATTGGGGCGCCATTGCGCATTTCTACTAGCCAACGGCGATTTCCACTAGTCGGTGCGCCAAATCGCCAGATCGGGCCGCAAGTGGGAGACTCCAGTATGTCAACAGCCACGGCCACCGCCGCCGAAATCCCGGTCGCACCTGACCAACTCCGCAAATTGCGTCGACTCAATGTCATCGCGGGCTTTGCGCATCTGCTGCAGATGATTGCCGTCCTGGCACTGACCAACGACTTCGTGCTGCCGGTGACGGCGACCTACATGACCGGCCCGCCCGGAAGCCCGCTTGGTGATCCAACGGTGCTATTCGATTCACGGGTCGGCTGGGGTGTCGCGTTGTTCTTCGGCCTCTCGGCGCTGTTCCATTTTTTGGTAGCGAGCCCAATGTTCTACAGCAGGTACGCCAATGGGCTGGCCCATCAGCGCAACTATTTCAGGTGGGTTGAGTATTCGATCAGCTCATCGGTGATGATCGTGCTGATCGCCCAGATTTGCGGTATCTCTGACGCGGCCGCCTTGCTTGCGATCTTCGGCGTTAACGCCTCGATGATCTTGTTCGGCTGGCTGCAAGAGAAGTACGAGACTCCAGGCTCCGGTGGCTGGATGCCATTCATCTTCGGCTGCATCGCGGGCATCGTGCCGTGGTTGGCCATCCTCATCTACGTTGTTTCACCCGGAGCCCCCGGTGAGCTTTCACCGCCGGCATTTGTCTACGGCATCATCATTTCGCTTTTCATCTTCTTCAATATCTTTGCGCTGGTGCAATGGCTGCAGTACAAGAAGGTGGGGCGTTGGGCGAACTACCTGGCCGGGGAGCGCAGTTACATAGTGCTGAGCTTGGTCGCGAAATCACTGCTGGCTTGGCAGATCTTTGCCGGCACTTTAGCCCC
>CAJBZP010000148.1 GCA_903960135.1 uncultured Actinomycetes bacterium | reverse complement strand
CCCCCGATGACTTGGTCATCGATTGTGGGCAACGTACCCAAGCGGGTCACTACCCGAGCCAAGAGCACGAGCGACAAGAATGCCTCGTTCTCGCGCACCTTCGGATCTAAGAGAGGCAGCAGCTCATCCCTTGCTGTTGCCAACCTCATAGTGCCTTCGCGGTGAATTGTTCCCTTTTGGTCTACATACCCGCGTGGGAGCACAAACTCGAAGGTTGTTTGGAACTCTTGTGTCGGTGCAGTCATTTTTTACAAATAGTCATCAGGCGGTTGTCGTCATCTCACTGAATGTCATGGTGATAACCATGGAGATGTAGGCGGCGCTTCCAGCCTTGATATCTCCGTAGTTAACATTGGTAACCATGACATCTGAGAATGTCGTCGTGAGCACCGGCTTACCCATGGTGTCCTTGTAAACCAAGGTTCCGGTCTTCCGGGCACCAGCAAAGTCGCCGTTGATGCCCTGCATCATCCAAGTGGTCACATTCTGATCACCCGTGTTCAACACGGTCAGAGTTAGAGTGCCACTTTGACGCGGGCCGAGCATCTGCGCGAGCACATACTGCCCACTTGGGGTCATCGATTGCGTTTCAATGGTTGAGGTGCCCTTTGTGATGTTATTTACTTCCACCACGTTGGGGATTGTCTGACCATCGATCGAGAATTCGAACGAATAAGCGGTTAAGGCATCACCTGCGGTTAGTGACATGAGAATTTACTCCTTTCGGGTAACTGTGGGGGATGAATCAGTCGCTGATGGAAGTTCCACCGGAGAACTGGGCGATGCGGAAGATGACAAACTCGGCAGGCTTAACAGGAGCCACACCAATTTCGACGATCACCATTCCGGCGTCAATTGACTCGGCGGTGTTATTCGTGCCGTCGCACTTGACGAAGAACGCCTGCTCGGGCTTGGCACCGAATAGGGCGCCACTGCGCCATTCGTTGACCAAGAATGCGGAAATCGTCCGACGGATACGGCCCCAGAGGCGGTCGTCGTTTGGCTCGAATACGCACCATTGCGTACCTTGCAGGATCGACTCTTCAAGGTAGTTGAAGTAGCGGCGAACGTTGATGTATCGCCACTCTGCATCACTGGAGAGGGTACGTGCTCCCCAAACCCGAATACCGCGCCCCGGGAAGGCCTTGATTGCGTTAATGCCTTCTGGGTTCAGCAGGTCGGTCTCACCACGGGTCGCGTTAATTTCGACGCCGACCACCCCTTGGAGCACCTCATTTGCCGGTGCCTTGAACACGCCGCGAGTGTTGTCGTTGTTGCTCCACAAACCGGCGATGTGACCACTTGGTGGGAAGTCAACGTTGTGACCGACAGCTGGGTCAAGGATGGTAACCCAAGGCCAGTAGGTGACGGCAAACTTTGAGTCGTAGCCGGTGACATTCATGCGCCAGTCGGACACCTGCTGCGCATTGAGCCCGGCCGGCGTATCGAGGATTGCCATGCGGTTGCCCATTAGCTCGCAGTGCCCGATCAGAGCTGTCTGCACAGCGGTGACCCCTGCGGTGTCGATGAGGCCATTGCGGTGCGCCATGACAAGGTCAGGGGCGAGCACCATCGTGATCTCTTCGAACATTTCGAAGCTGGAGAAACCCGAGCGCTGCGCCGTGTCACCAATGACTTCGGTCGGGTTGACGCTTACGACCGGGACGTTTCCTGCCACGGCGAGCGTGATCGAGGTAGGTGCGATACCGGTTGCAATGGTGGCCGAATCGAGAGTTGGCTCGTCGATGCGAATCACCTTGGAAGCTGTGTTGATCATGGTGGCCACGTTCGTTGCGCCTGGGCCCAGCGTTGCTCCCGTGTAGTTCTCGGCCAAAGTGCCAGCAACTGAAACGGTGACATCGAAGGATCCCGGTGCCGGCTTGTCACCGGATGGGGCAGTGGTTGCAACTGTGATCTCGCCGGCATTTGCGTCTAGTGCCCGGAACGTGAGGGCGGGAGCATCCTTGGCAGCAGAAGTCGGCAGCGCCGCCACTGGCAGCGCGGGCGATGGTGCATCGCCATCAGCTGGATAAGGAATACGAACGATGTATGCGCGACCGCCGCCATTGTTGAAGAAACCATAGACCGCTTTGGCCAGCGCGAACTCCTCGGTGAACTCACCAAAGGCGGAGACGTACTGCTGCCAGTTGGTAACCATGGTCGGCGCATTGAGCGGCCCCATTGGGGCGAACCCAACGAATCCTGCGATTGCGGTCCCGACCCCAGAGATCGGAGCGGTCGCCGCTGGTACTTCCTCGACGTAGACGCCAGGGGATAGATAAGTGGGCATCGGGTTTCATCCAATCAGTTGGTGTCTGTGGGTTAGCAGGGGACAGTGTCGCGATTGTACCGAAATTTCCAGACACGCAAAATGAAATCCCAAATTTGGGGGTACCCGGGGGTATCATCGGCGCCCGTGCGTTGCTGGCCCCCGGTGCAGCCGGTTCGCGGCCACTAAAACAGGTTGTTTCGGGTTACCCAGGAGCATCCAGGAGGCAAATTTTGGGGTTCTACAAATTCCGCAGGCGAGGGTGCGCCCGAACCGCAAAGTGCTTAGAATCTGCCCATGCCAGGCCCACTTGCCGTCCTTGGGACGATGATGGAATGCGATATGGGCGATGCGCCCGGATTCTTGGTGGTAGAGCCGACCGGGGTTTTCGCCAATGATCTACCGGTCGGAACCATTTTCGACATTATCCCCTTCGTTAATATCACCGGCTTCATCTTGTGCCACTCGCCCTTGAACCCTGAGGTAATAATCGAGACGGCGGCCGCCATGGGGGTCCCGATGCCGGCCCCCTGCATACCCATCGTGGTTGATCCTTGGATGCCGCCGTCGAACGTGCTGGTTGACGGAATGCCCGCTCTGACCGAAGGGTCAGT
>CAJBZP010000147.1 GCA_903960135.1 uncultured Actinomycetes bacterium | reverse complement strand
TCCCCTTTGGTTGGGGCTCACCTGCGGGCCGCTACCCCTTCGGAAAGGACATTTAAATGCCTAGTGTGGAAGTTAGTGCCCCGGTTAGTTCGGTGGCTAGTGAGCGGTTGGTTCTCGGCGTTGGTTGGGTGCGCCAGGGTGCGGGTGGGATCGGGGGTGCGGGGATCAATGGCACCCTGGATATTAATGTTATCTGTTGTGGTGCTTGTGTTGCATGCTTTGAGGGCAATGAAGAGTAGCAACCCGACTCAACGAAGAAGTTCACGCCGGTAAAGATCACAACGAGAAGATTGGAGTACTAGATGCCAAGTATTGATATTCCTACGCCAGTTAGTGCCGCGTCAACTGATCGGCTCGGTCTCGGTGTTGGTTGGGTGCGGCCCGGTGCAGCCGGTCTCGGCGGGGTATCGGTGGCACCCCAAACCGCGAACCCCCGTTTGTGCTTCGGGGTCCTGTTTTGCTTTGAGGGTAATGAGGAGTAGCACCCTTGCCTACCACTAGGTGGGGTGTTTAAACCCTGCTCTGGCCCCTGACCGCTGTTGGTTTGGGGCCAGTTGTTTATGTCTCGCGGGACTCCTGGCCTGAAGGGTGATCTGCTTAGCCGGCTCTGAGCATCGATTCAAGTTCGCCGATGACATTTTCTTGGGCTGGTCGGCTTTTGACGAGGTCGTAAGCGATTGAGCGCATGGTGGAGATGGCTGTGGCTAGGTCGGGGTATTGGCCGAGGGTCTTCAAGGTGTATTGCAGGCACGAAAACGGCATCGTCGTGGCGTGTGCTCCCGCTGCCGAAACAGTTAGCCGAAGAATTTCTGGAGTGGCGGGCAACTTTCCCAGTGACACCAGCGGTGACGAGAGCGATTTACCAACACGTGTCGCGGGTGCTCGCCACCGACGCCCAGAACCTTCAGTGATCCTAGGTGAACATCGGTGCGGGAAGTCAAAATCAGACCCTGACGAAGTGACCCTCGAAGGCTTTAACTAGCGCTTATCCCCAGTGGATCAACTTCGCAGTCCCCGTCCACAGCAGGAGTTGATGCGCTGGCGGTCACCTGCGACACCCGCGAGAGTGCGCGCAGGGGGTGGTGCTGATGCTGCGAAAAGACGCACTTGGCCAATACGGCGAAGAGGTAGCTGCGCGCTATTTAAGTGGTCTTGGGATGAATGTGATTGAGCGAAATTGGCGCTGCGATGCGGGTGAGATCGACATCGTTGCAAGTGACGGCAATACGTTGGTGGTCTGCGAGGTGAAGACTCGAAGCAGTGAGGCATTTGGCAGCCCATTCGAAGCGATCACCCAGCGCAAGTTACGACGCTTACGCCAATTGGCCACCAAGTGGCTGGAGGTCCACCAGATTTATGCCCCACTGGTGCGCATTGACGTCATCGGGATTGTGCAGGGCTCCATCGGTGCGCCGAATATCAAGCACCTGCGCGGAGTTGAGTGACCGTGGTCGCGCAGGTTAGTGGCGTGGTCGTCTTTGGTGTTGCCGGTCTAGTTATTAACGTTGAAGTCGAAGTAGCCGCAGGCCTGCCGAGCGTAGGGGTGATCGGATTAGCGGACGCGGCTGTCGGCGAATCGAAATGGCGCGTGCGCTCGGCAATTGGCAACGCCGGGTGCAAGTGGCCCGCGGCTCGGGTAACCATCGGCCTATCACCGGCTGATATCCCCAAGCACGGCACCAGCTTGGATCTGCCGATCGCGGTCGGTGTCTTGCTGGCGACTGAGCAGATCCCCGCGGGGTCTGCGCGCGATGCAACTTTTATCGGTGAGTTGGGTTTGGATGGCGATTTGCGGCCATTTCGGGCCGCCTTGCCTGCGGCTATCGCGGCCCAACGATGTGGCATCAGCCGGGTATATGTGGCACCGGGCAGTGCCCGTCAGGTAGCAGTAGTACCAGGTGTAGAAGTTGTTGTCATTCGTGATCTCGCGCATTTAGTGTCGGTGCTGAGAGGTGAATCCAGCCCAGATGCCATACCGGATGCAGAAGATGTCACCGCTGCGCCTTCGATCATTGACATGGAAGATCTGCGCGGTCATGTCCATGGCAGGTTCGCTCTCGAAGTCGCCGCCGCGGGCGGGCACCACCTCTCCCTCCTCGGGCCACCCGGGGTGGGCAAGACCATGCTGGCGGAGCGGTTGCCAACGATATTGCCAGATCTCGATGAGCAGACCGCAATTGATGTCACTGCCATTCACGCGGTAGCCGGCCGGTTACCGCCCGGGGCCGGGTTGGTTCGGCGGCCACCATTCCAAGCACCGCACCACTCCGCGTCAGCAACCGCGCTCCTCGGAACGGTGCGCGGGCACCGCGCCATCCCAGGTGCACTGACTCTGGCGCACGGTGGGGTGCTCTTTTTGGACGAGGCCCCAGAGTTCACCCGCCCAAGCTTGGAGGGCCTAAGGCAACCGATGGAGTCCGGAGTAGTAAGAATCATGCGAGCGGCCGAAAGTGTGGAGCTGCCAGCGAGGTTTCAGCTGGTAATTGCGGCCAACCCCTGTCCTTGCGGACATGGTGTTGGCAAAGGCGCATCCTGCAGGTGCACGGCGATGGCGAAACGTCGATACAGCGAACGATTGTCCGGGCCACTTCGTGATCGCATCGATATTCGACTGGAGGTGCTGCGGCCGACAATGGGTGAGCTGGCCACCGCATCGGCGGAGGGGAGCGCGCAGATCGCCAACCGTGTCGGTTTGGCTCGAACCCGCGCGGCCACCCGCTACGTCGGGTTGCCGTGGTCCCTTAATGCACACCTGCCAGCCGGTGAGTTACGTCGACACTGGGCCCCAGACCCGGATGGCTGCGCATTACTTATTGAAGCCGAACGCGGGGGATTAAGTCTGCGGGGAGCCGATCGAGTGGTGCGCGTCGCGTGGACCCTTGCCGACTTATTGGAAGCTGATGAACCAGGGCGCGAGCACATTGCGATGGCACTGGGGCTGCGTGGTGCGGACGGCGGGCCGAAGGATGACTGAGAGCGCGGCCGATGCCTTGATTTGTCTGGCCCATCTGGGTGAACCGGGCGATCAAGTACTCGGTGCCTATGTGCGTAAACACGGCCCGGTGGCAACTGTTGCGGCCATCAAATCGCGTAAGTCCGGCCTGCGCGATGCAGCAGGACTCTATGCGCGCCTTGGGCTCGCTGACCCGCAGGCGGCCCGGGAAAAATGCCAGCGCATCGGTGCTCAGCTCATCACCCGGGGCGCGACCACCTGGCCCACCCAACTTGATGATCTAGGCGATGCGGCCCCGTTTGCGCTTTGGGTGCAAGGTGCTGCCGGCCTTCGGCTCGTCGCATTGCGATCGTTAGCCGTGGTTGGCGCCAGAGCCTCTACTAATTACGGTGAATCCGTCTGTCGCGACTGGTGTGCGACTTTCGCTGATGCGGGTTGGACGGTGGTTTCAGGTGGCGCCTACGGGATTGATGCGGCGGCTCACCGAGGTGCGCTTGAGGCAAGTGGTGTGACTGTCTGTGTCTTAGCCAGTGGGGTTGACGTGGCTTACCCGAGAGCCCATGAGGGCCTCATCGCTCGGATCGCTGATTCGGGAGTGGTTGTCAGTGAGTCACCACCGGGGCAGGGGGCGCGCCGGCATCGGTTCCTGAGCCGTAACCGAATCATTGCCGCCCTGACTCGAGCCACGGTGGTTATTGAAGCCTCGGTGCGATCTGGTACCACGTCCACTGCGAACGCGGCAATGGCGCTGAACAGGCATGTGCTGGCGGTGCCTGGGCCGGTCACCTCACCAATGTCTGCCGGTTGTCACAATCTCATTCGCGAGCAGGGCGCAATACTGGCCTCTTGCCCCGAAGACGTTCTCGAAGTGCTCGGCCCGCTATCGGTGAGCACCCCTCGCAGTAGAACTGATAGCCAATTGTGGTCCATTCCGCATCTGCCCACCGATGA
>CAJBZP010000146.1 GCA_903960135.1 uncultured Actinomycetes bacterium | reverse complement strand
GAATCTCGTGGAGCGGATCATCTGATCGCGACGGAGCACAAGCATCACCTTGACCTGTGGTTCCCTGTAAAAATGCGACCATGGGTCGAGGAGTATCGACCTTCTTATCAGGAATAAATGCCATGCCCGCGGCCACCGCGGGTTTACCCTGCTGGTCTTCAGTCACATAAAGCAATCGATACGCCTTGGCATCGGCGACATCAACACCGAGCGGTTCCCATCGAAGGAGTGTGCCAGGGATCTGACTGAAGTCCTCGGGTGTGGCGTAAAACGCAGCCACGCTCGATTGGTGGACGTTAGTTGTCCATGCGCGGAATGCAAGGAAAGCAATAATCATCAAAATGCCTGCGCCAATGATCGCCACAGCAACAATCAATGTCTTTCGCACAACGGACACCCCCGAATCCTAACAACCGCTTGTGCACTGGACCACAAGGAATCTCGCCCAGTCAGGGGCCTATCGGTGTTTGTTTGGGCAGTGCAGTCAGCACTGCCCTTCACGGCTACGAGTCTGTCGACGGTTACAGCACATTGAACCTAACATTGCCCTATGCGCAGTCGACCCATTATTTCGGCCCTGCTCGGATTAGTGGCCGCAATCGCCCTAACCGCATGCGGTAGTCAGACGGCCCAGCTGCCCGCAGGGTTCACCCGTTTATCCGAAGCTGCTCCCGACATCGTGCAGGAGATCCGCTATCACGGGGAGCACAACTTCCTGGGTCGGCCCGTCACCGGGTACAACGCTCCCCAGTGCTGGCTCACCACTGAAGCGGCGCAGGCCTTGGCAGAAGTGCAGGCCGTCGTCAAGACCAATGGCTACTCGCTCAAGGTCTACGACTGCTACCGCCCGCAACGGGCCGTCAACGACTTCGTGGAATGGGCGAAGGACCCCGGTGACGATGTCACGCGCGGTGAGTTCTATCCACGCCTGGCGAAGGACCAGCTATTTCCGCTGGGCCTGATCGCGGACAAGAGCGGGCATAGCCGCGGATCGACAGTCGATGTCACTCTCGTGCCCCTCGGGTCGGCGGCCAGCCCGCAGTGGGTCGTAGGTGACCGCATCGTCGACTGCGCTGCACCCGTGGGCGAGAGATTTGCCGATACCTCCATCGACATGGGCACCGGCTTTGACTGCTTCGACCCCCTCGCGGCGACTGCAAGTCCAGACATCACGGCAGAGCAGCGGGCCAACCGGCAACTGCTCGTGTCCGTGATGGCGGCTGCTGGCTTCGTGAACCTTCCCGAGGAGTGGTGGCACTACACGCTCGCCAACGAGCCCTTCCCCAAGACCTTCTTCGACTCAGCCATTCAGTGACCGCACCGAGCCAGTGGTCCGAATGCGAGCCGGCCGTCTGCGCGTACCAACAAACCAAAAAACAAGTTGATCAATTGGTGAATGAATGAATAGTTAAAAGGCCCGGACCGGACGGACGCCGTACGCCGGAGGATTTTCCCGGCCGGTGAACTCGTTGTAGTTGTACTGATCCCCATCGGGGAAATACTGGTTCCACGCGTTGACCGCATCGTACTGCGAGGAACTCCAGTAGAAATCGGCCCCAAACCCGCCAACGGTGTCTCGCTGCTCATGCAAAGCGTTCAACTCATCCTTGGCGGGCAAGAACCAATCGGTCTTCCCACCACCGCCATAGGCGCGCGCTGCGTTCGCCGCACCCGCCCCGCAGGCAGCAGCTATCAACTCAGTGTTCGCCGCACCCGCCCCTATCGCTTCCTTTGTCCCAGCAACATCCCAATTCCAATTATTTGATTCCGGACCGCCACACCACTGCTGCTTGGGGTCGTCTCCTTCAAAGACGAATCTTGAACAGTGATTTAGCAAGTCACTTTTTTCCCCCGCACCAGCCACACCCGCTTCGATGGCTTCCGCAACGGTCAATTCAACAGCCTCTTCAAACTCGTCGCAATACAAGTCGCTCGTGTCATCTCCCCGTGACCACTTCGCCGGTGCAACCTCCAGGTACCTACCCCATGGTTGAACAGAGCCCGCGTCATAGAACACGATCCCGCCACCGGGACCGGTATCACCAATCTTGAAGTCCCCGGCGGTCTCGACCGCTGCCGCAGCCGCCTCAGGGGCCGCAGAATTTGCGGATGGCGTGGCTGCCGCTGGGCTTGCAGAATCAGCGGATCCCAAACTGCACCCGCTCAGTAGCAGCGCGGATACAACAAAGGCCCCCATTAGTTTCTGCTGACGCTGCACTCGCATTTCCAACCTTCCCTTTTTCACTGATGAATTTGAGTGCCTCGACCCACAACTCGTCATCGGAGCGCTTATCTCCACCATCATACGAAAATTCAGTCATAGTTAGTTGAACCAGCTGACACCAGCACCCAAGACTTACCGGGAATCCTCCGGTCCCACCAGGCTGTTACTGCCGAAACAAGTTCAACATTGTCAATCGAATCCATACCGAGTTCGTCAATTTGTTTGCCGAGTTGTTCCTGGTTAATTGAAACGCCTTCAACTAGCTTACGGAGTGATTGTGCCAAGTACGGTACCAACAGGACATGATGAAGACCCCTCACACGATGGAACTGTAATGGTCAGATAGCCAGCGACGTCAGCCTCGAAATCAACAACACTTTTGGTGGTCTCAACGGAATAAAGCGGGTCCCCCTTCTTGACGTACTCACCATCCTTCTTGAGCCATTCGAAGTAAACCCGTTCTCCTGCTCCCTCCCAGGTCATCATCTTCACTTCAGTGGTAGAGGCGACTGAAGTTGTTTTGCCTGACTTGCTTTTAGTAGTGACGTCATCTGAGGCTGTATCGGATGACCCGCACGCAGCGGTGAGCAAAACGACTGCGGTCGCGATACTTGACATCATCGCTTTCTTGTTAGCCCTCATTTTTCCTCCGAGTTAGGTGGGGCTACTGCGTCTGGAGTTTATCGACTTCGGCCGCCAGAGGGAATAGGCGCGCTATCTCGACTCCAAGCTCGAGGCGAACCGTCAACGAAACAGTGCCGTTTAAGGTATGTTCCAGTCACAAATCACAGTTTCTCAGGAAGGCAACACCATGCATGTAAGAATTCTTAGACATAGCTTTGTTGCAGTGGGCGTGCTCACCAGCGCCCTCGCACTCACCGCATGCGCAAGCAACTCCGAGCAAGCCAACAGCATCGCTGATCTCGACGGCACCGTGTGGTGCTCTCCCAACGTGCACAGCCGAGTGGCTGTAGATTTCCGCGGCAACGTCGAAGTCAAGGATGGCAAGGACGTATGCCTAGCCTTCGCGCAGAACTCCGGTAGCTACGTCGTTAAAATTGATTGGTGGAATGAGTCCAAGGCCATTCACCTTGTGGAATGGGCAATTGCCATCCCGACGAGTGACTCCACGCTGGTGTACATGGAGGCCGGTCACGCCGGTAATCCGGACTTCATCGGCGTCGAGGGCGAAGGTGAAATAGAAATGTCCTCAAACGATTCCATGACACTCATGCAGGTGGGCAACCTCATCGACGGTTCCGCCGCGGGCTTCATCACAGAACTCGACCGGGTTGCGCAAATGCCTGAGATCCCTGTGCCCGTGACCTACCCCACGCCATAGCTCAAAGGGCGATTGCGCTCGGGGCTATAACTCTCGGGGCTTCCGAATATAGGCCGAATGCCAAAGAGCCACCCGTTCAATTATTAGACAAAGTCCCGGGACAGTGGTTAACGATGACCCGGACCTACGCATGCTCTCTCAACTATGAATCGATGCCCATCAACTACTTTCGTGACACCGAGCGACACGGAGAAAGGGGGAACCTCCATGTGCAAAATCGACTGAGTTGCCCTCTCGACCTAAGCCCCATCCATGCTGATGGGCAGAATGAAGCAATAAAGGTGAACGCACCACGCATGGCGGTCATTATTGTTGTTGGTACATCCCTTTCCTAGTCGGGAACACCTGCGAATGCTCATGGTGACACCGTCAACGTGATGATCAGGAACATCTATTTCTGAGCTGATGTCTCGGTGGCCTTGGATGATCAATTGGCCAACGAGTAAGTTCGCCAGCAGCCTGCGATCGTCGGTATCCAAGAGGCCACAATGTGGGAATGTTAGTCAGGGTTGTCCGGGACGGCC
This sequence comes from uncultured Actinomycetes bacterium, assembly GCA_903960135.1. GTDB lineage: Bacteria > Actinomycetota > Actinomycetes > S36-B12 > S36-B12. The sequence goes on along the minus strand of CAJBZP010000146.1, from coordinate 1,749 downwards.
TTGCATCGCAGGCGGATCCAGGAAATTTCCACAAAGCAGATGCACTTGCGGTCTAACGCATAGGAGCGAGAAGAGCTGACCAGCGCTTCCTGATCAAGAGGAATCCGGCACCGATCATCACCACTGTGAATCCTGCAACAAAAAAGTAGTTGCCGTACCCGAGGACTTCGCTGAAGCGGGCAATCTGTCCACCTACTGCTCCGCCGACTGCAGCTGCCAGGTACCACAAACCGAGGAGTTGACCGGTTAATCCGGGTGGTGCAAGTTTTGTTGTGGTGGACAGCGCAATGGGAACTATCAACAACTCCGCCCACGTCAACACAACAAATCCCATAACGATCCAAACCAGAGCCGTTGAGTGGCCGTTTGTCACTGAGAGGGCGGGAATTGCAACGATAAGAAAACTCAACCCAACGCCGATGAGGGATACGGTCATTTTTGTGGGTGTAGTTGGGGCGTGGTTTGCGAGACGAGCCCACAGCACAGCGAAAATCGGAGCAAACATGATTACAAGGATCGGGTTAAGTGACATCAACCAACTTGTGGGAATGGTGAAGGATCCGATGGTTCGATCAACTGATTCTTGAGTGAACTCTGTAATGGTTGAGCCGGCCTGTGATGAGAGTGCGAAGTAAACAACAGAGGTGATAAAGATCAGGGCAAATGCCTTGACATGCCTATGTACGGTTGGTGTTGCTGGCATGCGACGCAAAAGGAACCAAAAGGCAAACAGTGCAATCGCAGTCACGACACCGGTTACCAAAGCGCTAATGACGGAGGCGGTGAAGCCAAATATTGTTGTCGTTGCGTAGAACAGACCCATGATCGCGAGTAAACCCAGAACACTAACCAGGGTGGCTCTGTGGCGTTGCTCGAGCGACGCTGGACGAGGCACAGAAATTCCGTTCTGCCCAAGCCGGTGTCGACCGAAGGCGTACTGCAGCAAGCCGATCAGCATGCCGAACCCGGCAACGGAGAATGCCCATTGCCACGACACCGTGACCGCGATCCACCCGCAGATGAGCGGAGCCGTAAAAGCGCCGACGTTTATGCCGAGATAAAAGATCGAGAACCCACTGTCACGTCGAGGGTCTCCTTCGGAGTACAAGGATCCGAGCACGGTAGAGATATTGGGCTTGAGTAAACCTGTTCCCAGAGCGATCACAATGAGTCCAGCCCAGAACACAATCACGGTTGGGATCAGCAACACAAAGTGGCCAACGGCAATGAAGATGGCTCCGATCACGAAGGCACGCCTGGGACCGATAAGTCGGTCACCGATCCAACCGCCGGCAAGAGGCGTCGCGAGGATAAGTGCGGAGTAACACCCGAACAGCGCCGCCGAGTCGGCATCGGTGAACCCTTGTCCCGGTCCCGGAGGCCACGGACCATTTTGCGGAGCAATAAGAAACAACACGAGCAAAGAGACCATGCCGTAGAAGGAGAAGCGCTCCCACATCTCCACCATGGCCAACGTCAACATTCCCGGTGGCTGACGCACGCGCCTGGCATGGGTCACCTTGATAACTTCACTTCCGAGCGGATTTCACCTTGTTGGGTGCACACGAGCCGCATGGTACCGAGAGATCGCAAGGACTTTCGCGTGGAGCCGCCTCGGGTGTGGTGTTTCACGACTTAGTTAACCCCTGTCCCACGACATCGTTAACCCTTAGCCATGTCAAAAAACAGGGTTATCGTGGAGGCAGTGTTGGCGGGTCGTTCTCATTCGGCCGTGGCTGCGAAATACGG
>CAJBZP010000145.1 GCA_903960135.1 uncultured Actinomycetes bacterium | reverse complement strand
CCGAGTGCAGCGCCGACACCGGATTCAAGCCGGTCGCCGGCACCTGCGATTGCGCCCGCGGGGTCAGCTGTTGATCCCGACGATGATTCCGACGATGGGTCCGGTGTAGCACGGATAAAAAACGTAGTGCTTTTGCTCGCGGACGATTTGGACTGGCCGCTATTTCAGGAGGTCCCGCGGCTGGCCGCGCTCGCGCAAGCCGGCACCACTTTGACCAATTTCGTGGTGACCGAATCCTTGTGCTGCCCATCACGTGCTTCAATTATGCGCAGCCAATACGTGCATAACCACCGGGTGGATTCGAATGTGCCAGAGACCGGCGGTGGTTGGGACACCTTCTACCGGCTGGGGCACCAGAAGGACAATCTGCCCACTTGGCTGAGTGCAGCCGGGGTGAGCACCGCGCACATCGGCAAGTACCTAAACGGATTCCCGGGCCGCCGACTCGACCCCGCATACCTGCCGCCGGGTTGGGATCACTTCGTGACCGCGGTTCGCGGTGGCGGCTCGCCATATGACGGTTATAACTACTCGTTGAATTCAGATGGAGTCATCAGCCGGCACTACGAGGGCCCGTATGACTTCTTGGAAGATGTGCTCACCGCCGATACCAACAGGTGGCTCGAAACCGCGACCACGCCGTTCTACCTTGAGTTCACCTCTTATCTCCCGCACGCGCCAGCGCCCACGGCGGCGCGCAACCTTGGGTCCCGGGCCGGGGCGCAAGCGCCAAGGGGCGCGGCCTTCAACGCGAAGGGCACTTTCGAGCCGAAGTGGCTGCGGTCGCTACCGCTGCTAACCCCGGCGCAGTTGGTCGGGATGGACGCGCTCTGGACCCGGCGCCTGGAATCCGCGGAGACCTTGGCCGACTCCTTTGATGCCATCATGGCCCAGTTGCGCACCACCGGGCACCTTGATGACACCTTGGTAATCATCACTTCCGATAACGGGTATCACGTAGGGAGCCACCGTATGCCTTCGGGTAAGCACGCGCCATTCCGCGAGGATTCGGTGGTGCCCGCGGTCTTGATCGGCCCCGGTATCGCTGCCGGTGGCGTAGTTAGTTCGGTGACCTCCACCATTGACCTTGCCCCTACCATCGCGAACTTGCTTGGCGCTGAAACTCCTAGCTGGGTGGACGGACGCGATCTACTGCCACTTATCACCGCTCCGACCTCAGCGCCGTGGCGTACCGGCGTCCTAACTGAAAACCTGCAGGCGACCTTGCCGGGGGATCCGGATTACTCGGACTTTGAGCCGCCCGCATATCAAGCGTTGCGCACCGAGGATTACCTATACGTCTCGTACGGTAAGAACGAAGTCGCGCTATATGACCTGCGCACCGATCCGCAGGAGATAAACAACGTACTCCGATCGACCAGCCCCGCGGTGGTGGCGAGGTTGGCCGCCCAACTTGCTGCCTTGTCAGTATGCAGTGGCCCCAGTTGCCGGGTGGCCGATACTCGGTAGCCAGTCGGCAGTTGGTAGTCAGCCGGCTTGCAGCATGGCGTCGATGACGCGCTCGGCGGCCCGGCCGTCGTCGTAGGTGCAAAACCGAGCGCGGAATTCGCTCCGCAGCTGCTCTGACCGCGGGCTGAGGTATTCACGCCCGGCCAGCACCTTGGCGAGCTGGCGGGCATTGCGCGCCACTAGGCCAGGGGGCGCGGCCAGCAGATCAAAGTAGGCACCGCGCGTTTGGAGGTAGTTGTGCCAATCATCGGCGTAGATGACAATAGGACGATCCAAGAGTGCATAGTCGAACATCACCGATGAGTAGTCGGTGAGCAGCAGATCGGCGGCTAGGTAGCACGGCAGAATCCGTGGCACTTTCGAGCCGTCAATGACCCGCCCCGATTCCATCAGGGATCGAATCGCCTTTGTCTCGGTGGCCGTGTGGTGCGCGCGCACGATGAACACGGTGCTCTCGGGTAGTTCGTCAAGGAGAGCCTTGAGATCGATCCGCATCGACGTATCGCCCGCCGCTTCGCGAAAGGTAGGAGCGTAGAGGATGGCCGTTGCCCCCACCGGCACGCCGATAAATTCCCGGGCGGTGGCCACCTCCTCAGGAGTCGAAGTCACTAGCGCATCGTTGCGCGGATATCCAAACTCCAGCCACTCATAGCGGCATGGGTATGCGTGCGACCACATCTCGGTTGAGTAGGCGTTGGAACTGAGGGCAAAGTCCCAGCGATCGCTGCGGCGTAACAGGTTCTCGAATTCCCGCAAGGATTGCGCCGCATCAGTTGCGACCAGCCTGCCCTCGCTGCGCTTTGGCTGACGGACCGGGTCCACCGCGGTGCTTGCGACGGAGCTGCTAAGTACGTCAAGACCGCAGTGTTTCAAGGGGGTTCCGTGCATGGTCTGCAGGTGCACCTGCCCCGGGCGTTTGACTAAAGCGCCGGGGAAGTTGACATTGTTGACAAAGTACTTCCCCCGTGCGAACAGGGAGTAACGCCGCCAACTATCAGGTGCCAGGTGCGCGGTGCCGGGGGGTAAGTGTGCCGCCTGCTGCGCGGTGATCAGCCAAACCGCCTTCAGGTTCGGTGCCACCTCGGCCAGCCGCTCGAATACGGCCCGTGGATTGCATCCGTACCCGTTACCCCAATACTCGGAGAACACCACCAGATTTGGGTCAATTGGCCGCAATCGCTCGAGGAGGTAGTAAAGACGGCCGATTTCGCGCACCCGACGCACCGCTCGTCGGGTAGGCCAATAAATCGCACTCGCGGCTCGGCGGAGGCTTACGCGCATTGCGTCGAGGCGGTTGTAGAGAGTAAATGACCGGTAGGAACGACTTAAGAATAACTGGATGCGCAGGTTGCTGGCGGCGTTCTGTTTTGGTACTGCGGACCAGTCCTGGTTGTGCCTGCGGACCGACCTGCGCGCCTGCTCGTAGAACCCGGGCCGATCTGCGGGCGCGAGCCGATCTGCGTGGCGCAGGATTTTTACATAGTGGTTGACCATAATGTCGAAGATGTGCTTGCGCAGAGGTAGTGCGATACCGCGTCGATCCAATTCGTCAAACACGTCGTCGTAGCGGCCGAACACATCAACATGTCGCGGACTCGTGCTACCGAGGATGCTACCCGCGCGACGCTGTCGATACAGCAGTACGACCATATTGAGTGAGACAGCCGATGTCGCCTCGAGCAACACCGTGTAGGTAAATGCGATGTCCTCGTAGTAACCGGTCGGAAATTTCAGCCCGAGCTGTTGGAGGAAGTCGCGCCGATAGACCTTATTGCAAGCAATAGGTAGGAGGTTGAAAAGTCGGGGGTGCTCGCTCGGGATGAATACCGAAGCCGACAAACTCGCCAAGATCTCGGCGGCCCAACTGGCGGTGCGGTGCCCGTCCCACCAGGTGCGTGCGTAGTCGTAAATGAGCAACTGCGGGTAATCGCCGTATTCGAGTCGGTCAGCTATCGCTGCCAGCGAACCGGGCGCAAGGGTGTCGTCGCCGTCGAGGAAGAGTACGTACCGGCCGGTTGCTGCAGCGAGCCCTGCATTTCGAGCACCGCCGAGCCCTGCATTTTCAGCCAAGTGCAGTGGCCGAACCCGCGGGTCGCCGGCGGCGACGTCGTCAATAATTGCACCGCTCTGGTCAGGGGAGCAGTCGTTGACAGCAATAATCTCGACGTCGGCGAAGTCCTGCTCGAGAACAGATAGCAAGCACTCACGAAGATAGGCCTGCACCCCATAGGCGGGCACGATGACTGAGATCAAGGCCACGTCTGCGAATCCTACACAGGTGCGCGCCGAGCAAGGATCACCCAGAAGCTGTTATAGGGTCGGTGAGTGCCAGCCGCAAGTGTGACCAACCCAGTACTTATCGGGGGCACGGGCCGCAGCGGCTCCACCATCTTGGGGCGCATCCTTGGGCACCACCGGGATCTTTACCTCACCGATCCCGAAGAGGTGCGCTTCATCGCGAACAACCCGGGCCTGGCCGTAGCTCTCGGTACCCGGCGGTCCCGGTGGCCGGCCAGCATGCGGGCGCAGGCGGCGGCGCGCAAGGCGGTTGAGCGGGCCCAGGGTGCGCATTTTGCACGTCCCAATAACAGCGGACTGCAAATGTGGCTGACGAAGGATGAACTGCGCCAAATCGGCGATCGCTATCTAGAGCGCTTTGGGGCGGAGCCGGTATTGGCGACCCGCGAGTTCGCGCAGTCGGTGATGGACAAGGTGGCGGAGCCGGCGGCGGGCCGGCGCTGGGTTGACGGCACACCGGCAAATGCGCGAGTAACCGATCTGATCGAACCTATCTTCCCGGACTGCCAGGTAATTGCGATCATCCGTGATGGTCGTGACGTAGCGGCCTCCTTCGTCGAGCAGACCTTTGGGCCGAACGAAATATTGGGTTCCTTGCGCGAGTGGCATAAGCGCAGCTTGCGCATGCACCAGGCCGTCAAAGCCTGTCGCCCCGGACGCATTCTGACAATCGACATGCTCGACATGGTGCAGAACAAGCGCGAGGAGTCGATGACGGCGATCTGCGCGTTCCTTGGTATTAGCGTTGATCCGCAGATGATGGATTGGTTTGCCAATAATGTCAGCGTCGACCGGGCCCATGTTGGTCGTTGGCGCACCCAATTCGATCCCAAGACGACGGCCCAGATCGACGAGCTTTATTCAAGGCTGGTCACCGATCTGCGGAAGCACGGCGTTCCTATCCCGCTTGAAACTTGAAGAATCTTGTCGCGACCGCGAACCAATTGAAACCGAGGGCTGATCTTTGAATCAATTACCTGGCTCAGGGCTCAACGATGTAGTTACCACCAAGATCCCGGTGGTTTCAATGGCAAATTGGCGCGCCGGTGGCGCACAGCGCCGTGACTTCGCTGCTGATGTTGTCGAGGCCTGCCATCAGACCGGGTTCCTCTTGCTAGTCGATCATGGTGTCAGCGAGGATCTCATCAAGCGATACTTCAATGCATTGCAGATGTTCTTCGCGCTGCCGGCCCAGACCAAGGCCTTGATGGCGAAGAGTAAGTCCCGGCACTTTCGTGGCTGGGAGGCCATCGGCGCAGAACTGACGAACAATCAGGTCGACTATCGGGAACAAATCGACCTGTCCGCTGAGCATTCACCGCGACCGGCCGATGTCGCGCCGGCTTACCTGCGCCTTGACGGGCCCAACCAATGGCTGCCGGAGGAGGTACTTCCCGGTTTTCGTGAGGTCGTCACCGAATACTTCGACACGATGGTGGCACTTGCCAATGAGTTGATGGGTGTTATCGCTGTCGGCCTTGGAACTGCGGAGGACACTTTCACCCGCCGCTTCGGCGAACGCCCATTGGGCTTCATGAAACTCATCTCTTACCCCCCGACACCCAGTGGGCAGGCCGGAGTCAATGGCCACCACGATGCCGGCTTCCTCACCTTGTTGTTGCAGCACGGGGTTGGTGGCCTTCAGGTGGAAAATGAAAGGGGTGAGTGGATTGATGTGCCACCCCGCGATGACGCTTTCGTTGTCAACCTTGGCGAAATGTTGCAGGCGATGACCGGCAACTATTTGGTCGCCACCAACCATCGGGTTATTACTTCAGCCCAGCGCTTTTCGTCGGCCTACTTTCACGGTCCTGATTTGCGGGCGAGCCTAGAACCACTCGACCTTGACCCGAGCTTTGCTCAGGCGGTGGCAAAGAGCCCGCGTCATAGCTCGGCGGGGTTCATGGCTAAGCGTGAGCAACTGCTCGATGGCAGTGAAGGCCTCGCCGGAGCCGCGGTTCCGATCTTCGGCGAGCAGATGTGGAACTACTACTTGCGCAGTTATCCGGATCTAGTGAGCGCTCACTACCCGGAAGTGCCCGCACCTGGATAGAGCCGCGCTGGGGTTTCGGCAGGCCATGTCGTCGCCCTCGAACTAGACAGTGCTTTCTAGATTAGGAGCGCAGGGCGGCTCGCGAGTTCGGCCGCAGCTATCGAATCATGCGCATTGGCTTCCTCGAAGAGTCGCAGGCAGCGGCGCACACCCATCTTGCGAATGGTCACCTCCACTTTGCGGAAGGTTTGTTCTCCGAGTTCGATCAGGGCCTCACGCGAGTCATCTGCTTCTGCACCGGACAGGCCCGACGGGTGTATGCCGAAGACGAGGGTCACCGGATTGGCTTTGACTAGTTCGGCTTCGTTGGCTATTAGCCGCGCAACAATGTCATCGACCGTGGCATTGCAGTTAACCAGAGCGCCCCCGGGGTTGATCTCGATGTCCTTGCCGAGCGGAAATGGGCTTTGCGCGAAAGTGGCGGTCTGACGAGCGGAGCTTAAGTAACTTGAGTGCCTAAGTGCCTTCACAACCAAGACCGCAATGGCTAAGGCCATAACTAAGGCAGCGACGGCCAGGGGCGGGGCCAGGCCAAGCCAAGGCACCCCGGTGGCTGAGTTGACTGGGTTCGATACCGATCGAATTCCTACCACGAGCATGAACGCCAACCCGATAGAGCCCAGGATTGGTCCGACCCCGACGAGTAGGAAGCCTTTCAAGCTGGCGGTCACATGCTTGCGGTAATAGACGACGCAAGAGATACCCGTAAGCGAGTAATAGAAGGCGACAAGAATTCCGATGGACGAGAGCGTGTCAGTTAGCGCGTTCTCACTGATGGCAGAAACAGCGACGTACCAGGTGGTTGCGATTAGGCCAAGAAGTAGCAGTGATGCCCAGGGAGACTTGAATCTGGGATGGGTAAGACCCAATTTAGCGGGCAGCGCTCCATGACGCGCCATTGATAGCACCGCTCTTGATCCGGGGACCATTGTCGACTGCGTGGAGGCAAGGGCGCTCAGGGCAACGGCGACAAGAATAAGGAAGGCGAAGGGCCCGAGGACCACCTCGGACATGTCCACTATGACAAGGCCGGACTCACCTACCGGGTAGAAGCCGCTCTGGCCAAGGTAGATAACCACGAAAAATGCCACAGATACATAGGTGATGAGCAAGATCACCGTAGAAATCGCGCCGGCCCGGCCGGCATCGGCCGGTCGGCGGCATTCCTCGGACAAGTTGGTGGCGGCCTCCCAGCCCCAGAAGGCAAAAACTCCGAGCAGCATCGCGGCGACCAACGGCTCCATGCCATGGGTGAACGGATTTAGCCACTCAGAGGTGATTGCGGGAATTGAGGTGCGGAAGGCGAGGACGGCGGCTGCGGCGGCAAAAATGAGCAGGATGGCTATTTGCACGAAAGTGAGGACGGTCTGCAGGCCGATACTTGAATCCGTGCCAGCAATTGAGAGCCCGGTCATAAACAGGATCAAGATGGCGGAGCAGGTGATGATCAGCCAGCGGTTGGCGGCGAGTGAGTCCAAGCCGAAAGTTAAGAGCCCATATTTAATCGCGGTCTCAGCCAAGGATCCAAGTACCAAAACGCCGGCCGCTGCAATCGTCCACCCACCCAAGAATCCGGATCTGGGGCCGATGGCACGGGTTACCCAAGAAAACGTGGTGCCGCAGTCGGGGTCTCGTCGGTTTAGATACATGAATGCCAACGATGTCAAGGCCATCGGGATGAAGGAGATGATAAGTACTAACGGCGTCGCATAGCCCACCAGCAGGGCCATCGGAGCCAAGATCGCGGCGAGGGAGAAAGCCGGACTTGTGGTGTTGACGCCGATGGCGATCGCCTGAACCAACGACAATCCAGATGTTTTTGCCTCGCGGGGGCACATGGGAGGAATTAAAGCACAATTGCAGCGGCCATTCGGCAGGCTCAGACTCGCGCTGCTATTCGTCGTGCGGACCGTGGTGGATGGCCCCCGGTAGGTCAAGCGGTTCGGGTGCAACGCCGCGGCGAGGGTAGAAGAACTCGGTGAGCAGCGCACCGATCGCAGCACCTATCAACTGGAAAATGATGAACATCGGCACGGAGGCGGGTGCGATGCCCGAAAAGGTGTCCGTTAGTGAACGCCCGATGGTCACCGCTGGATTCGCGAACGATGTTGACGAGGTGAAGAAGTAGGCGGCGCCAATCCACGCGGGCACCATCGCCGCCCCAAGGTTGCCGCGACCGGTTCGGGTGAGCGCACCGATAACCAAGAGCAGTCCGGCGGTGGCAACGATCTCGCCGAGCCAGATATTGCCGCCGGTGCGGATATTGGTGGACGCGGTAACCGCGGGCAGAGCGAACATTAGGTTCGCCAGCATCGCGCCGACACATGCACCGATAATCTGCGCGGCGATATAAATTGCGCCTTCGCCGATCGGCATCTCCCGCCGTGCCATCTCGACCCCGGAGACAACTGGGTTAAAGTGCGCGCCGGAGATGGGGCCGAAGGTCCAGATCAACACTGCCAGTACAGCGACCGTCGCGGCGGCGTTGATGAGCAAGGTGACGGCAAGGTTGTCTGAAAGCAGTGTGCCCATGATCCCGGAGCCGACCACGGTTGCGACCAAGATCGCGGTGCCGAGGAACTCGGCACCTGCTCGTCGTACCAGTCGGTGGGGCATCAAGGTTGGTCCAATCCGATCCGCAAGGCGCTTTTCGCATCAAAGCTAATCAGTAGATGTTGAGTCAATTTTTATGGAAGTAAATATAGCGAACTAGGTGGCTCGGGAGCACCTGTTTTGGCCAACT
>CAJBZP010000144.1 GCA_903960135.1 uncultured Actinomycetes bacterium | reverse complement strand
GGCGCACCTGGGTCGCCCCAAGGGTGTCCGCAAGCCAGAACTCAGCCTGGCCCCGGTGGCCAGCAGGCTCGGTGACCTGCTCGGAATCCAAGTGCAACTCGGTACCGATATCACCGGGCCGGTAACTGCCGGTCTGATCTCTGCGCTGCAACCCGGTGACGTGCTGCTGCTGGAGAATCTGCGGTTTGACGCGCGGGAGACAAGCAAGGAGGCCGCGGAGCGTCAGAGCCTTGCTGGTGAGTTGGCGGCGCTTGGGGAGATCTACGTTTCTGATGGTTTTGGGGTAGTGCACCGCGAGCAAGCCTCGGTTACCGACATTGCCCGGCTGCTGCCGGCTGCCGGTGGGCGCTTAGTCATCGCGGAAACCGAGGTGTTTCGATCACTATTGGCAAATCCAGCGCGCCCTTATGTCGTCGTCTTGGGTGGCTCCAAGGTCAGTGACAAGCTCGGGGTCATCGGTAACTTGATTGGCCGCGTCGACCGGTTGCTGATTGGTGGGGGTATGGCCTTTACCTTCTTAGCGGCCCAAGGCTACGAAGTTGGTGACTCACTCCTCGAGGCCGATCAGATCGACCAGGTCAAGGGATTCATGGCACAGGCGAAGGACGCGGGTGTGGAGTTACTGCTGCCCGTTGACGTGGTGATCGCAGATGAGTTCAGTGCCGAAGCCAAGGTGCAATGCGTCCCGAGTGACTTGATCCCCACCGGCTGGCGCGGCTTGGATATTGGCCCGAAAACGGCCGCACTCTTCACTTCGAAAATTGCCGATGCGCAGACCGTTGTCTGGAACGGCCCAATGGGAGTTTTTGAAATGCCACCATTTGCCACGGGCACACAAAAAGTGGCCGAAGCCGTGGCCGCTGCACCCGGGGTGAGCGTGGTTGGCGGGGGCGATTCGGCAGCTGCAATAAGGATCCTTGGCCTGCCGGAGTCCGCCTTCAGTCATATCAGTACCGGTGGTGGGGCTAGTTTGGAATTCCTCGAGGGCAAAACCTTGCCCGGGATCACCGTTCTCGACGAAGGGCATTAGCCGTGGTAGACCGCAAGCCAATGATGGCTGGCAACTGGAAAATGAATCTGAATCACTTCGAGGCCATCGCTTTGGTGCAGAAATTGGCTTATGCCCTAAATGATCAGGATTTCGCTGCGGTTGATGTCGTTGTACTACCACCATTCACCGACATCAGATCGGTCCAGACCTTGATCGATGGCGATAAGTACGACCTCCTGTATGGGGCGCAGGATATTTCGTCACATGATTCAGGTGCGTTTACAGGCGATATTTCGGGCCCGATGTTGGCGAAGTTAGGCTGCTCCTATGCGGTCGTCGGCCATAGTGAGCGCCGCCAATACCACGGTGAGACCGACGAGGTAGTCAACGCAAAAGCTAAGGCCGCCATCCGAAACGGCATCATCCCCATCGTGTGCGTGGGAGAGCACCTAGAAATTCGCCAGGGGGGTAACGCGGTTTCGCATGTACTTGAGCAACTGGCCGGCTCATTGGCCGGGCTGACCGCGGAGCAGGTTGCATCCTTAGTCATCGCCTATGAACCGGTCTGGGCAATTGGTACCGGTGAGGTGGCGACGCCGGAGGATGCCCAAGAGGTTTGCGGGGCGATTCGAGGACAGGTCGCAGAAGTCTGGGGCAAGCAGCCGGCAGCGGAGGTTCGGGTCCTGTATGGCGGCTCTGTTAAGTCCAGCAATGTGGTGGGAATTATGGCCCATCCGGACGTGGACGGTGCCCTAGTGGGTGGGGCCAGCATTGATCCGGATGACTTCGTGGGAATCATCAGGTACCGGCTGCACCCAACGGACTAGGCAACGGGCCGGCCGCTTAACCGGCCGGCTGGGTCACCGCGTATCCTTTGGCCATGATTGCCGTCTTGACAATTGCCCTCGCCGTTATCCTGGTGATTACCAGTGTTTTGCTGATTGTGTTGATCTTGCTGCACCGCGGCAAGGGTGGTGGCCTTTCTGATTTGTTCGGTGGTGGCGTCAGTTCCTCCATCGGTGGATCTAGTGTGGCTGAGCGCAACTTGGATCGACTGACGGTCGGTTTGGGTCTGGTTTGGGCAGCGAGTGTCGTTGCCGTTGGCCTGCTAGTGCGTACCGGTAGTTAACGAACCCTAGAGAGGAACTCAAGTGGCAGGTGGCAGTGCAATTCGCGGTAGTCGTGTCGGCGCGGGCCCAATGGGGGAGGCCGAACGTGGCGAGGCGGCACCGCGCATCTGGGTGTCCTTTTGGTGTTGCCGAGGCCATGAGTCAAAGCCCAGTTTTGCGGCCGATGCCGCGGTTCCGGAGGAGTGGGACTGCCCGCGTTGCGGCCTGCCCGCCGGCCCCGATGAGGCCAATCCACCCGCACCGCAGAAAGTTGAGCCTTATAAGACGCACTTGGCGTATGTGAAAGAGCGGCGCTCGGACAAAGACGGTGCTGCGATTTTGGCCGAGGCGATGGAGAACATCCGCCCGTAGTTCGTTGCGCACCTGGGGTTAAACGTGGTACCGCTAGGCGTTAAGTCGCCCGATATCGGCTGGCAATTTCATCGCGGCCTGCTCATCTAGTAGGAACAAAGTTCGCTCGCGGCCGCGCGCGCCCGCCGCTGGTATTTGTAATGGGCCGGCGGCCGGGTCCAAGGCGAGGCGGACAGCGGCGGCCTTTTCGGCACCGCTGGCAAGTACCCACACCTCACGAGCGGCACAAATTGTCGGCAGCGTCATAGTGATGCGGGTAGGCGGGGGCTTGGGGGCGCCATGCACCGCGGCGACGGCGCGGTCATCATGCAATGCGGGCTGCCCAGGAAATAAGGAAGCCACATGAGCATCGGGCCCGATCCCAAGTAGTAGAACGTCAAAACTCGGTACGGGGGCGTGATCTTCGGGCCGGCGATAGCGGGTGAGTTCGGTCGCGTAGGCCAGTGCCGAACTCTGCGCGTCGGCAGTTGTTTCAGGACCGGCGATGGGGTGCACATTTCGTGCTGGAATAGCGACGTGGTCCAGGAGCGCCGCGCGCGCGGACGTCTCATTTCGCTCGGGGTCACCGGTGGGCAAGTACCGCTCATCACCCCACCAAATTTCGATTTGCTCCCAGTCCACGGAGCTGCGACCTGATCCCAAGTTGATCGCAGCTAGAACCGCGGTGCCGATGCCACCACCGGTTAGGACAAGGTGCGGGCGCACCCCTGATGCCTGTGCCTCAACAATTTTTGTTATCAACTGGGCAGCCGCCGCAGCTGCCAGTGAATTTGAGTCTTGGTGTCGGAAGATCTCCACCCGGCTCAAGACTTGCACTCAGATTCATCCACATTGGTGATGGCCGCTTGATAGGCCTCATCGGGGTCCATGCGCCGCAACTCCTCCGAAAGCAGTGCGGCTAGGTCGCGACGCGGTAGTGGAACTTTGGTATCGGGCAGGCCGGTGCGGGTAAGCGTCGCAACCGAATCAGCCTCCCGAGCGACGCTAATGCTCACCTCGCCGGCCTCGATTTCGACCGAGGTAACGCCAGGGCCAGCATTCCAGGTCAAGCTCACCGGTACTTCGAGGCGCTGACGCAACCACGAGGTGAGAAGTGGCAGGCTTGGATTGCCCTGCTCACCGTTGACGTGTGCGCTGGTCAACCCCGCCACCGGCTGGTCGAGTGCCGCCGCCAATACCGAGCGCCATGAGGTGAGCCTGGTCCACGCGAGGTCGGTGTCACCGCTGCGGTAGCCAGCACGACGGGCCAGCAACTCACGCATTGGGTCAAGGGCGCCGGTGGCATTAGTGATTCGACGCTGGGCGTGCCGACCTATTGGGTCATCTGCAGGTACGGCCGGGGCCGGGCCCGGCCAATAAACTACAACTGGGGTGTCGGATAGCAGCAGTGGCACCGCCACCGAGTTCGCATGTTCGGCAAGTGCCCCCCTTAGCCGCAGGACCGCGACTTCACCGGGCCCGTCCTGCCCGCCCACGGAGATATCCGCATCCAGGCGGGTGCCTGGATCCGTCGGCCTTGGGACCATCGTGACAACCCGCATTGGATGCGACCGGGCGGCGGTGACCGCGGCCGCGGTGGCGTCGGCCTGGGTCTCCTCATTGCCCACAATGATGAGCGTTAGCACCATCCCGGTGGCAGATGAACCCAGCCGGCTGCGCTCGCGGTTGATGGTCGCAACTATTGCACCGCCGCTGGTATCTTCAAGCCTGATCATGGTCGCCGCCAATTGCGCCCGTCGCGGGCGATCATTTCAGTTGCCGAATGCGGGCCCCAGCCACCTGAGACATATTGCTCAGGGCGCCCCTGCTCGGCCCACCTATTCAATATTGGATCAAGGATCTGCCATGCCAACTCAACTTCTCTGGGCCTCGGGAACAGGGGTGGATCGCCCAGCAGTACATCAAGGATTAGTCGTTCATATGCCTCGGGGCTTGAATCCACGAAGGAGTCACCGTACTGAAAATCCATTGTCACATCTCGCACCTCAATCGATGAGGTGTTGGGAACTTTCGAGCCAAACTTAACCGTGATGCCCTCATCTGGCTGGATGCGGAAGACAAATGCGTTGTTACTGAGCTCTTCCACCGCGGTTTGAGCGAAAGGCAGATGCGGTGCGCGTTTGAAAACTATGGCCACTTCGGTGACACGACGGCCGAGCCGTTTACCGGTACGCAGGTAGAAGGGCACGCCAGCCCAGCGCCGATTCTCGACATTTAGGCGAATCGCCGCGAAGGTGTCGGTGATTGAGGTGGGTGAAATGCCATCTTCCTCGAGGTACCCCTTTACCGGGATTCCGCCTTGCCAGCCCGACGTGTACTGCCCGCGCGATGAATGCAGGTCGATCTCCAATGGCACCGTGATGGCGGAAAGCACTTTCTCCTTTTCGAGGCGGACGTCATCAGAGCTAAAAGAAAGTGGCTCCTCCATGGCGGTCAAGGCCAGCAACTGCAGTAGATGGTTCTGGATCACATCTCGAGCGGCGCCGATGCCATCGTAATAGCCGGCGCGCCCGGCGATCCCAATGTCCTCCGCCATGGTGATTTGCACATTGTCAACGTAATTTGAATTCCAAAGCGGCTCGTACATGGCATTAGCGAATCGCACCGCCAAGATATTCTGCACTGTCTCTTTGCCGAGATAATGATCAATGCGAAAAACGGATCCGGTTGGGAAGACTTCGCCAACGAGTGAATTAAGTTCGGTGGCACTTGCCAAATCGTGACCGAACGGCTTTTCGATGACCACGCGCCGCCAGGTGCCCGGACCGCTGTCCGCAAGGCCGGACTCCTTCAGGTGTCTTAAAACCACCGGGAACAGGCCGGGTGGAATAGAAAGGTAGAACGCGTGGTTTCCTAAAGTGCCGCGGGACACATCCAGTTCCGCAACGGCGGCTTTTAAATCCTGGTAGGCGGCAGGGTCCGCTAAGTCACCGGCAACAAAGCGAATTCCTTCAGCCAATTGGCGCCAGATCTCCTCGCGAAAGGGGGTCCGTGAGTGGTCGCGTACTGCATCATGAACGATTTGCGCGAAATCCTCATCCGCCCAATCCCGACGTGCGAAGCCAACGAGGGCAAATCCCGGTGGGAGCAGGCCACGACTTGCTAGGTCATAGATCGCCGGCATGACCTTCTTGGTGGCCAGATCTCCGGTGACGCCAAACAGCACCATGCCGCAGGGCCCAGCCACCCGTGGCAATCGGTGGTCAAGTGGGTCCCGCAGTGGGTTGGCCGCCGCCACCGTCATGAGCTTCCCGACATGGCGTTTCGAACGGTGCTACGCAGTTGCTCCCACGAATCGATGAACTTCTGTACTCCCTCGACTTCCAGCTGGTCGCAAACAGCGCCTTGGTCGATACCTTGGCCGGCGAGATCACGCCAAGTTGCGGCGGCGGCCGCGCCGGTGCCGCGCACGGTATCGCCTATTACCCGACCATGTTGGGCGACAGCCGCCAAGGTGGACTCTGGCATCGTATTAACGCAGCCAGCGGTTGCTAGGTCAACCACGTATCGAGTGTCGTCGTAGCTTGGGTCCTTGACGCCGGTTGATGCCCATAACGGCCGTTGCGGGTTCGCGCCGGCCTGTGCCAACTCGGCCCACCTGCGAGTAGCCAGTGCCTCCTCATACGCCACCCAGGCCAGACGAGCATTTGCGATAGCGGCTGTACCTCGCAACCTTGTTGCATCTGGTGTGCCGATAGCTGCCAGTTGCGCGTCAACCTCAGCATCAACTCGACTCACGAAGAACGAGGCAACGGAACTGATGGTTGCAATATCGTGGCCAGCTGCTCGTGCGCGAACCAGGCCCTCCTCATATGCGGCGATGACCTCGCGGTAGCGATTCACTGAGAAGATCAAGGTCACATTGACACTGATGCCGGCTGCGATGGCCTCGGTGATCGCAGGTAGCCCGGCTTTGGTCGCGGGAATCTTGATCAGGACATTCGCCCGGGCCACCTGCTGCCAAAGCTCCCCGGCCTGCACGATGGTGGCTGCCGTGTCATTCGCCAGGCGCGGGTCTACTTCAATGGATACTCGACCATCGACCCCGGCAGATTGCTGCCATAGGCCGGTGAAAAGGTCGCAGGCGGCGCGAACGTCATCGGTTGTCAGTCGCCGGATTACCTGGTCAACGTCCATGCCTTGAGCGGCCAGTTCACTTATTTGGGCAGCATAGGCCTCGGCGCCCGATGACACTGCCTTGTCGAATATCGCCGGGTTGGTAGTGACGCCGCGTACGCAACTATTCTCGATGAGCCCGGCAAGATTACCTGAGGTAATGCGGTGTCGATCTAGATCATCCAGCCAGATCGAGACACCAAGATCTGTTAGTTCCAGTAGGGGATCCATCGGATCTGCTCACGCTCCCAAACTTGATTTTGCTGCGGCAACGATTGCTTCAGCGGTGATTCCGAACTCGTGAAACAGCACGCTTTGGTCGGCACTGGCCCCGAAGTGATCAATGCCGATCACTTTCCCGCGATCTCCGACATAACGCCACCAGCCAAGTGTTGCCCCGGCTTCGACCGCCACCCGGGCCCGAACGGCTGGCGGCAGGACGCCGTCTCGGTAAGCCTGATCTTGTTCATTAAACCATTCCAGACATGGCATCGAGATGACGCGCGAGGAAATTCCTTCCGCTGCCAGAGTTAAATGTGCCTGCACTGCCAATTGCACCTCGGAGCCGGTTGCCATTAGTAAAACCGAGGGCGCAGGGTGATCGGCGATTATGTAGCCACCACGGGCAACACCCGTGCGGGCAAGTTCAGCCGACGCGAGTGTGGGCAGGTTTTGCCGGGTCAAGATCATGCCCACCGGTCGATGTGCGGACAAAGTTGCATGCCAGGCGGCAGCGGTCTCATTGGCATCCGCGGGCCGAACCACCGATAGGCCCGGGATAGCGCGAAGGGACCACAGCTGCTCGATCGGTTGATGTGTTGGTCCGTCCTCACCTAAGCCGATGGAGTCGTGCGTCCAAACGAAGGTGACGGCAGTTTGCATTAGTGCGGAAAGGCGGACCGCGCCTCGCATGTAGTCGCTGAAAACCATAAAAGTCCCGCCGAAAACCCGGGTTAAGCGGTCAAGGGAGATGCCATTGAGGATGGCACCCATCGCGTGCTCTCGAATCCCAAAGTGCAAGATGCGGCCATATGGTGATGCGCCCTTGCATTTTGAACCGGCCGGCAAGAAGCTCAACCCGCCTTCGATCGTGGTGTTATTTGATTCGGCGAGGTCAGCGGACCCACCCCAAAGTTCTGGCATGACCGCCGCAACCGCATTGATGGCCTCGCCGGATGCCTTACGGGTTGCCACCGACGTGCCAATTTCGTATTTCGGAAAGGCCGCGTCGAAGCCTGCGGGGAGTTCACCTGCACGAAGGCGGTCGAGTAATGCGGCGCGATCGGGTGCAGATGCACGCCACGTCTCGTAACTGGCATCCCAGCTTGACCGCGCGGCAAGAGCTCGAGCATTAATTCGCTTCTGCACGCTGGTGACTAAAGCATCGGGGAAGGCAAATGACTCGTCGGGGTTTAGCCCAAGGACAACCTTGGTAGCCGCGATCTCGTCGGCACCAAGGGCCGATCCGTGCGACTTCGCGGTGTTCTGGGCATTTGGCGCCGGCCAGCCGATGGTCGTGCGAACCTGAATGAATGTCGGGCGTGATTTCTCAGCCAGCGCCGATTGCATAGCTTCGTACAACTGCGAAACGTTGACCGAACCATCGGGATTTCGATCCACTGCGTGTGTTGCCCAGTGGTATGCGGCATAACGGTCCAAAACGTTCTCGGTGAAAGCTACGGCCGTATCACCTTCAATGGAAATATGGTTGTCATCCCACATCACAATTAGATTGTTGAGTCCTTGGGTGCCCGCAAGTGACGAGGCTTCGGAGGTAATGCCTTCCTCAAGGTCACCATCGGATGCGATCACCCACACCCGGTGATCAAATGGGCTGGTACCGGGTTTCGCATCGGGATCAAATAGCCCGCGCTCATATCGGGCTCCCATGGCCATGCCAACGGCGGTTGACAGCCCTTGCCCGAGTGGCCCGGTGGTTGTCTCGACACCGGTGGTGTGGCCATGCTCGGGGTGGCCCGGGGTGCGCGAGCCCCAGGTGCGAAATGCCCGCAGGTCTGCCATCGTCAGTCCATAGCCCGACAGGAACAACTGCGAGTAGAGGGTCAAACTGGAGTGGCCGGCCGAGAGCACGAATCGATCCCGCCCCAACCAATTTGCATCACTTGGATCATGACGCAAAACATGCGAGAACAGCAGGTAGGCCACCGGTGCCAGGCTCATCGCCGTACCCGGGTGGCCATTACCGACTTTTTGGACGGCGTCCATTGCCAGTGCCCGAAGATGTCGGACCGCGTCGTCATCTACTTCATCCCAGTTCAACGCATCGCTCATGGCATTAGCCTAGTGACGGACTTGCCAAAGGGAACCCCCCAGCCGAAGGACTTTAAGTGGCTGGTTCAGGTACCGGTAGTGTGTCTGAAATGACGTCGGCGCCAACTAGTGCGGGGTTGCCCCGCGGCCAGCAGGTGCTGGCTTTTGTGGCATTGACAAAACCCCGAATTGTTGAATTGCTGCTGACCACGGCGATCCCGACCATGTTCCTAGCAGCGCAGGGTCTGCCGAGCCTAAAAGTGGTGGTTGCCGTGTTGATCGGTGGCACCTTGGCTGCGGGCGCAGCTAATACTTTCAACAGCGTTTATGACCGCGATATTGATGCCCTGATGGAGCGCACCGACCACCGGCCGGCAGCACTGGGAACCATCAGCGTACGAGCCGGGAACATCCAAGGTGCCGTCTTAAGCGTTGGCAGTGCTGTTACCTTGTTTTGGCTGGCCAATCTCATCTCCGCCGTGTTGGCGATTGTCGCGATTTTGTTGTACGTCGTGGGTTACACGATTTTACTCAAGCGGCGGACTTCGCAGAATATTGTTTGGGGTGGCGCGGCCGGGTGTATGCCGGTTCTTATCGCCTGGTCCGCGGTCACCGGTTCGTTGACCTGGACTCCGGTACTGCTGTTTATGATCATTTTCTTCTGGACGCCGCCGCACTACTGGCCACTGGCCATGAAATACCGCGAAGACTATGAGCGCGCTGGTGTGCCTATGTTGCCCGTTGTGAAACCGGTCACCACGGTCACCACCAACATCGTGGCCTACGGGGTAATCATGGTGCTCTTCTCGCTCGCCCTTATACCGGTGGCGCCGATGGGCTGGGTCTATTCGATTGCCGCCGTGGTCTTGGGCCTGTTGTTCATGGGTCAGACCGTGTTGCTTTATCGAGCGGCTCGATCACAAACAGGTGATGTGCTCCCCATCGCGATGCGCCTATTCCATGGGTCAATCACCTATTTGGCGCTGCTTTTCCTTGCTATTGCAATCGACCCGTTTGTTTCCTAGTTCTGATGTTTCTCAATTCGCAATTACCGCGCCGCCGCGGGTTCGAATTGCGGCAGGCATGAATAACACGGTTACCCAGACCAGGGATGCGCCCAGCACATGAAATGTCACCAGCGCGACAGGTAGCCCTGCAAAGTACTGGGTATATCCGATGATGCCTTGAACGACGCTGATCGCCAGCAGGACCAATGTCAACCTGAACAAGCGCGCCGGACCTTTAGTTAGCCGGACGGCGAGCAACATGGCGAGAATCAGGCCTACGAACAACAACACGACGTCAGCATGGAGCCACGCGACGGTGCGCGGATCAAAGCCAAATCGAGATTCACTATCTGAGTCGCCGCTGTGGGGCCCGCTGCCTGTAACTATGACGCCGAGAAGCACCACGATGAAGGCCACGCCGACCATAAGCCAGACCAGCAATCGCAACTCGGGGCGGACCAGAAAGACAGTTGGCTGATCGCCCAGGTCGTAGGAGCGCACAACGAGTGCTACGCAGCCGGCGCTGATCAAGATTGACACCAGGAAATGCGATGAGACGCTAAGTGGGCTGAGTCCGGTCAGGACGGTAACCCCGCCAAGGAGGGCTTGGGCAAAGGTGCCGATGATGGGGATCAAGGCCAGTACAAAAATAGTGGGTCGCGCGGGTAGTCCTGCTGCCCTGCGGCGGCGCCGATCCATGATCGCGGCAATCACCGCAGCGACAGCCAAGATGACCAAAGCGAAGGTGAGTAAGCGGTTTCCGAACTCAACATATTTATGCCAGGACTCTTCCTGGCGGGCGGTTGGCAGGTAGGAACCTTCAACACATTCCGGCCAGGTTGGGCAACCAAGCCCCGATGCCGTTAAGCGGACGATCGCACCGGTAACAATAATCGCGCACTGGGCAACGAGGTTGGCAATAAAGATGCTCCGAGCTGCTTTGGTGCAACGGCCGGAAATTGAAACCGAAGTTATCGTCGACGGCGCGTTGCTCATGCACCCCACACTAGACACGGCACCTAGGCGTCGCCACCCGGACTCACTCCCAGCGGAAGAACCTTCGGGCGAGGAGTGCGCCAGTGACCGCCCAGGTGGTTAGCACCAAAACCGACTTAAGTAACTGTGCTGCGTCAGTTGGGTTCGGATCAAGTGCCTGTGTTAGCCCCTGAGCCAAGGCCGCCGAGGGTAGGAATGCGATGACGGTACCGAGGGCATCGGGTAGTTGTGTCGGGTCAATGATGATGCCACCAAAGAGAATTAACGCGAGGAAGACACCGTTTGCCACCGCGAGCACAGCCTCGGCGCGCAAGGTACCGGCGAGGAATAGGCCCCATGCGGCAAAGGTGAGGCAGCCAAGGAAGGCGATCCCAATCGCCACCGGCCAGGTGCCAGCCGGGCGCCACCCAAGTGCGATACCGAGCAGCGAAACCACGAGCACCGAGAGCAAAGTCACAATGGCCGTGGCGAAGGCCTTGCCGGTAAGTAGGTTCGCGCGGGTCAATGGGGTAGTTGCTAGGAAGCGCAGCGCACCCGAACGGCGCTCGAATCCAGTTGCGATGGCCAGGGAAGTGAAACAACCGGCCAAGATGGAGATAGTCAAGACTTTTGGAATTGCCGCGTCAACCCCACCGGGCACGAAAGTCGTGCGGCCGAGGGCAAGGACTAACACGATCGGGATGATGAAGACCAGGAGTAGTTGCTCGCCATTTCGCAGTAGCAGCCGCAGCTCCCAGCCGGTGTGCGCCCGCGCCCGAGCCCAAGAGGTACTCATGAGTCGGCTGCCTCGGCTATTTCGCTAGCGGCAATCTCATTTCGGGTGGCTTCGACGACGATGTCTTCAAGGGTGCGCCCGCCGGCTCGGATCTCAGTAGCCTGGACCCCGGCGGCGGCGCACCAGTTGGTGATGTCGGCAAGTAGTTGTGGGGTGGTGGGGCCGGTTATCAGATAGTTGCCGGGCCGGTTTTCTTGAACCTGGTACCCACTGCCAAGGGCGCCGGCGAGGGCGCCAAGCTCGAGCCCCGCGGTAGCGCGAAAACTGGTCGAGCCACCGGCCCCGATTAGGTCGACAACCGGGCCGCTGGCCACCAGGTGACCGCCAACAAGTACCAGTACGTCGTCAGCGATCTCCTCGACATCACCAAGTGCGTGGGTGGTCAGGATGATCCCCGTGCCCTCGGCACCAAGGCGGCGCAGGGCACCTAGTAAATCCAGACGCGCTGCGGGGTCAAGGCCGGCGGTGGGTTCGTCTAGGAACAGCAGTTCTGGTTTGGGCAGCAGTGCAGCGGCAAGTTTGACCCGCTGCTGCTCGCCCCCGGACAGCCGGCGGGTGGTGACCGAGGTTTTTGGGTCAATCCCAAGGTTGCTGAGCAAGGTGCTCGGGTCCGCGGGGTCGGGGTACAACTTCGCCAGGTAGGTCAGCCATTCAAGGGGCCGAGCCGTTGGGTATAGGCCCCCGATTTGCAGCATGACCCCGATCCGGGTGCGCCCGGCCAACTTTCTTGGTGGGCCACCGAATAATTCCACCTTGCCACTTGTTGCACATCGCAGGCCCGTGCAAACCTCCACTGTTGAAGTCTTGCCAGCCCCGTTCGGGCCGACCAAGGCGGTTATCTGACCCGCGGCGACGGTGAAGCTCACGCCGGCGACCGCCCGGGTGGTGCCGTAGGTGACCCAGAGATCGCTCACCCATAGCGCTGGCGTAGTCACGCCCGCATCCTATGGACCCCCAGGTTGCAGCCCGTGCCGAATTACGCAACAATGACGTTGTGAAATTCCCAGGGGAGTCCGCCGAGCGGCTCGCGCACTCACTATTGGACTCTGGGCCCAGTACCGCGACCGAATTGGCGCAGCGCCTTGGCATGACCTCGGCCGGCATTAGGCGTCAGTTGACCGCCCTGCAGGACGCCGGTCTGGTGCTGGCGGGGGACCGGGCGCCCTACGGACCGGCGCGCACCCCGCGCCGGGGCCGGCCAAGCCAGGTCTTTAGCCTCACCGCCGCCGGTCGGGCGGCACTGAGCCAAACCTACGACGACCTCGCCACCGAGGTTCTGCGCTTTGTGCAGCAAACCCAAGGGGCTGCCGGGGTTCGCGCTTTCGCTGCGCAACGGGCGCAAAAGCTGGTCGCCGACGTACTGCCGCCCCGGTCGGAGGACATCACCGGTACCGCCGAGGAGCTCGCCAATGTTTTGTCCGCGGCCGGATACGCCGCCTCGTTGGAGATCGGCGACCACGGGGTCACGGTGCAGTTGTGTCAACACAACTGCCCAGTGGTGGATGCGGCAGCCGAATTCCCAGAGCTGTGCGATGCCGAGACGTTGGCCCTGGGTACTGCCTTGGGTCGCCACGTTACGCGATTGGCCACCTTGGCCCATGGTGATGGCGTTTGCACCACGGTGATCCCCATCAAAGCCATTCCCGGCAAAGCTATTCCCAGCAAAACTATTTCTGCAAACGAACGAAAGGCATCGGCATGACGACTTCTACAGAGCGAACCTCAGCTGAGCAACAGGCGGCCACCATTGATGAGCTCGGGCGTTATGAGTTCGGCTGGCATGACGGTAATGATGCGGGCGTTAGTGCGCGTCGTGGGATCAATGAGGATGTCGTCCGCAATATCAGCGCCCTGAAGAACGAGCCCGAGTGGATGCTGCAACTGCGACTAAAGGGCCTACGGCTATTTGAGAAGAAGCCGATGCCGAGTTGGGGGTCAGACCTTGGCGGGATCGATTTCGACAATATCAAGTACTTCGTTCGCTCGACCGAAAAGCAGGCCACGAGCTGGGAGGATCTGCCCGAGGATATTAAGAACACCTATGACAAATTGGGGATCCCGGAGGCGGAAAAACAACGATTGGTCGCGGGGGTCGCCGCGCAGTACGAATCGGAAGTCGTGTATCACAAGATCCGAGAGGATCTAGAAGAGCAGGGTGTCCTTTTCCTTGACACCGACACCGCGCTGCGCGAGCACGAGGATGTTTTCAAGGAGTATTTCGGATCGGTGATCCCGGTCGGTGACAATAAGTTCGCCGCCCTAAATACTGCGGTGTGGTCGGGTGGGTCCTTCATCTATGTCCCGAAAAACGTAAGGGTCGATATCCCGCTACAGGCCTACTTTCGCATCAACACTGAGAATATGGGCCAGTTCGAACGTACTTTGATGATCATTGACGAGGGTGCTTACGTGCACTATGTCGAAGGCTGTACAGCGCCGATCTACTCGAGTGACTCACTGCACTCCGCTGTGGTCGAAATCATCGTGCGCAAGGGTGCGCGATGCCGCTACACCACGATTCAGAACTGGTCCACTAACGTCTATAACCTCGTCACCAAGCGGGCAGTGGCCCATGAAGGCGCAACAATGGAATGGGTTGACGGAAACCTAGGTTCCAAGGTGACAATGAAATATCCGGCCGTCTGGCTGACCGGCGAGCACGCTAAGGGCGAGACATTGTCTATTGCCTTTGCGGGGGAGAAGCAGCACCAAGATGCCGGGGCAAAGATGGTGCACGTAGCCCCGAATACCTCGTCCAATATCGTTTCGAAATCGGTTGCTCGCGGCGGTGGCCGCACTTCCTATCGCGGCTTGGTCCAGATACTTGAGGGCGCGCACGGGGCCAGAAGCACAGTGAAGTGCGATGCACTTCTGGTAGACGATATTTCCAGATCCGATACGTATCCATACGTTGACGTCCGTGAAGATGATGTCTCCATGGGTCACGAGGCGACCGTGTCAAAGATCAGCGCGGATCAACTCTTCTATCTGATGTCCAGGGGGATGACCGAGGACGAGGCCATGGCGATGATCGTTCGTGGGTTCATTGAACCGATCGCCCGGGAGTTGCCGATGGAGTACGCGATCGAGCTTAATCGGTTGATAGAGATGCAAATGGAAGGGGCGGTTGGGTGACGCTCGCACCACCGATTGATCTGGCGCCACGTCTAACGTCTCCCGATCCCGATGTCTTTGCCATACCCACCGGGCGTGAAGTTGAATGGCGATTCGCGCCACTTGATGTATTTGGCAGATTCTTTCACCCCATCGAGGGTGCGGGGTCGGTTGTTGCCGGTGGCGAAAGCGAGTTCGTCCGCAATGTCGACATAGCTGACCTACGATCTAGTTGGCTGCCTTCCGACCGGCCGATGGCTATTGCCCGATCGCTGGTGCAGCAGGCCGTGGTGATCGATATTCCGCGGGGCCAAGTCCTTGTGGATCCAGTAACGGTCAAGCTAATCGGTTCGACAGCGGCTGCCTATCAGCATGTGGAAGTAAATGTCGGCGCCTTCAGCGAAGCCGTCATCGTCATTGACCATGATCTGGATCGAGATATTTGCGGGGCAATCGTCGTCAATGTCGGTGATGGGGCGAAATTGACAATGCTCTCAGTCGTTGCGGGCGACACCTTGGCGGTGCACATCTCGCACTGGCACACCAGCATCGGTCGGGATGCGACCTTCATCGGTTGTGCGGTGACCACCGGTGGTAGCGCGGTGCGGATTTCGCCATCGGTCAGCTATGGGGCCCCCGGCGGTAGCGCAGAGCTGCTAGGGGTGTTCTTGGCCGATGCTGACCAGTATCTGGAACACCGGATATTCGTTGAGCATGAGCAACCACACTGCACCAGCCGGGTCACCTATAAGGGCGCCCTGGCGGGCCCAGGTGCGCACACGGTGTGGGTTGGTGACGTATTGGTGCGCAGGGGCGCCACCGGAACCGATACCTACGAGATGAATCGCAATTTACTTTTGAATGAAGGTCCGCGCGCTGATTCGGTGCCAAATCTGGAGCTTGAAACCGGCGATATCGTCGGGGCCGGGCACGCTAGTGCAACCGGGCGCTTTGATGACGAGCAGTTGTTCTACCTGCAATCGCGTGGCATCCCAGAGCAGCAAGCCCGGCAACTAGTAGTGCGTGGGTTCTTTGCCGAAGTACTCGGTCGGTTGGATCAGGGGGATTTGCGCGATTCGATGATGGAGATTATCTCTCGGCGCCTTGGGCTACCTGAGGAGGTGAGCGGCAATGGTCTCCACGGATAGTGAGTACCTACCAGCTTGCCGCCTCGACGAAGTCGAGCCCGAACGCGCGAAGCATGTTCGGGTGAACGGTGTTTCAGTGGCAGTGGTGGTTAATGACGAAGGTGTTTTCGCGATCAAAGACCAGTGTTCACACG
>CAJBZP010000143.1 GCA_903960135.1 uncultured Actinomycetes bacterium | reverse complement strand
CCGGCAGCTTCGGGTCGCTTGCTGGTACGGGATTGGACATGTGGATCCTCCTACGTAGTCCAGCAATGCTGACGGAGGGAGAGGCCAGACCACGTCAGGAACTGGAGATTGTGATGTCGATCAGCCACCGGAGTGTGGCTCATGCGATGTCACCGTAACGATTCCTGCACCACGATGCGCAGCGACGGCGGAGCATCCGGATCAGCACGTAACGCCATATTTGGCACCATTTGGGGTCATTCTGGGAGCGGCGGAGCGGCCTGGCTGCGGAGATCCAGCCGGTACGCCGCGCCAAAAGCCCTTTCCACTGCGTATCCTTCGTACCACGGCTGATCGCGCTCCGCATCCGATGTCCAGGCTGACAACCCGACTACTCCCAAGGGGACGACATGGCAACCACGCACCGGGGCCACATCTATCACATCGCCGGCGCCCCACTTGTTACGCAAGCGGCGGAGCACCTCGCCGTCTTCCCCGACGGAGCCTTGGTTGTCGACGACGAGGGGATCATCCAGTGGTGCGGTGACTGGACAGCCCTTCCGGAGGAGCACGCAGGCGCGGATGTCGTCGACCATCACGGGGCCTTCATCCTGCCGGGATTCGTCGATACCCACATGCACTTCCCGCAGGTCTGGTGCGGAGACTCCTACGGCGGCGGTCAGCTGCTGGAGTGGCTCGACTACTGCATCTTCCCCTCCGAATCCAAGTTGGAGGACCCGGAGTACGCACGAATTGCAGCGGTGGAGTGGATTGATCGGATGGTCACAGCGGGCACGACCAATGCCCTCGTATTCGGTTCGGCATTTCCGCACGCGCAGGACTTCCTCTTCGAGGAGGCGCGCAGTCGCGGCATTCGCCTTGTCTCGGGTACCGGCATCCAAACGGTTGGCCCCGACTCGGCCAGTCGTCTCATCGTGAGTGAGGCAACCGCCGTTGAGCATGTTCGCAACGAGATCGAGAAGTGGCATCCGCTGGATGCCGAAACGCGTCGCCATTCACTGCAGTCGGTGTCGGTGGTTCCCCGCTTCAGCCTGGCCGTGACCCCGACCACGCTCGCTGCGTTGGGCGAGGTCTACGACCACTACCGAGACGCGGGCGTGTACTTCACTTCCCACCTCAACGAGAATGCGCGCACCGGCACGGGTGAGACCGACACGGTCAAGGCCCAGTATCAGGTCAACAGCTACCTCGACACCTACGACGGGAAGTTCCTGCCCGGCTCGCAGGTGGGCGGCAAGAGCTTCCTCGGTCCGCGCAGCGTCATGGCGCATGCGGTGCACTGCCTCGACTCGGAACTGGCCCGGATGGCTGAGACCAGGACCTCCATCGCGCATTGCCCTGTCTCGCAGTTGTTCCTTGGCTCGGGGACGATGCCGTGGAAGCGGACTGTTGCCGCGGGCGTCAACATTGCCATCGGTAGTGACTTCGGTGGCGGGGACGAATGGTTCGTTCCGCAAATGTTGAATGCGTGCTTCAAGGTTCACATCTCCGAGCGCACGCCGGTGGGCATCGATCCGTATCCGACCGATGACCAGTCGCTCTCACTGCATCCGGCAGAGCTCCTGTTCACCGGAACGCTAGCCGGTGCACGCGCACTCGATCTTGAGGACCGGACAGGCAACTTCGACGTCGGCAAGGAGGCCGATTTCGTCATTCTCGACCCCTCCCACTGGGACATGTACGACAAGACGCTGCGCGGCATGCACAAGCCAGATGACCCGATCCGTGCTCGCGATGCCTACCTGTTCGCGGTCATCATGCTGGCCAGGGAGAAGGCGCTCACCGGCACGTACGTCCGGGGACGCAAGCTGGAGACCTCATCCAGCGCCGAACGAATGGGGGCCTGAGATCGCCCACGAAGCGTCGGCCATTGCCATCTTCTCGGCCGATCCCGCCCACCAGGCCGAGGTGGGCTCGTGGCAGGCCGGTATCGATGCTGCTGCCTCGAAGTTCCCTGGGTTCATCGACTCGCAGGTGACGCCACCGGTGACTACCGACGGCGATTGGGCTGTCGTGATGATCTTCGAGTCACCGCACGACCTTCACGTGTGGCTCGATTCCGAGGAGCGGCACTCCCTGCTCGCCGCAGGAGAGAAGTACGGCGTGGTGACCAAGGTGCCGACCATCGTGCTGGTCGAGGGACAATCCCCACCTCCCGGTATTGCGGTGATCCTGCACCGGGTCTCACCCCAGCGCGAGGTCGCCTTCAAGGCTGCCGAGAATGAGTTGTTGCAGGCATCGAAGGAGTTCCCAGGCTTCACGTCCGCGGTCTTGGTACGCCCCACGATCAGCGATGGGCCCTGGGTATCGGCGACCATCTTCTCCTCTGAGGCAAATCTGCAAGGCTGGATGACATCCCCCGCGCGTGCCGCCCTGCTACCCAGGCTGCGCGAGCAGTTGTCGACGGATTTCGTGACCTATACCCGCCACACGCCGTTCGGCTCGATCGTTCGCTTCGACGGGAACTCCGCTCAGGTCACGCCCGACTGGAAGACGGCGATGATCGTCCTCCTCGTGCTGTTCCCCCATGGTCATGCTGTTGACGCGCTTCTTCGGGCCGGCCGTGGAGGGGCTCGGACTCAATCCCGGGCTGACCACCTGGTTCAGCAATGTCGTCAGTGTCGCCCTTCTGACATGGGTGTTCATGCCCTGGGCCACCAAGGTCTTCGCATGGTGGCTGGATCCCGTCGAGGGTGCCGCCTTGAAGCCAACGATCAAGGGAATCGTCATCCTCGTGATTCTGTACGCCATCACGCTGGCGATCTTCCTAGCAACACGTTCCCTGCAATTCTGGGACTACAGCAAATAGGACGTTCCGCTTTCCAGCGGACATTTCGATGCGCGATCAGAACTTCTCACGGAGAAGCCGGCGTTCTGGGGCGCAACCGGGATGCGCAGCGGGCTACTGTACGGACAACGCAAGACGAACTCGGGAGGAGACACCATGCAAGCAAGGGGAATACGGCGACTCGTGGTTGTGTGTGCCGCGATCGGAGTCGCCAGCGCAACGATGGCCCTCGCTCCGCCCGCATGGTCGTCGGACAACGTGAATCTTGCGTCAGTGCAGCCCAAGGTTCCCTTCACGGTCTACGAACCGACGTTCACGGCCGGCCTGCCATTGCTGAGCGTGAAGGTGAGCAAGTTCGATCCCCAGGCCGTTGGCGGGAAGCCAGGTCAGTGCACCTACTACCTGAAAGCGCAATACGGGAACTGGAACCCTTCGCTGACTCTCACTGAGTCATTCCCGTGCACGGACGAGGGCTTCCCGATGCTGAAAGTCGCTTCGTTCCACGCCAAAGGATCGCAGGTCTTCATCAACACCAACTGCCCGAATACCAGTGCGGTCGGCGAAGCGGATTGCGCCACGGGATCAACGGCAACTCCCGCCGAACTACTCCTGAACAACGGCAGCACCTGGATCGTCCTGCCAGCCCGAGGCGGACACCAGAAGACTCAAGCGCAACTGAACACCCACCGGCTCAACGCGAAGCAGATCGAGCGCATCGTCCGGAGCCTGTCCGTCGCCAACTAGAACGGTGGTCCGCCCCTACTGGTTGCTTCAAGAACCGGCCCCTAAGCGCCGGTTCACCTCGTGCACCGCCAGGGACTTGAACCCCGAACCCGCTGATTAAGAGTCAGCTGCTCTGCCAATTGAGCTAGCGGTGCGTGAAGGGGAAACCTATCAAAGGAGGGAGTCGACGGTGCGCGCTACCCTGAGGGAGTCCCGATGGGGGAGCAGCCACCCGTTCGCCCCGCGGATTCGGGCGCTTACTTCCTCGAACATCACCTGATAGGCGTTGGTGCTCGGGAAGGTTTCGAGGTGGCCGTCGACCCATAGTTCGGTGGGCTTTTGGTAGGTGGCAAAGGCCTCATTGTCGGCCACCCGGACCGCACCCTCGGTACCGATCACTGTGAGGACCTGTGATTCAGGCATGACGAAAGATCCGGTGATGCTGGCCCGGGTGGTACCACCCCAGGTTAGGTCGGCAATCGTGGTGAGATCGACGCCCTGATCATTGCGCCTTTGGTCGACCCCGAGGACGGTCACGGACTCGACGGCCGGTAGCAGCGCGAACATCGCGTGCAACGGGTAAATGCCGACGTCATATAGGGCGCCCCCACCGTGATCGGGGCTTAGTCGGTAGTTGTCCGGGGCGACGCCATCGAAGCTGAAGGTGGCGACGTAGTTGGTGATCTCACCGAGGGAGCCGCTGGATGCAAGTTCGACGATGCGGCGCATCCGCGGGTGCCAGCGTGACCACACGGCCTCCACGAGAAGTACCCCTGCCGCATCTGCCTCCGCGAATACCAAAGCCGCATCTGCTTCAGTGAGCACCATTGGTTTTTCGCACAGCACGTGCTTGCCGGCGGCGATGCATGCGCGGATCCATGGCAGGTGCGCCTCGTTGGAAAGGCAGATGTAGACGGCTTCCACCTCGAGATCGTCAAGAACGTCCTGGTAGTTGTCGTAGGCGCGGACAGCACCAGTTGCTTCAGCGCGGGCGATGTCGCGGGCACCGGTGGCGGTTAACTGAGCACCTGCGGCGTGGTGGATTGCAGCACCTGTAGCGGTCTGGACCAGCCATCCGGCGCCGAGCACCCCCCACTTGACTTTGGCAGCCGGTGCGGTGCTCATGTCGCGATAGCTGGAGTGACCGGGCGGCCACGCATGAGCGCTGATTGTTCGGCGGCCTCCATGATTGCGACCACATTGCGTGATGACTGCGCATTCACCTGCATGGCGGTGCCGCGCATTAGCAGGGCAGCCAGCTCGCTATGAAACTCATATGGAGCGACTTCGTCTAGAGCAATATTCGTGACATTGCCGGCGTTGTCGAAGTGAAACAGCCGGGCGGGCAGATCAGCGACCGCGGGCTCGGCTGTCAAATCCCACTCGCCGACGATGGCGCCCATGGTGCCGAGTACGTGAAACTTGGGCTTGCGTGCGGCCGAGAGGTCGGAGTGGGTGAAGGTGGCCTGGGTGCCATCGGTGAACGTTATGGTCACGGTCGCGTGATCGGCATTGGTCACATGGTGCCAATGTCGCTTGTGGTTCACGCCCAACACGTAGTCGATGGGCTTATCGAAGAGGTTGATAATCTGATCGATGAAGTGCGAACCCCAATCAAAGATCGCACCGCCTGATACGTCAGCGTCTGAGTGCCAGTAGTCGCATGGGCGCGAATAGCCTCCGACGAAGCTGTCGTACTGGAACACCTCGCCGATCAATCCCTCGTTGACGAGTCGACGCAGTGTGACGAAGTCGCGGTCAAAACGCCGGTTCTGGTAGACAACCAAAGTAAGCCCGCGCGCGGCAGCCAAAGCGATCAACTCATCACATTGAGCCACGGTGAGGGCCATCGGCTTTTCGAGAACTACGTGGATTCCGCGCTGGAGTGCAGCGTGGGCCCAGTAGTAGTGGGAGTCTGGGGGAGTAGAAATCACTACTGCATCAATGCTTTGGGAATCGAGCATCGCGGTCGCATCGGTAAATGCGGTGGCCTGCGGCGCCAACTCGAGTGCCGCGGCCAACCGCTCAGGGTTCATATCGCAGACCGCGGTGAGTTTGAGCCCGTCGGTCGCGCTGATGGCCAAATTGTGCTCGTGCCCGATTGCTCCGTAGGCCAGTAGTCCCATGCGCATTTCAGGTACGTTACTGGACTTCGAGCAGCTTCGCGATTTCACGCCCAATGACCTGCTGGCCTTTGGGATTGGGGTGAAATGACGCACTGTTGAACCCTTGAAATGTGGTCAGGCCAAATACCCACGAGTCGGCATTGGCACAGACCCCGTGGCCGGTAGGCGAATCGCCCGAACTGGACCAAGCGCCGGTCACCGGTGTCCACCCGAGCGCAACGGTGGCGCCGATTTGGGAGTTCAGCGTGCCGTTCGCAAGCGAAAGCGTGAACGTTTGCCCAGAACCTGCGGTAAAGGGGTAGGTCGGGCCGGGTGTCGGCAGCAGCTGGGTATCGCGGGCCCAGGCGAAGTCACTGGCATCGATGGTCAAGTAAGTGCAGGGACCACCACTTGCGGCGCGAGTGATATCCGGGTACATCGTCGGCAAAATCAGCGCGTCGGGTGCGAGTTTCAATGGGGACACTGCGCCGGACCCGCTTACCGCGCAGACGGTGCCACCTAGGCAACCCGCGAGCCGTGCATAGTTTGCCGGTAGTTTTCCGAGCTCGGCTTGCACTCCGTCGTGCAAGGTTGGATATCGAGCTAAAGTGCCATTTGTTGCTCGACGAATCGGGCAGTCATTATTGAGCGCACATGAAGTCAGCACGGTGGTAAAGCCGGTGTCGTTGCCGCCAAGTGAAATACTCGCGATATCAATTGGGCGGTCGCCGATAAGTGCGCGCAGTTGCTGGATCTGACTCGTGGTTTGCCCCGCGGCCTGTTGCGGTCCAAGTGCCCCGCCATCAATCGTGGCGCCGCTGCAGGCCACGTCGACGAGGGTGACCGAGGAGGAGGGTGAGGATTTCTCCAAGGCCAGTGCCGCCTGCGCGGGTGCTCCGCGCACACTCCTATTGCAATTGTCATCATCCCAATAGGGAGCAAATGCGCCAGCTTCGGAAAGCCAGGCGTCAACATTTCGGGGGTTACCCTCACCGGAAGCATATGAGTCACCGATTACCACAAACAAGATGTTCTTAACCGCCGCGGGCAGGCTTTGCAAAGCCCGCTTCTTGCCCGATTGCACGGTCAGCCGAAAGTTGTAGTCACCCTCGGGGAGGGTCAACGTGGTCTTGCAAGTCTTCTTCTTCAGAGCGCGGGGGGCAGTGGTCGTGATGACGGTTTGACCCTGCGAGATGGTCCAGCTGTAGTTGTCGCCGGTGGATGCACAGGCTGATAGCTGCACCGGATAGCCCGCCGGGTCCAAGTACCAAGAAAGTGCACCACCTATTAGGCGCTCATTGGGCTGGGCAATGAAGTTGCCGGCACCGATGAACGTGGCCGACGGCTGCAAAGCGAGTGCGCCACTTTTCGGAACACCCCCGTCACCGTCAATGAAGCCATCGCCATTAGCGTCCTTGCTTTGCGGGACCATGAGCCAAGTGCCCTTTGCCACCGGCGCTGGCGCTGCCTGCGCCGGAGCACTCGCAAAAATTGTTGAACCGACAAGCACCGCAATAAAAATGCTCATGGGTCGCCGGTGCACGGACCAACGGTAAGTCATTTGCGCGATATCAACCAAACGGGCAATGGCGGCACCGCGAATTACAGCAGTAGCCGCGTTTTCGGTGGGCGGCGGCCGTCATTACATACAGCCCGGTATCTGGATCTAGGTAGCCAGGGTCGCCGCGGTCGATGGCCTCTTGATGAGCCGATGAATCAGTCATGCGGGGTTCGTCGGTGCACGCGGATCGGGACGTCGCCGGCGGCTCGATACGTTGCCCGCGGCTCAGCCTTTGGTATCGGCTGACGGGGGTCGGCGGGCTCCCAGGTGACTTGGTGCGCAGCAAGTAACAAGATGATGCGCGACTCCAGCAAGGCAAAATGCTCACCGAGGCACTTGCGGGTGCCGGCGCCAAACGGGAAGTAAGCACCGCGCGGCAGGGTCGAGGCAAAGTCAGCGCTCCAGCGCTCAGGATCCCAAGTATGTGGGTCGGTAAACCACCTAGGGTCGCGCTGCGTTACGTATTGACTGACCAGCACGTGCGCGCCGGCCGGCACTTTGACACCGCAGATATCCAGATCACGTAGGGCTCGACGCGGTGCCACCCAAACCGGCGGCGCCATGCGCAAGGATTCGGAAAGCACCTGCCCAGCCACGTCGGCTTGCATCGCCTCCTCGAGGGTTGGCGCCCGACCTTCGCGCACCCAAGGTGAGGCATCAGCTTCGCGTTGCAGGGCCGCCAGCACATCTGGGCGGGCGGCGAGCCAACTAAATGCCCACGTGAGCATGTTGGCGGTGGTCTCGTGGCCGCTCAGGATCAAAGTCAAGGCCTCGTCGCGAATTTCCTCATCGGTGAACTGCGAGCCGTCTTCGTCACGAAGTGATAGCAGCAGGCTAAGCAGGTCGCTGGTATCGGTCGGGTCGTAAGTCGCGCGCCGCTCGGCAATGAGTTCCTCGGCGATTTCAGCGAGAACGTCGGCGGATTCGTGGAACTTTTGCCAGTAGGGCAGTGGCACGCTGTCGAGTCGATCCAGCCCCGGCAGCATCGTGCGCTCGATACGGTCAATTGCAACACCCATGTGCTCGCCTATTTGGTCTGCGAAGCGCAGGGCATCGGTGCCAAAGAGGGTCTCGGCGACGATGGAGAGGGTAAGCCTCATCATCGCAGGCGCAAGCAGCACGACTTCACCGTCTTGCCAGGCGCCAATTTGACCCGTGGTCAAGTCGGTCATCAAGGTTGCGTAGCCATCGAGCCGGGATTTTTGAAATGGCGGTTGCATCATGCGGCGATGTCGCATGTGGATTGGCTCTTCGTTGGTCAGTAGGCCTTCACCGAGAACTTTTCGCATCCGGGCGAAGCCAACACCTTTGACGAAAGAGGACTGCTGCGCGATGGTGACTTCATAAACCATCGCGGGAGCGAAGAGTCCGATAAAAAGTTGACCCGCCAGAAAAAATGACGATGCATCTCCGTAAGTGTCACGAAGGTTCAGCAGGAACTCCGGGGTATCCCGCTGGAACTTAAGGAGCAGCGAAGCCGGAATGAGCGGGCGTGGCCCATTTGGTAGTTGCAGGTGTGCGGCGGCCCGACGTTTGATCGGTGGGGGGGTAATTGCATAGGACTGTGGCCTGGGCGTGGTGAATGGCCTAGCTAGTGACATGTGCCCCCCTGTTGGCAGAAGTACCCTTAGTCAGCCACCAGTTTGCTCTATCGAGGCCGGCGGCGCCACTAATACGGTGCGCACCCGGGTGCTGGCCACGATGACGCCGGCAATTGAACTCAGTGAGAGCAGGATCCAACCAAGGGACCACCCGTACTCCTGGACAACCAAACCGATGATGATCGGTGCCAGACCCGCACCAAGCCAGCACATGGCGTTGTAGATCCCCTGGGCCTGGCCGATCCGGGCGGTGGGCACCGCAGCGACGATCACGGTAACCGTGAGCGAAGCCCAGGCCATGCCGGAGATCGCGGCCACGATCACAAGCACGGCGGAGATCGGATAGGCACCGGTGCCCGCGACGATAAGTAGCAATGCGGCCGTGAGCAGCCCGATTAGGCAGATCAACAGGACCCGAGCCCGCGGCCACCTGTCGGCCGCCATCCCCATGAGGACCCGGACGGCGCCGGCGGTCAGCATGACGAAGGCGAAGGCGGCTGCGGCGCCGCCGTATGACCACCCACGTGCGGTGAATAGGTAAAGCGACAGTAAGGCCGTGATGCCAACCTGACTGGCCGTGAGCAAAATCGCGGCGACATAGATGGGGGTAAGTAATTGCCAGGGGATGGCCGGCTGGGCGCCACTGGATATTTCGGGATCGGTAATTTGGGTCGGCCTGTTTTGGTGCCCCGGGTGGCGCAGCGCAACTGCCATGGCGATCCCGGCGACGATAAGTGCCACGGCAAGTGCGGTCAGAGCAGCGGCTATCCCCGCCTGCAGGGCAATGATCGGCAGGGCTAGGCCAGCAATGCCAGCACCGATAGGGATGGCCGCCTGGCGGGTACCAAATGCCAAACCCAGCCGGGGATGCCCGGTAAATGAACCAGACATGCCCTTGATGATGCCGATGCTCGGTGCGGCCGCGCTGATCCCGGAGACAACCAGAAGGGCGCCCATCCAGATGAACTGCTTCTCAAGTGCGGCCACGGCGGCCAGCAGCAGGGCGCCCGCGGTAACCAAGAGACCAAAAACGCTGACGAATCGATCCGAGGTGCGGTCGGCGATGCGACCCCAGGCGATGACCGCAATTGCCGCCGCGACCCCGGCAAGGCCAAATAGCAACCCGATTGTTGCCGTATCGAAGCCGGCTTGCAGATGGATCGCCGGGCCGAGTGCTGGTAGCCCAAGTTGTAACCCGGAGATGGCTCCTTGGGCAAAGACCGAGGCGACAAGTACCACCCAGGTTTTGCGAAGGCGATGGGTCACGGAGTCAGTGTGCCGTGAGTAACTGCCTTGCCATCACGACGCGCTGAACCTGATTGGTGCCTTCGTAGATCTGGGTGATCTTGGCATCGCGCATCATGCGCTCGACCGGGTAATCGCGGGTGTAGCCGTAGCCACCTAGGATTTGCACGGCGTTCGTGGTGACTTCCATCGCCATATCCGAGGTGAAGCATTTACTGGCAGCGGAGAAGAAGGTTAGGTCGGGATCTTGACGCTCACTGCGCGCGGCAGCCGCGTAGGTCAATTGGCGCCCGGCTTCGATATTCATCGCCATATCGGCGAGCATGAATTGAATCGCCTGCAATTCACTGATGGGCTTGCCAAATTGCACGCGCTCCTTCGCATAACCGGTGGCAAAATCCAAGGCACCCTGCGCGAGACCAAGGGCTTGGGCGGCGATGGTGATGCGGGTGTGGTCCAAGGTGCGCATCGCCAGGCCGAACCCGTCGCCTACCTCGCCGATTACTCGGTCATCGCCCAGTTCGACGTTATCGAGATACACCTCACGCGTTGAGGAGCCGCGAATACCCAACTTGCGTTCGTGGGCGCCAAAACTGATCCCGACGTCCTCGCGGTCGACGACGAATGCGCTGATGCCATTGCGGGCTCCGCCATTCGGGTCGGTTACGGCCAAAACGGTGTAGTAGCGGCTCTCCCCAGCGTTCGTGATCCATTTCTTCGCGCCGTTTAATAGCCAACCGTTACTAGTGCGCACCGCCTTGGTCGTCATCGCGGCCGCGTCCGAACCCGCGGCACTTTCCGAAAGGCAGTAAGACCACATATCGGCGCCACTTGCCAGCCCCGGCATGAGTGCCTGCTTCATCGCCGGCGACCCGGCCAGCAACACCGGTGTAGAACCAAGTTTGTTGACGGCCGGGATCAGCGAGGAGCTGCCGCATACCCGGGCCACCTCCTCAATGATGATGCACACGGCGAGTGCATCTGCCCCTTGGCCGCCGTACTCGACGGGCACGTGGGCCGCGTGCAGGTCGGCGCCGACCAGCGCGGCTAGGGCCTCGGCGGGAAACCGCTCCAGCTCGTCGACTTCGGCGGCCCAGGGGGCGATTTTATCCTCAGCCAGCGCCCGCGCCGTCGCCCGTAACTGGTCGTACTCCTGCGGCAACTGATAAAGATCAAAGGACGTCATTGCTTATTCGTACACCATTTGGCCGGCGCTGTCGCGGTCGGGAGACAGCCGGGGCCGCGCACCCAGCGGCCCACGGGCCGATGCTTGGCGATAACCTCCAATCCTCAGCAAAGGTGGAGTCGGCAAATGGGTGAAATAACTGGTGACACGATCCGGATCGTGGCAATCGGCGGGAGCACCCGGCCGGATTCATCAAGTGAGCGGGCCTTGCTCGCGGCGGTGCGGGGCGCGCGAGCCAAAGGCGCCCACGTTGATGTGATCACCAGCCGCGATCTCCTGTTCCCGATTTATGACACTGAGACCACCGATCGTGACCCACTGGCGGTGGCTTACTTGGCCAAGGTCGCGCAGGCCGATGGCTTGATCATCGCCAGCCCCGGCTATCACGGGGCCATCAGCGGGATGATGAAAAACGCCCTCGACTACATCGAGGATCTGCGAGATCGCGAAGGCGGCTACCTGCACGGGATGTCGGTCGGCTGCATTTCGGTCGCCTACGGATGGCAGGCGACGGTTAGCACCCTCCAGCAATTGCGGCAGATCGCCCATGCCCTGCGGGGCTGGCCCACCCCACTTGGCGCCACGGTCAACGCCGGTCTGACCAAGCTCGATGCCGAAGGTAACAGTGATGACACCGCGACGGTCGGCCAACTGGAAATGGTTGGCCACCAAGTAGTTGAGTTCGCCAACATGAAACGTCAATCAAAAGCCGGAGCGTAAATTGATCAGTGTCGCCGAACTTGACCAGCAGACCGAGCTATTGATTTCGACACTCGCCACGATGCACGACGCACAGGTTGGTGCGCCCAGCCTGCTGCCTGGTTGGTCGCGGGGGCATGTGCTTGCGCATATTGACGGCAATGCCCGCGGGCTGGCCCGGTTGGCGAGATGGGCCCGAGATGGCAACCGACGCGACATGTATATCTCACCGGAAGTACGCGAGGGTGATATTCAACTCCATTCTTCGCGCAGCCTGCGCCAACATCAGCATGCGATTACGCAGTCAGCGCGGGAGTTTGCTGATGAGTTCGTCCTGCTCAGTGCTGATCAACTAACAACTGAAGTCGAATTACGAAATGGCCGGTTGGTCAAAGCCAAAGGGTTGCTCAAGTTGCGCCTGCAGGAGGTGGCGATTCATCACCTAGACCTAGACCTAGTGGGCACTTTTGGGCCGGACCAGTGGCCTGCTGCCATGGTGGACCAACTGCTACCCGAAGTAGCCCGGGATTTCCAAGACCGTGGTGAGCCCTCGGTGGGCCGGCTCAAAAGCACCGATGGCATCGAATACGAAATCGACCCGAGCTCGAAGATCGAAGTCACCGGTTCGGCGCCGCAGCTTTTGGCGTGGCTCCTGGGTCGAAGTGATGGCAGCGACCTAGTGTGCACCGGTGCGGTCGCCTTGCCCGCGGTGCCCAGCTGGCGCTGATTGCTCCTAGGGCTCTAAAAGTCTCCGGCACCCCGCCGCAGCTGCCCGATGGTCCGGACAATGTCATTGACCCCGCGCGCACTAAGACCGGTATCGGTAAATACTTCGTCATTGAGGGCGGCGGTTGCCTTCTCGGCGAGGCCGCGGCCAGCGGGCGCTAGCTCAACCAAGGTTGCACGCCGGTCGGTGGGGTGCGGAAGTCGACGCACGAGTCGAGCCGCCTCCAACCGATCAACGGCATTGGTGACACTGGTTTGATGCACCTGCAATCTTGAGCCGATGGTGCGCATCGGCAGCGC
Source organism: uncultured Actinomycetes bacterium (assembly GCA_903960135.1). GTDB lineage: Bacteria > Actinomycetota > Actinomycetes > S36-B12 > S36-B12. The sequence goes on along the minus strand of CAJBZP010000143.1, from coordinate 18,410 downwards.
TCCGCGCTTGCTGAAATATAACAACATCAGCACCTCGTACCGGGCAAAACTGACGTCGAATGGTCGCAGCACCGCTTCTACCCGGGCCAGGTAAATCTGATGCGCCCGCATGATGGAGGTGACCGCCGCCATGCCATCGCTGGCGCCCTCCCAGCCGTGGGCTGACCACTGCCGTTGGGCTTCGGCGATCGGGTCGCTGGCCAGCCGAGGGGTTGGTGGTTGCCGAGTCGTGGGCTTTCGCGCCGGTGCCATGGCGGCAATCGTAGGGGCGGGGCCGCACCCGGGGCGGCCACCGGTCATCAATAGTAGGATGTCCTAGTATTTGACTTGCTACTAAATTGCCCGCGGGGCACCTGGTCGGTCAGGGGAGATGGGGTTGGCGATGGCAACCGGGGCTTTGCATGTGCCAGCGCATCCGGTGCGCTTTGTCACCGCCGCAAGTTTGTTCGATGGCCATGACGCCGCCATCAACATCATGCGCCGGCTGCTGCAGTCCCAGGGCGTCGAAGTAATTCATCTCGGGCACGACCGCAGCGTCGAGGATGTTGTCACCGCCTGCCTGCAAGAAGATGTGCAGGGGGTGGCCGTCTCCTCATACCAAGGTGGGCACGTTGAGTACTTCACCTATTTGGTCGAGCGGTTAGCCGAACGCGGTGCCGGGCATGTCAAGGTTTATGGCGGCGGCGGCGGAGTTATTGTGCCAGCCGAAATCGAATTACTGTCTAGAATCGGTGTGCATATTTTCAGCCCCCAAGATGGTCAACGGCTCGGGCTGCCGGGGATGATAAACGGGCTGGTCGCCGAGTGTGATCACGAACTCACGGCCGGGGCGATGGGCCTTGATGATCTCCTTACCGGCTCGATCCCGGCCCTTGCTCGCACGATAACGGTGCTGGAGTCAGGCCGCGATAGCCAGCTCGCCGCCGCAATTGGTGCGGCAGCTGCTACTCGAACCACGCCGGTCCTTGGGATCACCGGCACCGGTGGCTCCGGAAAATCATCGTTGACCGATGAGTTGGTGCGGCGCCTTCGGATCGATGGTCAGGACAAATTGCGGATAGCCGTGCTCGCCATCGACCCGACGCGCCGGCGAGGTGGTGGAGCTCTACTGGGTGATCGCATTCGAATGAACAGCATTGATCCGGATGTGGTGTTCTTCAGGTCACTTGCTACCCGCGAGTCAGGGGGGCAGACCCCGGCAGCTTTAGTCGATGTCATCAATGCATGTAAGGCATCGGGCTTTGATCTCGTCATTGTCGAGACTCCCGGGATCGGCCAAGGCGATGCCGCTATCGTGCCGTACGTCGACGTCTCGCTCTATGTCATGACTCCTGAATATGGCGCCGCCTCCCAGCTTGAGAAAATCGACATGTTGGATTTTGCTGACGTGGTGGCGGTCAACAAGTACGAGCGCCGCGGCGCGGAAGATGCCCGCCGCGATGTCGCGCGCCAACTCGTCCGCAACCGGGGTGCTTTCGGCACACCTTGGGAGGAGATGCCGGTTTTCGGGACAAGTGCCGCGCGCTTTTCTGATGATGGGGTTACCGCGCTGTACCACTTCCTCGTTGGGTTGCTCAGGGCAAATGGGCTATGTCAATTTGATGGTGTGCTACCGGTTGTTGCCGGGCGCATATCCACCGGCCTCACCGGGATCCTCCCGCGCGGCCGGGAGCGCTACCTCGCGGAGATCGCTGATTGCGTCCGGCGCTATCACGCGGTGACCGAGCGGCAATCGGCGATAGCGCGATCCGCGCAGCAGTTGCGGGTCACTCGCGCACTACTCGAGGCAAGGGATGAGGCCCTACCTGCTGCCGCAGTCGACACCGCGCTAGCGGATGTCAATGCCGAGTTTGATCCAGCGGAGCAGGCGCGATTGGCGAATTGGCCAGCGTTGCGCGATACCTATGCTGGCGATGAGCAGGTGTACCTGATTCGCGGCAAGGAGATTCGCACTCCTTTAACTAGAACCACGCTTTCTGGTACCCGGGTGCCAAGGGTTGCCCTGCCGCGCGATGATGAGGACGGCGCCCTCCTTCGGTTCCTTAGATCCGAGAACCTGCCGGGGTACTTTCCGTTTACCGCTGGGGTATTCCCATTCAAGCGCACCGAGGAAGCCCCGGCCCGCATGTTCGCCGGCGAAGGTGATGCCCAGCGCACCAATCGACGCTTTCACCTACTTAGCGCTGGGCAGCCGGCGACCCGACTCTCGACCGCATTTGACTCGGTAACCCTCTACGGGCGTGACCCATCACCGATGCCCGATGTTTACGGCAAGGTTGGCACCTCGGGGGTGTCAATAGCCACCCTCGATGACATGCGCGATCTTTATGCGGGGTTCGACCTATGCGCACCGACTACTTCGGTATCGATGACCATCAACGGCCCCGCACCGGCGATCTTGGCGATGTTCTTGAATACGGTAATTGAGCAGCAGCTGGCCAAGTTTGCCGACACAGAGGGCAGGGACCCGGACTCGAGCGAAACCAAGGCGATCAGGGCCAGAGCGCTGGCTACGGTGCGAGGCACTGTCCAGGCCGATATTCTCAAGGAGGATCAAGGGCAGAACACGTGCATCTTCTCCACCGAATTTGCCTTGCGTGCGATGGCTGATATCCAGCAGTGGTTCATTGAAAATGAAGTACAGAACTTTTACTCGGTCTCGATTAGCGGTTATCACATTGCCGAGGCTGGGGCTAACCCGATCAGCCAGTTGGCTTTCACCTTGGCGAATGGTTTCACCTATGTCGAGGCCTATTTGGCGCGCGGCATGGCGATCGATGACTTCGCGCCAAATTTGTCATTCTTCTTCTCAAATGGCATGGATGCCGAATACACCGTGCTTGGTCGCGTGGCACGCCGCATTTGGGCGGTGGCGATGCGCGATAAGTACGGAGCGAGTGAGCGCGCGCAGAAATTGAAGTATCACGTGCAAACCTCCGGTCGGTCACTGCACGCGCAGGAGATGGACTTCAACGACATCCGCACCACCTTGCAGGCCCTTTGCGCGCTTTACGACAACGCAAACTCACTTCATACCAATGCTTTTGACGAGGCAGTCACCACGCCATCTGAGCAATCGGTGCGGCGGGCCCTGGCGATTCAAATGATCATTGACCAGGAGTGGGGATTATCGGCCACCGAGAACCCCCTCCAAGGCGCGGCCATCGTTGAGCAACTGACCGACATTGTCGAAGAAGCAGTACTTGTCGAGTTCGAGCGGATCGCCGATCGTGGGGGAGTACTCGGTGCGATGGAGACCGGATATCAGCGCGGGCGTATTCAAGATGAATCAATGCTCTACGAACAACGCAAGCATGACGGCAGCCTGCCCATTATCGGAGTCAACACCTTCTTGGCCGATGCCAGCGACCAGGTGACCGCAACCGTGGAACTTGCCAGAGGTACCCAGGCGGAGAAGGAATCGCAATTGCGCCGGCTGGCGGACTTTCAGGAGCGAGGCCGCGAACTGGCCCCGGCTGCACTTGCTCAACTCAAGCTGGCCGCCGCCACGGGGGGCAATGTTTTCGCGGCGTTGATGGAGGCGGTGCAAACCTGCTCCTTGGGCCAGATCACCTCGGCATTCTTCGAGGTGGGCGGTCAGTACCGACGCAATGTCTGACGTACCATTTGTCCATGACATCTAACTCGGTCAAGAGTTCATCTAAATCCGTCAAAGTCAGGTTGCTTGCAGCCGGCGCCACCGTGATCAGCGCGGCTGCGATCGCACCAGGCCTTGCTATCCCCGCGCTGGCCGCCGATTCCCCGTACGACATCAACGAGTCGGTTAAATCCTGGAGCACGGCGGCCGCCATGCTGGGCACGGCTGGATCGCTTTGGGAGCCGGCTGATACTGCTGGATTACGCCGCACCAGCAAGGTTGACGTCATCACTTACAACCTGGTGATCACAAACGGGGCGGTAACAAGTGGCGACACTTTTGCAGGGGCCACCTACGGCCGGCCAGCCAAAGGATTTCAAATTCTCGAGAAGTGGGCCGAGACCGGATTTGCAGCCGATCCCGAGCCATCGACGAGCTTGGCCAAGGTCGGCAACGTCAAGATCAAGCTCGGGGAGCCAGGCACCCAGATCACCTTGACCGCGCAAGTCTTTGCGAACTGCTTCAAGCAGCCGTCGAACGCAAACCCAAAGGAAGTTCCGGCCGGTTACCGCTGCAAGAAGAGCGACGTCCTGGCAACGGGTGGAATGCTCAAGATGACTGCCCGGCCACCGTCAACCATGACGGAGCCGGGTGACACGGGCATTGTCCTTCAATCAACCGGTCTGAGCTACGACCAACTGGTAGCCATCGCATCGAGTTTGACGCAGGTTGCCCCGGACCCAAATGCGGGGGCCGGTTCGGCGCAAATGCGAGCCGTCTGCCGGCAGATGGTGACAGATGAATTGACATTTGCGGCGGCGGATAAATTGGCGCAGGCTAATGGCTACACCGCCCGGTTGGCCAGTGTTAATGGCAAACCGCAGGCGTTGACCATGGACTATCGGGTTGATCGAATGAATCTCTCGACGGTTATCAACGCTGTCACCGAGTGCACCTACGGCTAACCCCTAGACGCCAGATCGGGTGCCCGACGGGATTCGAACCCGCAACATCAGCCACCACAAGGCTGCGCTCTACCGTTGAACTACGAGCACCACGGGCCAAGAGCCCCGATGCCGGGGCCTTGCCTGCCCGCAGAATCTAGCAGCCGACGGGCTGTGACCTTTAATTGAGGTGCGTAGCCGTGCCATGGTCAACGACGTGGCTTTGACCTAGGGCTTTTGCGGTGGCTGAATCGGGCCCGGGTTGGGCGACGAACACCGCATCACGGTAGTAGCGCAATTCGGCGATGGACTCGCGGATGTCAGCCAGTGCGCGGTGGTTACCAGTTTTTTCCGGGGCACCGTAATAGACGCGCGGGTACCAGCGGCGCGTGAGTTCCTTGATGCTGGACACATCAATCAGTCGGTAATGCAAATAGGAGTCGAGTTCGGGCAGGTATTTGGCTAAGAAGCCGCGGTCGACATACACACTTGACCCGGCGAGGTGCCCCTTGCCGGCCTCCGGCACATGTTTTTGGATATAGGCCATTACCTGCTGCTGGGCATCGGCCAAGGTGGTGCCGTTCGGTATCTCATCGATCAGGCCCGAAGTCTTGTGCATGTTGACGACGAATTCATCCATCGCAGCAATCGGCTCGGGGTTGGCCTTGACTACTACATCGATGCCGCCGTCGAGTTCGGTTAGGTCGGCCTCGGTCACGATGCAGGCGATTTCAACAATCTCGTCTGTGTTGAGGTCAAGCCCGGTCATCTCAAGGTCGATCCAAACCATGCGATCATTAGCCATGGCCTTACTCTACTGAGCGGCTCGCCACCTATTTCGCGGCCCAGTTGACGATATCGGCCGAGGTGATGATGCCTACCAGTCGCTCTTCGTCGGTGATGACGGGCACGGCATCGACCATATGCGCACTCATGATGGCTGCAGCTTCATGTACTGATCGTTCTGGGCTGATTGAGAGTTGGGGTACGCGCTCCAGGGCCGAGCCGATGGTCATCGTGCCTAGATGCTCAATAGTCGTTGGGATGTCAGAGAGCACGGTGCGATCACTAAGCACCCCAAGGCAACCACCACTTGAATCGACCACGACAAGATGACGCAGTCCTGAGATGACCAGCATCTGCCATGCATCCCAAAGGGAATCTGTGACAGCCGCCGTCAGCACTGGGGCGGACATCAATTCACCCACGAGGGCCGCATCCGAGGGGCGCGCATGCACCATCATGCGGACTCAGGTCTGCCGGCGGCCGGGACGACGGCAATCGGTACCTCGGTCTGGTGCATTACGGATCTACTGATCGAGCCGACGATGGCTCCGACGATTCGGCCGTGCCCGCGGGTCCCGACCACGAGCATCGCCGCACCCGCCGCAGCCGCGACTAGCGACTCCGCGGTGTTGCCGCGGACCACTCGAGTTTCGACGATCACATCTGGGTATTTCTCGGTGAAGCCGCCTAGGGCAACCGCGGTGAGCCTGATCTCGTCCTCGATATTTCCCGATAGGGCCACCGGGAAGGTGGTGTCGGAAAATGCAATGAGGTCGTAGGAGGGAATATCCCAGGCGTGCAGTGCCACCAGCTGCCAATCATGGGTGCTGGCCTGATCGAAGGCATACTCCAGTGCGGCCTGGGATGCCGGTGAGCCGTCGAGGCCAACAACGATTTGGCTCGCCTTCGGCCTTGGCTCATCGCGGACAATCACCACCGGGCACTGCGCGTGGGCGGCAATCTGTGTGCTGACTGAACCAAGCAGGAGACCCTTGAAGCCTCCTCGCCCACGTGAACCCACGACAATGGCCGCAGCGCTTAATGAGGCATCGAACAATGCGCCGCTTGGTGACCCGACAACTGACGTGGTGAGGATGTCATCGCAGGGGAGGTTGTCGGCTAGCGTTCGCAACTCATTGGCGGCGGCATCTCGAATATCGTCCATCACATGAGGTGACATCGGCACACCAGGGCCAAATGCATACGAGGTTACGGCGGGCAAGATCGCGAACAGCAAGGTCAGCCCGCGCCCGTGGATCGCGGCTTCGTTCGCCGCCCAAATGGCGGCGCGCTCTGAGTGCTCGCTACCGTCGATGCCGACGACGATGCGACCCCGATACATGTCTTCCATGATTTGATTCTGGGGGCAGGCGCTGGCCCGGTTAAGTGAAACAGGTCATTAGCAATGGGGACCTAAGTCCCGGATTTCGGCTCTAGACTCGGTCGGCGGCGAACAGCCCGAAGGCCAGCAGGATCAAGAAGAGCAGCAGGACCAAGGCCGGCATCGCCTCGCGGACCTCGTGGAGCCGGATGTGCAAGGCGATGGCACCAACCATCATGACCCCCAGCCCAATGGTGGCAATTAGCGTTAAGACGGTTGGGAGGACGGTTGCGATGGGTGGCAGGAGCAGGCCCAGGCCGCCAAGAAGCTCGAGGGCGCCGATCAGTTTGATCAACTTCGAGTCCACGGATCCGGCCCACGCCATGCGCTCTTTAAGTTTCGCTTTGGCGGACACCAACTTGGTCAGCCCGGCCGCCACGAAGGTGAAGGCCAAGAGAAATTGGAGGATCCAGACCGCATAGCTCATGATCCGGGAAGGTAGCAGATAATCTGCCCCTGTGGCCGACATTGTTTATCCTCCGATCATCTTGACCGCCAAAACCCTGTTCAAGGTATTGGGGATCCGGTTTGACATCGTCGGCACCGAGAACCTGCCCCGGGTTGGTGGCGCGATCATTGCGATCAATCACACCAGCTATTTGGATTTCGCCCTCTCGGGCATTCCGGCTGATCGCGTCGGCCACCGGTTGGTGCGCTTCATGGCCAAAGATGGCATCTTCAAGCATCCAATCGCGGGCCCGTTAATGCGCGGGATGCATCACATACCGGTCGACCGAGATGCTGGCTCGCAGGCATTTCGTGATGCCGTTCGCGCTCTGAAGGACGGTGAACTGGTTGGGATTTTCCCCGAGGCCACCATGAGCCGCTCAATGGAAATAAAGGAAATCAAAAACGGTGCGGTGCGCATGGCCGCGGCCGCCAAGGTGCCGTTGATCCCGATGATCGTTTTGGGTGGTGCTCGAATACTGAGCTACGGGCGCAAGGATCTCACGCGGGGCCGTACCGTTGCCATGACAATCGGGGCACCCATGCACCCCACGCGCAGCGATGACGCCGAAGTTCTAAACGAGCAATTGCATCAGCAGCTCGAGCAATTGCTCGATGAGACAATTGATCGGTATCCGAAGCCAACGCCGGAGGAACTCAAAGCTCCCGACGGTCCGTGGTGGCTACCGGCTCGGCGGGGAGGAACGGCGCCGACTTTGGCGGAAGCCGAAGCCATCGAAACTCGGATACGCACGGAGCGCACGGAGCGCACGGAGCACACGGAGCGCACGGAGCACACGGAGCGCACGGAGCACACGGAGCACACTGCGCCGGTGAAAGAGGAAGAGCCCCCGAGTCCGGGGCCTTGATCCATGCGCGAACTGATCTTGCACATTGGTAGGGCCAAAACCGGCACAACCACCTGGCAACTGATGGTGGCCCTGAACCGCCAGGTGCTCCAACCAGCCGGCATCAACATCCCCCAGTTTTTCCGAGGCGATAATCACGGTGAACTGGCGGTGGCGTTCGCTAACCAACCCGGTCGACTCGGTCGTGGCTATGCGGTCGAGAGCCATGAAGATCAGGTGGAGCTGCGGGGCAAACTGCAGCGGAAATTCGAACGTGAATTGACCGATGGCACGTGGCTTTTTACGAGTGAGCACCTTTCGACGCGGCTTAGAACCGCCGCGGAAGTTGACTCCCTTTACGAGTTTCTATCAGGCCACTTCGACCAGATCAAGGTATTCGCTTATGTGCGTAGACCAGATGACCTAGCCCCGAGTGCTTTTGCGGAAACCATCAAGGCGGGGCGTACCCATGGATTCAATCGAAAATACGTGCTGTCGGCCCGGGCGTTTTTCGACCACGCAGAGTTCGCGCAAAGGTGGGAGCGGCCGCATCGCAGCGACATCACTTTCACCCTTCGCCCCTACCTGCGCGAAGGGCACCTCGACGATATGTGGCGGACGCTATTCACGCTGGCTGATGCCCGGCCGCCGCTACCGCAATTGGTGGCGCCACCGGCCCCGGCCAATGAGGCACTTTCAGCCGCCGCGCTGCGCTACCTGCAAGAAGTCAACCCGCTGGTGCCGGACGGGGCGTTAACCAATCGCAACCGGCGGGCGCTGATCGCCACCTTGGCCGGTCAGCAGGGGGCTAACCTGCTGTTGGCCCCCACTGTCGCCGCGGCACTGGCTGCGCAGGGGTTGTTGGCGGGTGGCTTGCGCGAGCGGGATCTCGTCGGCGATATCGGGGATATGCGGTGGCAGGAGTGGTTCGCTGCGGCGCCGTCGGTAACCGGCGACTGGCCGCGACTAAGTGATGCTGAGCGGGATGAGTTTGCGGAGCGTTGTGCGGTGGCCGGAGTCACCTTCAACTCCGAGGCGGAAGTAGAGAGCACCAAACCGGGCACCACCTTGCGGGCGATCCGTCGGGCAGCGATTCGATTGACCCAGCGGTGATCGGTTACGGTTCGGGCAGGCAGTAAACCTAAAGGAGTGAAGATGAGCAGCGTTATTGAATACACAATGCACGTGCAGCCCGGAGCGTACGAAACCGTGATGGCGGCATACGTGGATTTCGCTGATCGCTTTGGCGAGCGGAACCCATCCGAAGACCTAATTCTTGTTACCGGGGATCCGGTCACCGGCGTGATCCGAGGCATCGGGGTTTTCTTGTCCGATGAGGAAGCCGCGGACGTGGTAAGTGCTGGCATGTTCGTTGACTTCCGCGACAGTGTCGCCGATTTACTGACGACTGTTCCCAGTCGAGTCGACCTCGAGCTAGTGCATGTCTTCGTTAAGTAGCTAGAGCGGCCCGCGGCCGGCGTGGGATCATGAACGCCGCTGCCGCGGCGAGGATTGCCAACGCGCCTGCCAAAAACCAAGCGGTTGCATAGTTTCCGAATTGCTCTCTCATGACGCTGCTTGCGGAGGCTGCGACGGCGGCACCGATCATGTGGGCTGCAAAAACCCAGCCGAAGATTATGCTGCCACGTTCTGTCCCGTAGATCTCACGGCACAAGGTTGCGGTTGGCGGCACAGTGGCCACCCAATCGAGTCCAAATAAAATCATCACCAAAACGAGCGGCGGATCAATCTCTGGGCCGAGGATTACTGGCAATGCGATCAGGGCCACTCCGCGCAGCCCGTAGTAAATGCCCAGCAGCAACCGTGGATTGACGCGATCGGTCAACCATCCCGAGCCAATTGTTCCGATGATGTCGAACACTCCGACCAGGGCTAGAAGTCCGGCGGCGGTTGTCGCACCCATGCCATGATCGTGGGTGGCGGGTACGAAATGCGTACTGATGATGCCGTTAGTTGTCCAGCCGCAGATGAAGAAAGTTCCGGCCAGGAGCCAGAAGGCGCGCGTCTTGGCGGCAAATGCCAGAGTGGTCAGGGCAGCGCGGGCGGCACTTATCGCGCTGTGGGTCGTGTTTTGCGAGCCTTCTTCGGAGGTTATGTCTTCGGTCGAACCGTAGGGACGCAGACCGACGTCCTTGGGGCGATCTCGAATTACCACCCACACGAGTGGGATCAGTGCGATACACATGACTGCGATACCAAAACTGGCATAACGCCAACCGAAACTGCCGATGACATTGGAGAAGAGGGGGAGGAAAACCAATGAGCCGGTCGCCCATGCGGCGCCGAGCACCCCCATCACCAGGCCTCGGTGTTTGACGAACCAGCGGTTCGCAACCAAAGCGCCGAAGACCAGCGCGGTGGAACCGGTGCCTAAGCCAACAAGTACACCCCACAAAACCGCCAACTGCCAAGCCTGCGTCATGAAGATGGTGAGGCCGGTGCCCAGGGCAATGAGTGCGAGGGCGAGGGCGGCAATATTTCGAATTCCGAACCGCTCCATCAAGGCGGCCGCGAATGGTGCGGTCACGCCGTAGAAAACCAGGTTGATGGAGACCGCAAGTGAAATGGCCGACCGAGACCAGCCGAAATCCTCTTCGAACGGGACGATAAGCAGGCCCACCGAGGAGCGAAAGGCCGCGGAAGCTAGGAGCACTAAGAAGGTAACGCCGGCTACCAGCCAAGCCCGGTGGAGCCGCCTAGATGCTTTGCTAGACATAGCCACCGAAGACATAGTCGGAGGCTACACGCGGAGCCAACTGGCATTATTAAGGTATGCGAATCGAACTTCACCCACTATCTGCCGATGAGATTATCGAGCTCTTCGAATTTCCGGATGGACTTCGAATCTATGAAGGTAAGCCCTTCAGTAATCCGCATCGGGTGTTGATGGACGAAAGCGGCCCGCTGCGCTGGCGGGTGCCGCAAGTGATAGCAGACCCAACGGTGAATATCTGGTTTGTGCGGTGGATCGTGTTGCCAAGTACCGGTGAGATCATTGGCAGCTCAAGTTTCCATGGCCCTCCTGACCCATCGGGCATGGTTGAGATTGGTCTCGGAATCCACCCGAAGTTCCAACGGCAAGGTTATGGTCGCGAGGCGCTGGTCGCGATGTGGTCTTGGGCCGTTGAACAACCGAAGGTTGACACCTTGCGTTACACGGTCAGCCCGACGAATTTGGCCTCGGTGAAATTGGTGGAGTCATTCGAATTCACTCGAGTAGGTGAGCAAATGGATGAAATCGATGGTCTAGAGGACATCTACGAAATGAGCGCGGCCGATTTTCGGGCTAGGTGAGCGCCCAGAAAACTACCGCAGATGCCGCCGCGACATTTAGTGAATCAACTCCGCCTCGCATGGGAATTCGCACTGACACATCGGCTTCGGCCGCCACCTGATTAGTCAGTCCGGCACCTTCCGTTCCAAAAACTAGGGCTAGGCGTTCGGGCGGGTCGATCGCGAACTGGCGCAGATCGACATTGTTTTCCCCCAGCGGGGAAACCGCTGCAATGGTGAAGCCGAGACCGCGTAAGTGATCAAGGCCCATTGGCCAGTCGGAGATCCGGGTCCAGGGGATTTGAAAGACGGTACCCATCGAAACGCGTACGCTGCGCCGATAAAGCGGGTCGGCGCATCTTGGTGTGATGAGTATCGCATCTACCCCGAGTGCGGCTGCGGATCTAAAGATGGCCCCGACATTGGTGTGATTGACGAGATCCTCGAGGATCACGATGCGGTGGGCCCGCTGCACAACCTCGTGGACGCTCGGCAACGCCGGCCGGTGCATTGCGGCCAAAGCGCCGCGGTGCACGTGGAACCCGGTGACAGCTTCGAGCAATGCCGGTGCCCCAACAAGCACCTCGGTATCACCGGGTATCGAGTCAAGGACGTCAGCCATTTCATCAAGCCAGCGTCGGTCCATGAGAATTGAGCGCGGTCGGTGCCCGGCCTCCAGCGCCCGCCGGATGATGTAGGCGCTTTCAGCGATGTAGATTCCCATATCTGGCTCATGGCGCGAGCGCAAGGTGACATCAGTCAATGAAACGTAATCGGCAAGTCTGGGGTCGAGGGCGTCGTCGACTTCAAATATTGCCACTCGGCGATTGTGCCATTGGCGCATACTGCACAATGCGGGTAGGTATTTTGGTGAGAGCCGCAGAAAGGGCAATCATGAGGCAGCACTTCACCCTTTGGGTCGCACTAGGTGCTGGTCTCCTGCTGATCTTGACCGGGCCTATCGCTGTCGCGCAAGCCAGCGATGAACCTTGGGTTTCGCAAATCGGTACCTATACCTACTTGACGGCACCGAATTACGACGGCCTGCTGCCCATCAAGGCGGCACTGAACGGGCAGACGCTGGGTTTGGGCACCTTCGATGATCTCGATGGTGAACTCATCATGGTGGGCGGGTCGATTTATCGGGTCGGTATCGACGGGTTGCCGCGACTAGTTGAGACTTCGCGCACCACGCCATTTTTCGAAGCGATCAAGTTTCAGCCTGATAAGTCCGGGCCGGTCGCCCCGGGCACAACCTGCGCTAATTTATTGGCAGCTGTGAATGAGCTCGTGAAAGGCGCCGATGGCATGGTTGCCGTTCGGGTGCGCGGCACCTTCACCGACTTAGTGACTCGAAGCGTGCCGGCGCAAGCGGAGCCGTTTGCGCCGTTGAGTCAGGTGGTGGCAGGTCAAACTTTGTTCGCGTTAGGCCAGCGGGTTGCCGTGCTAGTTGGTTTTCGCACCGGTAATGATCTTGCCGGCACAGGTGCACCAGGGCTGCATTTGCACGGGCTGACCGCAGACCGAACCGCGGGCGGTCACGTGATCTCCTGTGTGGTGGGCCCGGACGTTCAACTTTCGGTGCAGCGGGCCGAAGGTGTTCAGATATTCGGTGCCCCTACAGATAATGGTTCCTAGGCGTTTGCTCGATGCCCCCGCAAGAACCCGAAAATTCCGCCACCAAGTAGCACTGCCAATCCGAGTAGTGGCGCGATCAACTCCCATCCAGTGGCCAGCGGGAATACCTGAAGAGCCAAGATGATGATCAAAACCAAAATCCCGGTGACCGGCAGTAGCGCCCACGCGCGGCCACTGTGTTGGCGCCAGAGCACGATTGTCGCTGCGGCACACGCGGCAACATAGGCGCCGATGAACACCACGCCAGCTAGGTCGCTGGTGAGTTCAAAGGCTGAGAAAGCTTGAGCACCGGTTACTAATACTGCGAAGACTACGAGGAGGATCGCGAGGGTTCCCACCACAAGGCTGGCTGCTACCGGGGTGCCTCGAGGTGAGAGAACCTGGAGACGCGATGGAACGATGCCGTCGCGGGCGAAGGCGTAGATGATTCGACCGCCTGCCACCTGCAATGCGATCATGCAGGCGAAAGATGAGATGGCGCCGCCTAAAGTGATGAAGTCACCAACGCCGGCACTGACATAGAGATTTGCAATATCGGCGGGCAGTGAGCCACTAGCCACGAACTTCTGCATCTGATTCGGGGCTGCGCCAAAGGCCCAGACCGCGATGGTTGTTACAAAGATGAAGAAAGCGCTTGTCATGACAATGGTCCAGATCAGGGCCAGGGGGATAGCCTTGCGCGGATTGAGGGTTTCCTCGCCTACGGCAGCGGCGCCCTCGAATCCCGCGCTTGAAAGAAGGGCAAATGTCAGTGCGAGGGCAAGTGCACCGGCAGTGACGCCATCGAGTCGAAATGCTGACCACTCAACGAATTGACCTTGGGGGCCACCGGTAGTGATTAGTCTTACTAAAGTTATCACTGCGACAACAAGGATCGCTGTCATAGTCAAGCCCTCGAGGATCAACAATGCATGCCCTAGTGCGCGCATCGTGCGCCCGGCCAAATATGCGGTTATCGGAAGCACAATTAAGGCGAGCAGGATTGGTAACCACTGCGGGCTTGAAACCCAACCCAGCCCCGACAATAGCGTTGCAGAGAAAATCCCAAAGGATAGTGCCGTAACTGCGACACATGCGATGTAGGCAGCCACCAACCAAACGCCCGCCGCGGTGCCCGATCGAGGCCCGATCTCTGCTCGAACGAGTCCGAACACCGACCCTGCGCTGGCGCTCCGCTTCGTAAGTAAGACAAAGGATCCGGCGATTAGGCCAAGCGGTATCACTGCGAGTAGGAATGCCGTTGGTACCGCTGAATTTACCTGTTGGGCAATAGCTTGAGGGTTAAGGCTGACCGACATGGTTGGCCCCATGGCGGCCAACGAGATTGCGATTGCGCCGAAAACCCCAAGATTGCGTTTTAGTTGGGGCATCGGGCAAATCTATCGTGTGGAATCAGCTCCAGCGACGTGAATATCTTTTTATGCAGCGCCGGTGATCCCGTCTAAGCGGGAGCCGTCATCGAGGACGATTATATCCAAGTCAGCCAAGCCCTGTTGGTCTATCATTGGGGGGAAAGCCGATGACACCGACGTATCATTTTTCCCAGACGCAAAACAGTACAGGCGGGTCAGCATTATTAGGTTAAGAGACTCCATCTCATTACGTAGCTGGCAGAATGCGGTCTTCCGCCGGGTTACCAAGGGCCTGATCTATTCGCAGATCTGGGAAGATCCGGTCATTGACCTGGAAGCACTCCGCATTGAATCCCATCACCGCGTGATGACCATTGGCTCGGGCGGGTGCAATGCACTGTCATACCTGGTCGCCGATCCTGCTGAGATCATCATCGTCGATATCAATGCATCGCAAATTGCGCTGAATCGCTTGAAGATTGCTGCGATGAAATTTCTTCCTGACTATAAATCCTTTTTCAACTTCTTCGGAGCGGCCGATAAGAGTTCCAATGTAAAGCTGTTTGACGATCACATATGCGCCAATTTGGATGAGAATACGCGAACTTACTGGGTTCGGCGCGATGCTCGGGGGCGACGGCGAATCGAGCAATTCTCCCGCGGGTTTTATCGACAAGGTCTCGCAGGCCAACTCATTGCGATGTGCCACATCTACTCACGAGTGCATGGAACCAATCTAAGTGTGATGCTCGATGCCAAGGATCTAAAAGAGCAGCGCGATATCTATGCCAGGGAAGTGAAGCCGCTCTTTCATACACGTACCATTCGCGGCCTCGCCGCACTTCGCCCCGCACTCTTTGGTTTGGGCATACCACCGGTGCAATATGAAACCTTGAAGGCGAATCGCTCAATGCACCTGGTTCTCGAGGAGCGGGCTGAGCGGATGATCTGTGATTTCGACCTCAAGGAGAACTACTTCGCATGGCAGTTCTTCGACCGCGGGTACGCCCCTGATGGAGGTGGCCCGCTGCCGATTTACTTACAGCGTGAGCATTTTGCTGAGATCAGATCACGTATCGATCGGCTTCAGGTTAGGCATATCTCTTTCGTTGATCAGCTTCGCTCACTGCCGGATCAGTACCTGGATAGATATGTGCTGCTGGATTCGCAGGATTGGATGAACGATCAAAGCCTCACCGAGCTGTGGTCGGAGCTGACCAGAACGGCCCGACCTGGCTCCCGGGTGATCTTCCGCACCGCCGGAAGGAACAGCGTCCTGCCTGGCCGAATCCCAGCGCACCTGCTAGAGCGCTGGGACTACGAGAAGGACGCCTCTTTGGAGTTGCTAGCCCGTGATAGATCGGCGATCTACGGTGGCTTTCACCTCTACGTACTAAAGGGCACCCAATGACCACGCCGTCGCACTCCGTCGATGCGCAACGGATGGATCAGCATTATCGGTATCAGAGATTCGTGTACGACGTAACGAGGCGTTACTTTCTGCTTGGCCGCCGCCAACTAATTGCGGACCTAAGACCAGATCCTGGCGAGAGCGTTTTGGAGCTTGGCTGCGGAACGGGTTGGAATCTGGTTCAGGTTGCGCGCAGGTATCCCCAAGCGGAAATCTTCGGCATTGATATTTCGAGCTCAATGCTCAGCACCGCACGTTCTTCGATTCGCCGCGCTGATCTCGCTCAGCGTATCCATCTGATGTCGGCCGATGCCACAACCTTTTCCGGTGTAGACGCCTTCGGGAAATCGCAGTTCGATCGGATCTTCATTTCTTTTGCGCTGTCAATGATCGGTAACTGGGAAGGGGTAGTGACCAGGAGCGTGCAGCAGCTTGCACCCGGGGGGAGCCTTCACATTGTTGACTTTGGGCCATGCGACAGGTTCCCTGCCGCCGCCCGGAGGGGCTTCTTCGCGTTTCTCCAGCACTATGAGGTGACCCCTCGAAGGGACTTACTAGCACTTTGCCAGCACCTGGCACATGAGTACAAGCTCGAACTGCAATTTGAGATTCTGCACCGCAGCTACGTTAATTACGCGGTCTTGACCCGCGGCTAGCGAAGTTCGCCCCCACATGGTGTTGGAGACTTATCAACTCGGCGGCAGTTTCTCAGCAACCCAGTTCGATGCCGATGCTGAAGGCCGGCTAGGTGATCGGCCCCGCACCGGGGAGTTCGTGGCACCTACCAGCCCACGCATATCTGCACCGGTGGGAGATTACGATCCTAATAACGAGAGGTGACGCGCATGTCTGGTGACCAGCGACTTATTGGCGCGGGTACCCGCAGGCCCGTAGTCACAGTCGCTATTTTCGCAGCAGCGGTCAGCCTGTTTCTCGCCGCGCCGCCAGCCACTGCGGCACCGCCAGCGAATCCGAGTCGTCAGGAAGCAATCAACGCTGAGGTCGCTTGCATCACCGCCTATGCGGCAGACCCCGCTAATAACTACGTGAACTACGCGCCGGCGATCGGTGCCCCAGAAGTCACCGATGCCATTCACAGTGGGCTACAGCCCTGTGCGAGTTTTGCTGACGACAGCAGCGGTAAAAAGAACATTAACCACACCGGGCGCAAGTACCAGGTGGCGCAGTACCTTTCGCCCACGGTGTATCCGGGGCAAATTCAAATGATCATTCAAGGTGGCCCCGATGCCGCCTTCCTGATCGGTGGCGCCCCCGGAACCCCGATTCCTTCTTATACCGGCGGTCCATATGTGGCTCGCTTCAACCCGACCACCGGCGCCCAGCTTTGGCGCACCGCACTCCCACTGGCACCAGGGCAATGGGTCGCTGCTCCTAGCGGTGCGGTCGTAAAAGGGGGTTGGGTTGATGTGGTCATCGGACCCAACATTTACAAGCTAAACCCCAAGACCGGCGCGATAGTTGCATCGGTTCAACAGCCCGTCTTTGCCGGCGCCGCTATTGATGCGAACTTTGATGGCTTCGCGGTCGCTCCGGATGCCAACGGGACGATCCTGCTGAAGAGCCAGAATCGATCAGCGGGTTGCACCATTCAAGGCAACCAAGCCATGTCAATGTGCGTCGCGCAGTTCGGCCCTCAGCCGGTCACCACCGTCGTCGCAGTTGATCCGGTCACCTTGAAGAACATCTCGGCGATCGCACTGAACCAAGCTGTGATCAGCCGACCCACCGTAGTGTCGAATAAGGGCAACACCGAGATGTATCTATCGGGCAACACTCAGGGCGTTCGAGTTATCTGGAACCCCAAGACCAAGACCTTGAGCCAAGACTTGACCTGGGCTCCTTCATACCTGCTGCCTGGGCAGAATCCCGGTGATGCGCCGGTGCCTGTGGGTGACTGGGTGGTGTTCAACAACAACGCGTTCCCGACGCAGGGTGTGCCGATCTGCGCTGTTGCGGTGCGGATGACCAATGCGGCGGACATCCACCGTCTCTGCCCATGGGGAACGACCCTTCCCGCGGGAGTAACCAGTAATGCGCCGGCGAGCTTCTCTACGGATCCGCAGAAAAGCCTGATCTTCATGCAGGATCTGCTCGTAGGTGGTGTATTTGCTGTTCACCTCGATCAGGCATCAGGGGAGATGGTCGCAAAGTGGAGTCGCCCGGATTGGCGAACTTCGGATTACTTCACAGCAGTCGGGCCGGCTAGCCATCGGGTGTTGTCGTCCCAGTATATGAATCCAAATTTCAATGTGGGCCAGGTGAGTAACAACTCGTGGACCGAAGGTGTGCTGTGGGTTGACGAGGCAACCGGGAAGACCCTTGCCCAGTCGGCTTATAACGGCCCGACTCAATTGGGCTGGATGGTAATGCCCTCATATGCGGGTCGTTTCTATTCGATGACTACAAACGGCACCATAAACATCTACGTGCCGCAGGCGTGCGCGACCAAAGGCAAGCCGCGCCCGCCAGCTCCGTCGATCACCACCTGTTCGACCGACTATGCGGCGCTGCCGCAGCCGATTGCATACCCAGCGCCGAGGCCATAAAGCGCCTTAGGGCGAAGGTGCTTAGAGGCTCCTGAGTTTGTCAACTTGATTTGGCCCAACGTTGGCAAGCACACGGCGCAGGTCGAACACCATGTGCTCTCCGATTGACCGCTCGCACTCGGAGTGGTCACCCGCAAGGGATGT
>CAJBZP010000142.1 GCA_903960135.1 uncultured Actinomycetes bacterium | reverse complement strand
TAGTCGAAGGGGTAGATCACACCCGTTAGTTGTTCACTAGCATGCCAAAGGCGTAGAGCATCAGCGGTATTTAGGGCTGCCTTGGCGCGTCCGACGATCCGTGGATGGCCGCGGGTTTCCAGAAATCCATCCGGGCCGATGTAGGTGTCGCCGGCTAGGCCGGGTGCAGTGGCGGCAAATAGCGTTGGCAGTGCGCCCATCGCCGCTGATTGCGACATCAGGTCTCCGCTCATTGATGTCAACTTTGCTTCGATCGAACTTCCGCGCATGCTTGGTCCGACGCTTTGGAGGTTGGTGGACGCGAACCCCGGATGGGCGGCGAGCGCGAGGATGGATAGGCGGGCTTGGTCAATTCGGCGCTGGAGCTCGGCGGTGAACAGCAGATTTGCGAGCTTGCTCTGCCCGTAGGCCCGCCACGAGCGATAGCGCTTCTCGCCCATTAGATCCTCGAAGTTCATTCGCCCCATGCGGTGGGCCTGCGAGGCAACGGTGACGATGCGTGAGTTGGGCACCGCTACCAAGGCGGGGAGCAGCAAGCCGGTCAGTGCGAAGTGACCGAGGTGGTTGGTGCCAAGTTGCATTTCGAAGCCGTCGGCCGTGGTTCGCTTTGGAATGGCCATGATGCCTGCGTTATTGATGAGCAGGTCCAGGCCTTGGGGGTTGGCGGTGGACCAACTTTGGGCGAATGCGCGCACGGAGCTTAGGTCCGCTAGATCTAGGGTGGCTAGATCCACCTTGGCAGCAGGGGTGGTGGCCCGAATTTTGTCGGCTGCCACCTGGCCTTTTACGAGGTCGCGGACGGCCATGGTGACTTTCGCGCCACTTGCCGCGAGTGCCTCCGTGGTACAAAACCCGAGGCCGGAGTTGGCACCGGTGACAATGACGGTGTGGCCGGTCAGGTCTGGTAAATCCGAAAGATTCCACTTGGCTTTTTGGGCTGACTGCATGCTCCCAGTGTTGCCGATTCGGGTAAATGCCGCAGTTTGGGTGCCATTTTCGTTCTTCGGCGCCTCTCTTGTACGCTTGCGGGGCTTTGTGCCCCAATAGCTCAGACGGCAGAGCGTCTCCATGGTAAGGAGAAGGTCTACGGTTCGATTCCGTATTGGGGCTCGGTTGGTGCACCCGCCCCCCGCGGAGGCACCCCAAGGCGGGGTAGCTCAGTTGGTAGAGCAAGCGGCTCATAATCGCTGTGTCGCCGGTTCAAGTCCGGCCTCCGCTACTTCGCAAGGAAACGAAAAGGGTCGCGCGACCGCGTGACTGCTAGGCGAGTTGCTCAAAGGAAAGAGGAAGTGCCGTGGCCAAGGCCAGCGACGTACGACCAAAGATCACCATGGCGTGCGAAGATTGCAAAGATCGTAATTACATAACCAAGAAGAACCGCCGCAATGACCCCGATCGTCTTGAGGCCAAGAAGTTCTGCCCCAAATGCAATAAGCACACCGTGCACAAAGAGACCCGCTAGTTTTGCGTCGCTGATCAATGGCGCTTAACCCGGATTTCATTGGTCGCACCTACCCGTCGAGTCAGCCTTATCTCGTTGGGCGTGAGAAGATTCGCGAATTCGCGAGCGCCATCTGCGACTTCAATCCGGTCTACCACGATCTTGCGGCCGCCCAGGAACTTGGCTACCCCGACTTGGTGGCGCCGCCGACATTTGCCTTCACCTTCGTATTCGCGTCGTCGACGGTAGTGATCATGGATCCTGATCTTGGGTTGGACTACACCAAGGTCGTTCATGGCGAGGAGTCGTTCGTGTATTCGAGGCCGGTCGTTGCCGGCGATGAACTCGTGGTCACGAACACGATTGAGAATATTCGCGCTGCGGCTGGCAATGACATGATCACCGTCAAGAGTTCGGTCAGCACCACCTCCGGTGAGTTGGTTGTCGTTACCACCATGGTGATCGTCGCCCGCGGAACGGACTCCCAATGACAACAACCTTGAAATACGCTGACGTTGAAGTCGGAACCAAATTGCCGGCCCTTACCGTTCCGATTCAACGCCTGACCCTGATCAAATACGCGGGTGCCTCGGGTGATTTCAATATCATCCATTGGAATGAGCGTTTTGCCACCTCGGTTGGCCTACCTAATGTGATCGCCCACGGGATGTTCACCATGGCATCTGCGATTCGGGTCGTAACCGATTGGGTCGGTGATCCGGGTGCGGTTGTCGAGTACGGAGTCCGATTCACGCGACCGGTACCCGTTCCCGATGACGGGGTAGGTGCCCTACTCGAAATAAGTGGTGAGGTCACCGAGCTACTCGATGCACGCCGGGTGCGAGTCACCTTGACGGCCGCTAGCGCCGGACAAACTGTCCTCGGCAAAGCGCAGGCTGTGGTTCAACTCGCGTGAGTGAGGTCCCGCGCGAGGTCACCGAACTTGCCGAACGCCGGCAGGTTGCGCGCCTGGCTCGTGACTTTCAACTCGCTGATGTGCTGCGCGATGAAATAGCGGCGGCGGGTTGGGTTCTCCTCGATACTCCCGATGGCTTCCAATTGGCGGCTAAACCACCGTTCCGCAGTCACCCCACGCTTGCTGATGCACTGCTTGACCCAACACCGGCCGGCCGAAGTGATTGTGGTGTCGGGCTCATCGTTGACGGTTGGCCAGATGACGTACGCACTTGCTTGACCGCCCTTTTGGCATTCGCCCCATCAACGGTGCAGATCATCGTTCTTGATCTGGGCAATGTTGATGGCGCTGGCTTAGTCGCGCATGAAATCTCGCTGGAGAGCCAAGGGCGCGTGCGCGTGATCCATGTGGCGCAAGCACTGGAGCAGGTGGGTTGGGGTAGAGCCTGCGGAGCCTTGATCGAGTTGGATCCGGCGCCGGCGCATGTGGTCATGGACCTGTCATCGGTGCTAACAGGTGATGCGATAACCCCTTTGCTCAACGCGCTGACGGAGCCAGGTGTAGTTGGTGCTGGCTGGCGGGGTACGAATGTCGATTTATCCGACTGGCGGTCGGTAGTTGACGCCGGACCGGGCGAAGTCGATGTGCTGCTTGGCTACTTAATGATTGTTGACGCAGTTGCAGCTCGCGCCACACCTCCGAGCCCGAAGGCCAAGTTCTACCGTAATGGCGATCTTGAGTGGTCATTGATGCTGCGTGCGGCCGGTGGGCGGCTGGTAGTTCCCACCGGGTCGCTCCCGGTTGTGCAGGCCAGGCACCGCGGGTATCACGACTCGGACCCAGAACTTCGAGGTCGTGAGTCAAAAAGGAACTATGACCGGCTCCTGCAGCAATTTCGTGGCCGGGTCGAGATCCTCGCGCCGCGATCCTCATAGGCTGATCACCATGCGCCTGGCAGACCTCACCACATTAGGTGTTGGCGGTGAACCAGATGTGCTTCGGACGTGCACAGCCACCAATGAGCTCATTGAGCGATTACGAGTACTAGACGATGCCCGCGAGCGGGTACTTATTCTTGGTGGCGGGAGCAATATTTTGATGGGCGATGGCCCATTCCATGGCACCGTGCTGCAGGTGGCCACGCGCGGAATCGAAATCGAAGCGGGCGATGGTGTGGTGCGGCTAACGGTGGCCGCGGGTGAGCCGTGGGATGCCTTGGTCGAACTCTGCGTCGTAAATGGGTGGTCCGGGATCGAGGCCCTGTCCGGAATCCCAGGCCTGGTCGGGGCCACCCCGATTCAAAATGTTGGTGCTTATGGTCAAGAGATTTCCCAGGTGATCGAATCTGTTCGCGTACTTGATCGCGCAAGTGGGTCCGTCGAGGTCTTTGACAATGCAGAATGCCTCTTTGAATATCGATCCAGTATTTTCAAGCGGCACCCGAATCGATGGTTGATTGTCGCGGTGACAATCGAACTTCGCGATGCCGGGCAATGCACCGTGCGCTACGGCGAACTGGCTACTGCGCTTGCTGTCGAGGTGGGTGGGGTGGCTGCTCCTGGAGCGGTGAGGTCCGCGGTATTAGCGCTACGGGCGGCCAAGGGCATGGTGCTTGATGTTGCCGATGCCGATAGCCGCAGTGCCGGGTCATTCTTCACCAACCCAATAGTTAGCGATGCCATCGCCGTAGGCATCCCGTCGGCTTGCCCGAGGTACCCGGCCGTCGGTGGCGTGAAATTGAGCGCGGCCTGGTTAATTGAGCAGGCCGGTGTGACAAAAGGCTGGCGCGTTTCGGAGGAGTCACGAGTGCGAGTATCGAAGAAGCACACCTTGGCCATCGTTGCGAAAAGTGGCGCAACCGCAGCCGAGGTCATTGACTTAGCGGCGCATATTCAACAGTTGGTGCTGGCGAAATTCGAGATTTTGCTCGAGCCTGAACCAACCCTCGTGAACTGCACGCTGGCAGGTGTTGCCCCGGAAGGCAGTTAGGTGGCCTCGCCGAGGAGTTTGGCCATGCGGGTTACTCCTTCAACGATGTCATCGTCACCAAGGGCGTAAGAAAGCCGCAGGTAGCCGGGAGTGCCGAAGGCTTCACCCGGGACGACCGCGACCTCCGCCTCGTCGAGAATTAATCCGGCGAGGTCGGCTGATGAGGTAATAGAGGTGCCCCGAATTGTTTTGCCAATTAGTCCCTTGACCGATGGGTATACGTAGAACGCGCCCTCGGGCAATGGGCAGGTGACGCCAGGAATGGCATCGAGCATGCCGGTGATCAGTTTGCGTCGGCGGTCGAAGGCGAATTTCATCTCATCCACGGCGGCTAGATCACCGGAGACTGCGGCCAGTGCCGCAACCTGCGAGATGTTGGCGACATTGGAAGTTGAGTGCGACTGCAGATTGGTAGCCGCCTTGATCACGTCAAGTGGCCCGATCATCCAGCCCACCCGCCAGCCGGTCATCGCATAGGTCTTCGCGACCCCATTAACGATCACGCAGGTATCGGCTAGTTCGGGGACGAGAACCGGCATCGACGAGAACTGCGCATCGCCATAAACCAAGTGCTCGTAGATCTCGTCGGTGACAACCCAGATGCCGGCCGCGAGTGCCCATTCGCCGATGGCTTTAACCTCGGCGGGGGAGTAAACCGCACCGGTTGGGTTCGAGGGTGAGACGAAAACCAGAATCTTGGTACGCGGCGTGCGGGCGGCCTCCAACTGGGCGACGGTGGCCCGGTAACCGCTGGTCTCATCGGTCATGACCTCAACGGGCACCCCTCCGGCCAACCGGATTGCCTCCGGGTAGGTGGTCCAGTACGGGGCCGGCAAGATCGCCTCATCACCTGGGTCCAAGAGGGCCGCGAACGTGTTGTACAAGGCCTGCTTGCCGCCGTTGGTGACCAGCACCTGGGCAGCCGAAACGGCCATGCCGGAGTCCCGCAGGGTTTTCGCGGCGATCGCCTCTTTAAGCTCCGGCAGCCCACCAGCGGGGGTGTAACGGTGCCATTTTGGCAAGTTGGCCGCGGTTATTGCTGCCTCGACTATGTATCCGGGGGTGGGAAAGTCCGGTTCACCGGCGCCGAACCCAATGACCGGCCGGCCAGCGGCCTTGAGGGCCTTGGCCTTGGCATCGACCGCAAGCGTGGCCGATTCAGTGATGGCGGCGATCCGACGGGACACTCTGGGTGCGGGTGAGGAGGTCATGGGCCCAGTATTTCAGGTGGACCGGCGCCCGGATTGGACCCCTCCGCGGGTGGGACCGTAGACTCTGCCCGCGGTTGGTCCGTTGGCGTCAGCCTGCCCACAGGTTGACACTCGGTCGGCCAAAGGGTCGTAGCTCAATTGGTAGAGCACCGGTCTCCAACACCGACGGTTGGGGGTTCAAGTCCCTCCGGCCCTGCGCAGATGTACGAATAGCACTGCCAGCACGAAAAGCAATACCGGCTCCAAAAGTAAAAGTGGCTCCAAAGCCACTGAAGCTGTAACTGATCCGACGAACTGAAGGCGAGCAATGACCGACACCGACGTCTCCCACGGCCGCGAAAGCGGATCGGGTGACCGCGGGCGCCCTGGCTTCTTCGGGCGCCTGGCGCTATTCGTGCGTCAGATCATCGTCGAGCTTCGTAAAGTAATCTGGCCCACTCGAAAAGAACTTATTGCCTACACCATCGTGGTAATCGTATTCGTGGTGCTTATCGCTGCGATTATCGCGGGTTTTGACTACATATTCACCCAAGGTGTTCTGTTCATCTTTGGCTAATCAAGAACTTCCCGACCAGCGAACTAGGAGATAGCCCACCGTGTCCGACCAGGACCAGCAACAGCCCGCACCTTCGGCGGATCCATTCGCGATCGCTGTACCTAAGGAGCAAGGCGGCGATTCAGCGGCTGCTGACGCGCTGCTGGCGCAGTTATTGGCGGGTGAAGCCGTTGCCGAGGAGCAAGTTGTTGAAGCCGTTGTCGAGGAACTGGTTGCCGAAGCCGTTGCCGAGGAACTTGTTGAAGAACTGGTAGCAGAGGTTCTTGCCGAAGCCGACCAACTTGAAGAAGAAGATGCAGAAGCCGTCGAAGCCGACGAAGTCGACCCAATCGCGGAGTTTCGCGAGCAGATGCGCTTAGCACCGGGTGACTGGTACGTCATTCACTCTTATGCCGGATTTGAGAACAAAGTAAAGATGAACCTTGAATCGCGCATCAGTTCCCTGAGCATGGAGGACTACATCTTCCAGGTTGAGGTGCCGATGGAGGAAGTCACTGAAATTAAGAGTGGCGTGCGCAAGCAGGTTCGGCGTAACAAGTTCCCCGGCTACGTGCTAGTTCGACTTGACCTGACCGATGAATCCTGGGGCGCGGTGCGCCATACGCCAGGGGTTACTGGATTTGTGGGCCACGGTCATCAGCCATCGCCCCTTTCGGTAGACGAGGTCACGGCGATTCTTGCGCCAGTCCCGGAGAAGAAGGCCGGTGTTCCCGGTAGCCCCAATGCAGGGGGCGTGGCTGCGGCCGAGGCTGTTTATGTTGACTTCCTGGTCGGTGATTCGGTCACTGTCGTTGATGGGCCGTTCGCAACTTTGCACGCGACGATCTCCGAAATCAATATCGAAGGACAAAAGGTCACCGGTTTGGTCGAGATATTCGGCCGCGAAACCCCGGTAGAACTCGCATTTAGTCAGATCGACAAGAACTAACCGCCAACTCCCGGGGACGCCGTCTCCGGGTCACCACAACGAAGGACCTGACACACCATGGCACCGAAGAAGAAGAAGGTCACCGGCCTGATCAAGCTGCAGATTCAAGCTGGTCTGGCAAACCCGGCACCGCCCGTTGGCCCTGCACTTGGCCAGCACGGTGTAAACATCATGGAATTCTGCAAGGCCTATAACGCGGCCACGGAGAACCAGCGCGGCAATGTGATTCCGGTCGAGATCACGGTCTACGAAGACCGCAGTTTCGACTTCACCCTCAAGACTCCACCCGCATCGCGGTTGATCTTGAAGGCTGCAGGCCTGGAAAAGGGCTCGGGTAATCCGCCAAAGGTGAAAGCTGGCTCGATCACCAAGAACCAGGTGCGCGAGATCGCCGAAACCAAAATGCCTGATCTAAATGCCAATGACGTCGACGCCGCGATGAAGATCATCGAAGGTACCGCGCGTCAGATGGGTATCACAGTTACCGCATAGCAACCGAAACAAGTGGGAGGGCCAGCGTGGCCCGCCGACCACAACCTGCGAAGGAGCAGAGATGAAGCGCAGCAAGGCATATTTGAAGGCCGCAGAGCTAATTGATCAGGACGCCCTGTATTCACCCCTGTCGGCCGTCCGCATCGTCAAAAAAGGTGTTTCGACTAAGTTCGATCCAACCGTCGAGGTTGCGATGCGACTTGGGGTCGATCCCCGCAAGGCCGATCAAATGGTGCGAGGCACCGTGAACCTGCCGCACGGCACGGGCAAGACCGCTCGGGTCTTGGTTTTCGCTAATGGGGAAAAGGCCGACGAAGCGCGTGCGGCCGGCGCTGATTTTGTCGGCTCCGATGAATTAATCGCCAAGGTTGCTGGTGGTTGGACGGATTTCGATGCCGCTGTGGCGACACCAGACCTCATGGGCAAGGTCGGCACCCTCGGCAAAGTACTCGGACCGCGAGGCTTGATGCCCAACCCAAAGACCGGAACCGTCACCATGGATGTTGCCAAAGCAGTTGATGACATCAAGGGCGGCAAGATTGAGATGCGAATCGACAAGCATGCGAACATGCAGTTTCCGATCGGCAAGGCTTCGTTTACCGAGCAGCAACTGGTCGAGAATTACGCGGCAGCATTGGACGAGGTCCTTCGGTTGAAGCCGTCGGCCGCTAAGGGCCGATATGTCAAGAAGGCCACGATTTCGGCCACCATGGGCCCGGGGGTGCCGGTTGATCCCAACCGGGTCAAGAACCTCACCGCTGAGGACGAAATCTAGGATTTGCCAAAGATGGGCTAGGCGCCCTAGCCTGCCCCTACCAAAGACCGCTGGTCGCGCTCGCCCCGGAACCCCGGGGCAAGCGTCGAAGGCCCCGCTCAAGCGGGCGGCCCGCGCAGGATTACGAAGCTTGGCCGCCAGTTGCGGTTCCCAGCCCCGTGCGCCTGCGCCGGGGCGTTTTACTTGACCGGGACCGCAACGAAAGGAGCTCCATGGCCCGGCCGACAAAGGTGACCACCGTCGCCGATCTCGCCGACCACTTCCGCACCTCCAGTGCGACTGTGCTCACCGAATACCGCGGACTCACCGTCGCGCAGCTCAAGGAGTTGCGCCGTTCCCTCGGCGACACCGTGACTTATGCGGTGGTCAAGAACACCCTGACCAAGATTGCTGCCAAGGATGCCGGCGTGACCGGTATCGATGGTCTCCTAAGCGGCCCGAGCGCCATCGCCTTCATCAAGGGCGATGCGGTTGACGCAGCCAAGGGCATCCGCAATTTCGCCAAGGCCAACCCGGCACTTGTTATCAAGGGCGGGGTGATGGATGGGGTACTTCTAAGTGCCCAGGAAATCGTCCGGCTCGCCGATCTTGAGTCCCGCGAGGTCCTGCTTGCCAAGATGGCTTACGCAATGAAGGCCAAGCAGTCGCAGGCTGCCGCGCTGTTCTCGGCCCCACTGGCCAAGACCGCTCGGGCCCTAGGCGCACTCCAGACCAAGCTGGCCGCTGGCGCGCCTGTTGTGCAGGAACCAGTTGCACAGGCAGCAGTCGAAGCGGTTGTCGCTGACGAAGCAGTAGCCGAAGCGGTTGTCGCTGACGAAGCAGTAGCCGAAGAAGTTTTGGCCAACGAAGTTGTTACCGAAGTAGTTACCGAGGAAATCCCCGAGGGCTAATGCCCACCACCACCCGGCCCTACGGGGTAATACCCCACCGGAAAACCGAAAGGACGCCACCATGGCGAAGATGAGCACCGATCAACTGCTTGATGCATTCAAGGAGATGACCCTTCTCGAACTCTCCGAGTTCGTCAAGGTTTTCGAAGACACTTTTGACGTAACCGCGGCAGCACCTGTTGCCGTAGCCGTTGCTGCCCCCGCAGGCGGCGGTGGCGATGCCGGCGGCGCCGCTGATCAAGATGAGTTCGATGTCATTCTCGAAGCAGCGGGCGAGAACAAGATCCCCGTGATCAAGGAGGTGCGCACTCTCACCAGTCTTGGGCTCAAGGAGGCCAAGGATCTGGTTGAAGCCGCCCCCAAGGCAGTGCTGGAGAAGGTCAACAAGGAGGCTGCAGAGAAGGCGAAGGCGGTACTTGAGGCCGCTGGCGCCACGGTCTCAGTCAAGTAGTTCGAGCCAAGCAAGCCAGCTCCAACAAAGCAGTTTTCGCCGGCCCCGGCCGCGAGCCGATGAGGCGCCCCTTCGGGGGCGCCTCATCGATTTACCCGCCACCTCTTGGCCCCCTAAAAAAGCGGACAAACCGGGCGCCTTGGTTGCGTTCTGGTCACAGTCCAAGCGGGGCTACTTGACTCCGGGGCCACGGACAGCCACCATTTGAGGGCACGCGATTCCCGCACGGAGCTCGTTTCACGATGACGTACTTTGGGCCAGGCCAGCTAGGGGTTAAGACCGCACCGCTGTCGCTGCTAGGCCGCCTAGGTACCTCGAGGAGAAGCGATGGTCTAGGGGGGGTTAGACAGCGGTTTGCCCAAGGGGTATACTGCTGCTTTGCGCTGCCATCCTTTCGACCCAACGCCTGGACCGTCATTTGACAGTTCGGGCTAACTGCCGTGGATAAAGGCGCAAATTGACCCAAAGGCTCCAGTAGCAACTGTTCCAAAAACAAGTGTTTCATCCAATAGCAGCGCCCTCGGAAGGATCTACTCTTGGCCGCCACGCGCACTTCAGAAGTCACCCCACTTTCCCCCGAACTTCGCCGGGCCTCCTTCGCCAAGATCCGCGAGCCGCTTGCGGTCCCGGATCTACTGGCTTTGCAAACCGCGAGTTTCCAATGGCTTCTTGGCCGCCCCGAGTGGCAGGAGCGCGTTGCCGCAGCTATTGCCGCCGGCAACACCGAGATCCCGCAGGCATCGGGCCTGACGGAAATCTTCGAAGAGATCAGCCCGATTGAAGATTTTGCCGGAATGATGTCGCTGTCTTTCCGCGATCATCGCTTCGAGCCTTCCAAGTACACCGTCGATCAGTGCCGCGAGAAGGACTTCACCTACTCCGCACCGTTGTTCGTGACCGCTGAGTTCATGAACAACGAGACCGGTGAGATCAAGTCGCAGACGGTATTCATGGGTGACTTCCCCTTGATGACCGATAAGGGCACTTTCATCATCAA
This sequence comes from uncultured Actinomycetes bacterium, assembly GCA_903960135.1. GTDB lineage: Bacteria > Actinomycetota > Actinomycetes > S36-B12 > S36-B12. The sequence continues at coordinate 9,325 of CAJBZP010000142.1, read as the reverse complement.
CGGCACTGAGCGGGTTGTTGTTTCGCAGTTGGTTCGCTCCCCGGGGGCTTATTTCGAGCGGTCCGTCGACAAGTCGACCGATAAAGATGTTTATGTCGCCAAGTTGATCCCTAGCCGCGGCGCGTGGCTTGAGTTCGAAATTGATAAGAAGGATCTCGTCGCCGTCCGCGTCGACCGTAAACGCAAGCAGCCGGTAAGTGTGCTGCTCAAGGCACTGGGCATGACTACCGAGCAAATTGTTGAGCGCTTCGGCCAGTACGAAACCTTCATGGCAACTTTGGAGAAAGACCACATCGCCACCCAAGAAGACGCACTACTTGATATCTACCGCAAGTTGCGTCCAGGCGAACCGCCAACCGTTGAAAATGCCAAGAACCTACTCGACAATTTCTACTTCAATCCCAAGCGCTATGACCTAGCGAAGGTTGGCCGATACAAGATCAACAAGAAGCTCGGCCTTGACCTGCCGTTGACCCAAAGTGTGTTGACGCTCGAAGACATCGTGGCAGCCGTTGAGTACATAGTGCGGTTGCACGCTGGGTTGACGACCATGGAAGGCCCACGGGGCGAAGTTGCCTGCGAGACTGACGACATCGATCACTTCGGTAATCGCCGGCTGCGCACCGTCGGCGAACTGATCCAAAATCAGATTCGCACCGGGCTCTCACGGATGGAGCGGGTGGTCCGAGAGCGCATGACCACCCAAGATGTTGAAGCGATCACCCCGCAGACCCTGATCAATATCCGCCCGGTGGTGGCGTCGATCAAAGAGTTCTTCGGCACCTCGCAGCTGTCGCAGTTCATGGATCAGACCAACCCGCTCGCCGGCCTGACCCACAAGCGGCGGTTGTCTGCACTTGGTCCCGGTGGGCTCTCACGTGAGCGCGCGGGCTTCGAGGTCCGCGACGTACACCCCTCCCATTACGGGCGCATGTGCCCGATCGAAACGCCGGAAGGTCCGAACATCGGCTTGATCGGCTCCCTGGCAACGTACGGGCGTGTGAATGCCTTCGGCTTTGTTGAGACCCCCTACCGCAAGGTCATCAAGGGCAGCGTCACCGATCAGATCGATTACCTGACCGCGGACGAAGAAGATCTTTATGTCATCGCCCAGGCGAATACTCCGATCGATGCTGATGGCAAGATGCAAGAGGATCGCGTTCTCGTACGCCGCAAGGGCGGCGATGTCGATTACATCCTGCCGAATGATGTCGATTACATGGACGTCTCACCGCGGCAGTTGTGGTCGGTTGCAACCGCGATGATTCCATTCCTTGAGCATGATGATGCGAACCGTGCGCTCATGGGTTCGAATATGCAGCGCCAGGCAGTGCCACTGTTGCGTGCCGAGGCCCCTCGTGTTGGCACTGGCATGGAGTTTCGTTCGGCATACGACGCCGGCGATATCGTCACCGCCTTGCAAAATGGTGCGGTTACCGAAGTGTCGGCCGACTCCGTGACAATCGCATACGACGATGGAGGCAGCTACACCCATCGCCTGGAGAAGTTCCATCGTTCGAACCAAGGCACCTGCTTCAACCAGCGCCCGATCGTGGTCGAAGGTGAGCATGTGATCAAGGGGCAGGTCCTGGCTGACGGCCCTTCGACAGATCTTGGCGAGATGGCTTTGGGCAAGAACCTGCTAGTTGCGTTCATGCCATGGGAGGGCCACAACTACGAAGACGCCATCATCTTGAGCCAGCGCTTGGTTCAAGATGACGTCCTCTCGTCAATTCACATCGAGGAGCATGAAGTTGATGCCCGCGACACCAAGTTGGGCCCCGAGGAGATCACCCGCGATATCCCGAATGTCTCCGATGAGGTGCTTGCCGATCTAGATGAGCGCGGCATCATCCGCGTTGGTGCCGATGTAGTACCAGGCGACGTCCTGGTCGGCAAAGTGACGCCAAAAGGCGAGACCGAGCTAACGCCCGAAGAGCGCCTGCTTCGTGCGATCTTTGGCGAGAAGGCCCGTGAAGTACGCGATACCTCACTGAAAGTGCCCCACGGTGAGTCCGGCAAGATCATTGAGGTTCGGGTGTTTGACAGCGAGGAAGGTGACGAACTCCCGCCGGGGGTTAACCAACTCGTCCGCGTTTATATCGCGCAAAAGCGCAAGATCACCGAGGGCGACAAGTTGGCCGGCCGGCACGGTAACAAGGGCGTCATCTCCAAGATCTTGCCGGTCGAAGATATGCCGTTCCTCGAAGATGGCACACCGGTCGATATCGTCCTTAACCCACTCGGCGTTCCGGGTCGCATGAACGTCGGCCAGATCCTCGAAACCCACCTAGGCTGGGCAGCAACGGCCGGGTGGAAAGTAGATCCAGCCGATCCACGCGCCAAGCGGCTCCCCGAGCAGGTGCATTCCGCTCCTCGGGTTAGCAAAGTTGCTACCCCGGTGTTCGACGGTGCCCGCGAGGATGAACTCGCACTCCTGCTGGAGTCAACGCTGCCGACCGACGACGGGTTCACCTTGGTAGGTGCCGACGGCAAGGCGCAGTTATATGACGGACGAAGTGGTGAGCCATACCCGGGGCGCGTCTCGGTTGGTTATATCTACATCCTCAAGTTATTGCACTTGGTCGACGACAAGATCCATGCTCGCTCAACCGGGCCGTACTCCATGATCACCCAGCAGCCTTTGGGTGGCAAGGCGCAGTTCGGTGGGCAGCGATTTGGTGAAATGGAGGTCTGGGCACTTGAGGCTTATGGCGCGGCCTACGCGCTGCAGGAGCTGTTGACCATCAAGTCCGATGACGTTCTTGGCCGCGTGAAGGTATACGAGGCCATTGTCAAGGGCGAGAACATCCCTGAGCCTGGTATCCCTGAATCCTTCAAGGTGCTTGTCAAGGAAATGCAGTCGCTGTGCCTCAATGTCGAGGTGCTATCCAGTGACGGTATGTCCATCGAGATGCGAGATTCCGATGACGACGTATTCCGCGCCGCCGAAGAGCTCGGTATCGACCTGTCCCGTCGCGAGCCCAGCAGCGTCGACGAGCTCTAGACCCGCTTAGGCAATCCCAAATTCAGTTCGAACCGAACGAAGGACACAAAAGTGTTAGATGTCAACTTCTTCGATGAATTGCGCATCGGCCTGGCAACTGCCGATGACATTCGCACCTGGTCATTTGGCGAGGTGAAGAAGCCCGAGACGATCAATTACCGCACGCTCAAGCCGGAGAAAGACGGCTTGTTCTGCGAGAAGATCTTCGGCCCGACCCGGGACTGGGAGTGCTACTGCGGCAAGTACAAGCGCGTGCGCTTCAAGGGGATCATCTGCGAGCGCTGCGGGGTAGAGGTCACTCGGGCAAAGGTGCGTCGCGAGCGGATGGGCCACATCGAACTTGCGGCTCCTGTCACCCATATTTGGTACTTCAAGGGCGTCCCAAGCCGGTTGGGGTATTTACTCGACTTAGCCCCGAAGGATCTAGAAAAAGTCATCTACTTCGCGGCTTACATGATTACCTGGGTTGACGAGGACGAGCGCCACAAGCAATTGCCGAGCCTAGAGAACCAACTAGGGGTCGAGAAGAAGCAGATCGCCAAGCGTCGCGATGCCGATATCGAGACCCGGGCGAAGAAGCTCGAAGCCGATCTAGCCGAACTGGAGGCCGAGGGCGCCAAGTCCGATATTCGGCGCAAGGTTCGCGAGTCGGGCGAACGTGAGATGGCTGCGATTCGCCGGCGCGCTGACGCTGAGATTGATCGCCTTGATCGGGTGTTCGATCGCTTTAAGACGCTCAAGGTCCAAGACCTTGAAGGTGACGAGATGCTGTTCCGTGAGATGCGCGACCGCTACGGCCGCTGGTTCGACGGCGGGATGGGTGCTGCTGCCATCCAGAAGCGACTTGAGACATTTGATCTGGAAGCCGAGTCGGTGATTTTGCGCGATATCATCACCAATGGCAAGGGGCAGAAGAAGACCCGCGCACTAAAGCGGCTGAAAGTTGTTCAAGCGTTCCTGAGCACCACCAACTCACCTACTGGGATGGTCCTCGATGCAGTGCCGGTGATCCCGCCGGATCTGCGCCCAATGGTGCAACTAGATGGTGGTCGCTTCGCCACGAGTGATCTCAACGACCTCTACCGTCGTGTTATCAACCGCAATAATCGATTGAAGCGACTATTGGATTTGGGCGCCCCCGAGATCATTGTTAACAACGAAAAGCGCATGCTGCAAGAGGCGGTGGATGCGCTCTTTGATAACGGTCGACGTGGTCGCCCGGTCACGGGTCCGGGTAACCGAGCCCTTAAGTCGCTGTCGGACATGCTCAAGGGTAAGCAGGGGCGCTTCCGGCAGAACCTCCTTGGTAAGCGCGTTGACTACTCAGGCCGTTCGGTGATTGTCGTCGGCCCCCAGTTGAAGCTGCACCAATGCGGGCTCCCAAAGCAGATGGCCCTTGAGCTATTCAAGCCCTTCGTCATGAAGCGACTTGTCGACTTAAACCACGCGCAAAATATTAAGAGTGCCAAGCGCATGGTCGAGCGGTCACGACCGGTGGTTTGGGATGTGCTCGAGGAGGTCATCTCAGAGCATCCGGTGCTCTTGAACCGGGCACCAACCCTGCACCGTTTAGGGATCCAGGCTTTTGAACCTCAACTGATCGAGGGCAAGGCGATCCAGATCCATCCACTCGTGTGCACCGCATTTAACGCGGACTTCGACGGTGATCAGATGGCAGTGCACGTGCCGTTGTCGGCAGAGGCGCAAGCCGAAGCTCGCGTCTTGATGCTGTCGAGCAACAATATTTTGTCGCCGGCAAATGGTCGTCCGATCACCACGCCGACCCAAGACATGGTTCTCGGCATCTACTTCCTGACATCAGGTGCAGTTGGTGCACTAGGTGAAGGGCGCGCCTTCTCCTCAGTTGCCGAAGGGATGATGGCATTTGATGCCAAATCACTTTCCTTGCAAGCCGAGATCAAGGTTCGCATCGAAGGGGGCCTGCCGCCTGAAGGCTGGGAGGCTCCGGAAGGCTGGACTCTTGGTGATCCATTCATCATTACCACAACCCTTGGCCGCGCACTGTTCAATGAAGCGCTGCCGACTGATTACCCATTTGTCAATGTTCAGGTAGACAAGAAGGTGCTTGGCCTAACGGTTAACCGGCTGGCGGAGATCTATGTAAAGGTCGAAGTTGCCGCCACCTTGGACAAATTGAAGTCACTTGGTTTCTACTGGGCGACGCGTTCGGGTGTCACGATCTCGATTTCGGACGTTGTAACACCTCCTGGCAAGGCAGCGATCCTAGGTGCATCCGAGGAGAAAGCCGACAAGGTTCAAAAGCAGTACGAGCGTGGTTTGATTACCGACTCGGAGCGCCGTCAGGAACTTATCGAGATCTGGACGCGCGCAACTGACGAAGTTGCCAAGGCCATGCAGGAGAACTTCCCGCGGACCAACCCGGTATTCATCATGGTTGACTCCGGTGCCCGCGGAAATATGATGCAGATTCGACAGATCGCCGGTATGCGCGGGCTCGTGGCAAACCCAAAGGGTGAGATCATCCCGCGGCCAATCAAGTCGAACTTCCGTGAGGGCTTGTCGGTGCTGGAGTACTTCATCTCCACCCACGGTGCTCGTAAGGGCTTGGCAGATACGGCACTGCGTACCGCTGACTCCGGTTACCTAACCCGTCGCCTTGTTGACGTGTCGCAGGATGTCATCGTTCGCGAGGTTGACTGCGGTACCGAGCGTGGCACCGTAATGCCGATCGCTGAACTGATCGACGGCAAACTTGTGCCACTTGACAACCTTGATACGTCTGTTGCTTCGCGCGTCCTATCTCATGATGTAGAGGTAGGCGGCAAGGTGATCGCCCCGGCCGGTGAAGAGCTCACGACACCTCGCCTTGAGGAGCTGGTGGCTCTCGGTGTCGAGTCGGTGCGCGCGCGTACCGTTCTAACCTGCGAAAGCAAGGTCGGTACCTGCGCAATGTGCTTCGGTAAGTCGATGGCGACCGGGAACTTGGTCGACGTCGGTGAGGCAATTGGCATCATCGCGGCCCAGTCAATTGGTGAGCCTGGAACGCAGCTGACGATGCGTACCTTCCACACCGGTGGGGTTGCGGGCGAGGACATCACCCACGGTTTGCCGCGGGTGGTCGAATTGTTCGAAGCGCGTACCCCAAAGGGGGTGGCCCCGATCAGTGAGGTCGCAGGTCGGGTTCGGGTCGATGACACCGACAAAACCCGCAAGCTCATCGTTGTACCAGATGACGGCGGGGAAGAGATTGCCTACCCGGTTTCCAAGCGGGCCAGATTGCTGATCGAAGACGGCGCTCACGTTGCCGTGGGTGAGCAGCTGATCGTCGGCGCCGTCGACCCCAAGCAGGTACTTCGCATCTTGGGCCAGCGGGCGGTGCAGATGCACCTTGCCGAGCAGGTGCAACTGGTCTATCGCTCACAGGGTGTTTCGATTCACGATAAGCACATTGAGGTCATCGTGCGTCAGATGCTCAAGCGGGTCACGATCATCGACTCCGGCGACTCGGAGTTCTTGGCTGGTGAGCTTATTGAACGTCGTGCCTTCGAGGCCGAAAACCGGCGGGTGGTTTCTGAGGGCGGAACTCCAGCAGCGGGTCGGCCAGAGCTCATGGGTATCACCAAGGCCTCACTTGCAACCGAGTCTTGGCTGTCCGCGGCATCCTTCCAAGAGACGACCCGGGTGCTCACCGATGCAGCTATTCACGCCAAGAGTGACCCACTACTCGGGCTCAAAGAGAATGTCATCTTGGGCAAGCTCATCCCAGCTGGCACCGGAATGCCGCAGTACCGCAATATCAAGGTGGAGCCAACCGAAGAAGCCAAGGCCGCAATGTACGCGTCCTTCTCCGGCTACGAGGACATGGATTACACCGCATTCGGGGCACCATCTGGTGCGGCAGTTCCGCTCGAGGAGTTCGAGTTCCGCGGTGGGTACAACAACTAAGTACCGACGGGGAAAGCGAAATTCTTCGGTGGCGGGCTACCTGACCGCGGTTACCGACTGCATTTTGATTTGGCGCGAAGCGACGTAGGGCACTCGCAGATGAAGCCTGGCGCCACCTGTTGGCCGGGGCGACAAAGTGAGGTTCGGCCCTGCTGCCTGTAGGGCCTTTAGTCCAAGACCCTTGCGGGCGTTCTGGGCGACCCCGGTGCCGTCATCTTCGACCGTGATCTCGATCGCGGCCGGCCACACGCCGATGCTAATTTCAATAGCAGTAGCGCCGCCGTGCACCAGCGCGTTACTCACGGCTTCCAAAATGATTCCGTTGACGAGCGGCTCAAGGTGGTTAGGCACCCTCGCTGTGGTTTTCATGCTGATGTTAGTGCCCGGCCAGGTATCGGCTAGCACCTCTTGGGTTAGCAGGCTCTGCGTGACGCCTTCGTGCCGAGTGGCCAGGCTCAAAATAAGTTCGGGCACGACCGTTCCCTGCAAATGACGCAGGGCGTCAATCGTGGTTTGGGGGATCGCGCCGTGGTTAGCACCGCCGACGGACCCGGCAATTGCAAGGAGTCGACTTTGGATAACGGAATGCAAGATGTCTGCTGCTGCTGTGCGCTGTAATCTCGTAACGTTTTGCAGGGCGAAGTTGGTGTATTCGATTTCGATTTCGTCGAGGTACATCTGCTGCTGGAGTCTCTTCGTCTCACTGGACCACACTTTGCGTGCGGGGGCGAACAGTCCGACACTCAGGGCGCAGATAACACCCATCAATCCCAGACTGAGGGTTTCTTCACCAAGTGCGGTTCCCCAAGCTGCACCGGCGATCCCACCTAGGCAAGCCACGAAGGTGGCGACGAATATCCACTGTGCAGTTGTGGACCAGTTGCCAATGATGGCTGGTCGCACCAAGAGGAAAAGGAAGAAAGTGCCGGCGGTGATTATCGATACGTCGACGGCGGTGGCGTACCAGTTGCTGGTTTCGGCTAAGAGAGTCGCTACGACAACGCTGAACGCATTTAGCAGTGAGATGCCGAGCCAGGGGATAGTTGCAGCGGAAGGAGGGAAGCGAAACCAGTGATTTGCAGTGCTGACTTCTTTCTTACTCTGGGTGACCACCTCCTGGTCCTTGATGATCTTCGTGATCACCTTGTCACCGGTGCGGACTATCAACTTGAGTTCATCTGCCGAATCCAAAACCACGACGTCGATGATCTCCTGCGTCATTGCAGTCTCAACATTTAGAATTTCAGTCAGCGTGATTGCCAGCTCACGGATTGACAAGGGGGATAGGGGCCGCAGTTCGTGCGTTAATTGCACCCGTAGTTCGACCTGTCCCCTGAACTCGTTAACAACACTGTTGAGCACGGGTGTTAGGCCAAGGGCAGTGCCCTGGGGGTGCAGCAGGTGTGCTAGCGATCGAATCTCGTGTTGGGCGAGTTTTTCGACCTCGTCGGCTAACTGCAGCCGGGTTGCCACCCGGTCAGGGTGGTCTGTGGTGAGGCTTTGCAATCTACCTAAGATGTTGTTCAACTTAGGCAAGACTTTGGTTTGCAGTGTCCCGATTACCACCTGTCGTTGACGCTCATCAATTTCCGCGGTCTCGGTGGAGCGGAGGGTCATTTCGGTAACCTTCGCGGTTGCGGCGGCCAAGGTGTCGTTCAGCTGATCTCGCCATGAGTAGCTCAACGCAACTATGGACGCCACAAAGACCCAGGTAAGCACCGAAAAGATGAAGACCGAAAGCGGGTCGAAGAAGGCCGGACGATCCGGGATTGAGGCAATGGCATATCCGGTGGCTAGAACCACAGCGCCTACCGCGCCAATCAGGGCGAAGGTGATCAAGGCCACTACTCCACCAGCGGCGGTAGGTGGGATTTCCAGTGCGCGACGACGGATTAGGCGCAGGGCCAGGCCCTGTAGGAGCCAAGCGCAGACATTTAGCAGCAAGCCGAACCTGACCCACTGGCCTGAGTACGCACCGGTGGTGGCGGCCGCGACAGTGCCGACCCCGAAAAGTAACGGAACGAGCCAAGGAATGAGGCCAAGACCATGGGTCCCGGGTAGTCGCTGCAGCAGGACCTCAGTTCGTTGGAGGTATTTGTCCGGCTGGCTAAAACTGGTCACCGAGGGGTACTCAGCATCCTCATGTAGGCGATAGCGGCCGATACTCGCGGGTTGACTTTTGGATCCCGAGAGTCGATGCCCAAGGAATTGATGATGGTGGTGATCGCATGCTCAACCGACTTGACCGAAACTCCCAGGCGCTGACAGATCTCCACGTTACTTGCTCCGCTGGCGAGGAGTTCGAGAACACGAAGCTGATGTGCCGTGAAGCCCGAAGCAACTGTCGGGTCGAGTGGATTACCTTGCTCCGCTATGGACGGATCAAGCATG
>CAJBZP010000141.1 GCA_903960135.1 uncultured Actinomycetes bacterium | reverse complement strand
GGTGATCGAGGCCAGCACTACTGCCGCCCTCGTGATCGGCGCCCTGCTTTAAGTCCGGGTGGACGGCTCCACAAATGGTGGCTTGGTCACGGTGAATTTCGACGCACGGCCACGCACGTCCACGACTACCTCATCACCGATATTTACCGACGGATCAAGTAACGCGAGCGCGATCCCTTGCTTCAGGGTCGGGGAAAAAGTACCGCTGGTCACTTCGCCGATGACCGCGCCGGCGAGTGCATCGCCGGCTACCTGCCGCACCTCCATATGCGGGCGCGGAATCCCGCGATCCATCGACTTGAGCCCGCGCAGTCGGCGCCTTGGTCCGGATTCGCGTTCCGCAACCAATGCAGCACGACCGGCAAATTCGGGTTTATCCCAGCCCACCGCCCAGGCCAACCCGGCCTGAACCGGGGAGATATCCAAACTGAGGTCCTGGCCGTGCAGCGGATAGCCCATCTCAGTTCGCAAGGTGTCGCGGGCACCCAGCCCGGCGCGAACCACGCCAAATTCATCGCGGCGGGCCAGCAGGGCATCCCAAAGCTCAACCAGCACGGACACTGGCGCCACTAATTCATAGCCGTGCTCACCGGTGTAACCGGTACGGCACACGGTGACCGGCTCACCTCGAAACTTCGATTCGGCCATGGTCATGTAGTCATGGTCATCGGGCATGCCCATCGATTCGATCAGGGCCTTACTGCGCGGGCCCTGAACCGCGATGATTCCTAGATCATTGTGCAGATCAACAATTTCAACGCCAGCAGGTGCTGCAGCTCTCAGTGCCGCAACAACACTTGGCGCATTCGAGGCATTGGGCACCATGAAGATGTCGTCATCGGCCCATCGGTAGACGATTAGATCGTCAATCACACCACCGGACTCACTGAGTACTTCAGATTCCTTGCACAACATGGTGTACTGCGCTTGCCCCGATGTAATTCGATCCAGATCGTTGGTGAGCAGATCGTTAAGGAAGGCCACGGCCCCCGGCCCCTGAATACGCACCTTGCCCATGTGCGAGACATCGAAAATCCCAACGGCCGAGCGCACCGCGGTGTGCTCAGCGACCACCCCGGTGTATTCGATTGGCATCTCCCAGCCACCGAAGTCGGCCATCTTCGCGCCGGCAGCCACATGACGCTCGGCAAGTGGGGTCTGCTTTAGGGGATTCACAGGGTTGACCGTATCCCACTATTCTTTTCCGCATGACTCTTACACTCGCCCAGACTTCCGCCGCCAGTGCCGTTTGTGATGCCCTGCTCGTCGCGGTTCGACCCAAAAATCGCAGGATCGAGGTCGTCGGAAAAGCTTTGACCCCAGCACTTGCGACGAAGGTCATCGCTGCCCTGACCGCAATGGGCGCCACCGGCAAATCCGGGGAGATCACCAAGATCGGCGGGCTAACCGGATTCAAAGCGCCGTTGATCGTCGCTGTGGGCCTGGGCGAGCCGGGCGCCAAAGGATCGCCGGAGGCCACGAGACGGGCCTACGGTAATGCGATCCGCGCTCTTGGCGGCACCAAGAAGATCGCCATCGTGGCCGACCCCGACCCGGCGCAATTGCAAGCCGCGGCAATGGGCGCCCGGCTGGCCGCTTATTCCTTCACCGCTTTCAAATCGAAGAATGACCCAAAGTCCGTGCCGCCGGCGAGCATCGTGCTACTGGTGCCCGGGCCCAGCACCGCAGCCCAAAAGCAGTCAATCGCGGAAGTAAATATCGTCAGCAATGCGGTTGACCTGACCCGCGACCTGGTAAATACCCCACCAAATGCCCTCCCCCCGATCGCCTTGGCCGCCGCAGCCAAGAAGGCGGTGGCCGGGTTGCCGGTCACCGTGACGATTTGGGACGAGCGCGCCCTCAAACGTGATGGGTGCGGTGGAATCTTAGGCGTTGGGCAAGGTTCGATTAACCCGCCGCGGCTGGTCAAGATGGTCTACGCACCACGCGGGGCCAAGGCCCATCTGGCCATCGTCGGCAAAGGCATCACTTTCGACACCGGTGGTATCTCGATTAAGCCGGCCAAGAATATGGACGAGATGAAGGGCGATATGGCCGGTGCCGCCGCCGTGATCGCCGCGGTGCAAGCGATCGCGGAGTTAGGCCTTAAGGTCAAGGTGACCGGTTGGGTGCCAACGGCCGAGAATATGCCAAGTGGTACCGCTCAGCGCCCAGGTGACGTCATCAAGATGTATAACGGCATGACCGTCGAGGTCCTCAATACCGACGCCGAGGGCCGCTTGGTTCTCGGTGATGCGCTGGCGATGGCCGCAAAGGACAAACCCACCCTGATCATTGATGCCGCCACTTTGACCGGTGCCCAGCGCATCGCCCTCGGCTCAAGGACCTCAGGAGTGATGGCCAATGACGACGCGGCCCGGTCCCAGGTCTGCGCCGCCGCGGAGGCAGGTGGTGAGGCCATGTGGCCGATGCCACTTCCCGATGACTTACTTGCCACCTTGGATTCGGCAACCGCCGATATCGCCAATATTGGTGATGGCTTCGGCGGCATGCTCTCGGCCGGGGTTTTCCTCAGCAGGTTCGTTCCCGACGACCAGCCTTGGGTGCACCTAGATATTGCCGGGCCGGCATTTAATGACAAGGCCCCTTACGGCTACACACCTAAGGGCGGGACGGGGGCCGCGGTGCGCACCTTCGTGCAGGTCGCCAAAGGGCTTGCGGCAGGATAAGGACTAGGTCAAAACCACCAGTAGTCATAACCGCCACCCCGATAGGAGTTCTTCGTGCCCGCTGCCGATCTGGTCATCCTCGGTGGCGGTAGCGGTGGCTACGCCTGCGCCCTGCGGGCAGCTGAACTTGGGCTGTCGGTCATCTTGATCGACAAGGACAAACTGGGTGGGACCTGCCTGCATCGGGGCTGCATCCCGACCAAGGCGCTCTTGCATGCGGCCGAGGTTGCCGACAGCGCCAAGGAGAGCGATGCCTTCGGGGTACGTGCCGTTTTCGAGGGCATTGACATGCCGAAAGTCAATGAATACCGCGATGGCGTCGTCGGCCGCCTATATAAAGGGCTACAAGGTTTAATCAAGAGCCGCAACGTGACGCTCGTTGAAGGTGCCGGCCGCTTGATCAGCCCAAACACGGTCGAAGTAAACGGCGAGCAATACACCGGCAAGAACGTGGTGCTCGCGACCGGTTCGTACGCGCGCACATTGCCAGGCCTAGAGATCACCGGACGCATCATGACCTCCGATCAGGCCCTCGACTTGGATTACGTACCCGAGCGGGTCATCGTCTTAGGCGGTGGTGTCATTGGCGTTGAGTTCGCAAGTGTCTGGCGCTCATTTGGCGCTGAAGTCACCATCGTTGAAGGGCTACCGAACCTGGTACCAAATGAAGATGAAGCGTGCTCGAAAGCCCTTGAACGCGCTTTCCGCAAGCGCGGCATTAACTTCTCGACCGGCATTAAGTTCGCATCGGCAACCCAAGACGATGCCGGTGTGCATGTCACCCTCGAGAATGGCACCACCCTTGATGCAGATCTCTTGCTAGTTGCAGTTGGCCGTGGGCCAAATGCATCGGGCATGGGATTCGAAGAGCAAGGAATTGCAATGGAGCGCGGCTGGGTGCTTGTTGATGATCGCCTGCGCACCAACGTGGCTGGTGTCTATGCGGCAGGTGACATCACCCCGGGCCTGCAGCTCGCCCACCGCGGCTTCCAGCACGGTATTTTCATCGCTGAGGAGATCGGCGGGTTGAACCCGATGGTGATAGCCGATGTCAACATCCCCCGCGTCACCTACTGCGAGCCCGAGGTTGCCAGTGTTGGCCTCACCGAAGTCGAAGCCCGAGCAAAGTACGGCGATCAGACCAAGGTTTATGAATACAACCTCGGTGGCAATGGCAAGAGCCAGATCCTTGGCACCGCCGGGTTCATCAAGCTCGTTAGCGTCATCGATGGCCCTGTTGTTGGGGTTCACATGGTTGGTTCGCGGATGGGCGAGCAAATTGGTGAAGCTCAGTTAATCGTGAACTGGGAAGCCCACCCCGAGGATGTTGCAACGCTGATCCACGCCCACCCAACCCAAAATGAGGCCATGGGCGAAGCCCATCTGGCTTTAGCCGGAAAACCACTGCATTCCCACGCTTAAGACCGACAGGAGACCCACCGCTATGACGTTCTCAGTCACCATGCCGCAGCTAGGCGAGAGCGTTACCGAGGGCACCGTCACGCGTTGGCTAAAGCAAGTTGGCGATCTCGTTGCGGCTGATGAGCCATTGCTTGAGGTATCCACCGACAAAGTCGATACCGAAATTCCATCCCCTGCCGCTGGTGTCCTTCTTGCGATTCGCGCTCAGGAGGACGAAACCGTGCCGGTTGGCGCCGAACTCGCCGTGATCGGCGAGGCCAGTGATACACCTGCGCCAGCTGCCGCTCCGGTAGCACCGGCTAGCACCCAAGGTGCGGGTGAAATCAGCATCACGTTGCCGGCCCTTGGTGAAAGTGTCACCGAAGGCACCGTCACCCGCTGGCTAAAGCAGGTGGGTGATCAAGTTGCGGCCGATGAGCCGATCTTGGAGATCTCCACCGACAAAGTCGATACCGAGATCCCGGCACCTGCCAGTGGCACTTTGGTCGCCATCACCGTGGGCGAGGATCAAACCGTTGCCGTGGGTAGCGAACTCGGCCGCATTGCCACCGGCGCTAGCGCGCCCATTGCCGCAGCGCCAGTTGCTCCAGCGCCTACGGCTACAGCGCCGGTTGCTCCAGCACCGGTTGCCGCAGTACAGGCTGCCCCCGCGCCGGTTGCCGCAGCAGAGTTATCCGACGCGTATGTAACCCCACTGGTTCGCCGCCTCGCCGCCCAAAACAACATTGACCTAGCCGCCTTGACCGGCACCGGTGTCGGCGGGCGTATCCGCAAGCAAGATGTACTTGATGCCGCCCAGCAAAAAGTCACTCCGGTCGCAGCAGCACCCACCTCCCAAGTTTCAGCTGCTCCCGTAGCCGCAGTCACCCCACCGGCATCACCACTTCGCGGCCGCACCGAAAAAATGCCGAGGCTGCGAAAGGTAATTGCCGAACGACTCGTCGAATCTCTCCAGACTTCTGCGCAGCTAACAACCGT
>CAJBZP010000140.1 GCA_903960135.1 uncultured Actinomycetes bacterium | reverse complement strand
GGCGGGGCGTAATTCTCGGTGCGGATGGTGTTGGCGCCAACCAAAATCACATCCGCCTCGCGCCGCAGTATTCCTAGCAGGGCTCGGTCGGGGGGTGAGGATATTGACTTGGAGAGGCCATCGGGCCCGGTGCAGCACCCGTCAATACTCATCACCATATTGGCGCGGATCCACGTATGACCCCGGTTAGGGGGCCACGGGTAGTACGCGGCCAAGTCAGGTGCTGCTAGCGCAAGTTCAGGTTCTGGCCACACCCGTTTCACCCGCCTATCGTCGCAGGTGCCACATATGTGGTTTGCTAGGCCCATGGAGATGACCGGAATAATCTCAGGGCTCTTTGCCGGGATCATTATTGGGCTGATTGCCCGCCTGCTGGTGCCCACTATGCAGTCGATCGGCTGCATAGTGACAATCATCATCGGTGTTCTCGGGGCCTTCTTGGGCTTGGCTGCTGCCAATACTTTCGGCTACGGTGACTCTTGGCTGCTGGTGTTCATCACCCAGATTTTCATCGCAACCATCCTGGTGGCGATAGTCGCCGCACTTTTCCGTCGCAGTAGCACCTAATAACTAATAGTTCTGCTTAACTCGATATCAAACAGGAGGTTGTAAATCATGGGTCGACTACTTCGCACGGTTGCCGTTGTCGGTGCAGCCAAGGCCACAGCCAATGCTGTGGATGATCGCCACGACGCCAAGCAAGCAGCAGCAGCTGAAGCTGCCGCGCCAGCACCGGCAGCACCGGCGGTCGCCCCCGGCGATGACATCGTCGCCCAGTTGACCAAGCTTGGTGAGCTCAAGGGCGCGGGAGTCCTGAGCGAAGCCGAGTTCGAAGCAGCCAAGGCGAAACTGCTCGCTTAATATCACCACCAGTGGCCAGTTAACTAGGTGTTTGATTTTCAGGGTCGTGGCGTTCTTGTCACCGGCGCGGGGGCTGTTGACGGGATCGGTTTTGCGACCGCGCGGTTACTAGCACAGCACGGCGCAAGTGTTTATCTAGCTTCACTTGGTGCGCGGGCTCTTGACCGTGCTCGCGAGTTATCCGCTGCGGGCTACTTGGCTTATGGGTCCAGTTGCGATCTGACCGACCCCGGAGCGGTAGCCAACCTCTTGGCAGAGGTAACCGAACAGATCCCAACACTGCACGCACTCGTTAACAATGCCGGGATGACCAGCACCGCAGGTGATAGCGCGCGGGAATCGGGCAAAATCGATGAAGTTGATTTCACTGGTTGGCGCGCAAGTATCGCCCGCAATTTGGATTCGGCTTTCCTCGTGACCAAGGCGGCGCTACCTGCCCTTCGGGCCAGCGGTTCCGGCCGGGTAGTCATGGTCGCCAGCATCACCGGGCCGCTGATGGCAATGCGCGGCCAAGTGGCCTATGCGTCCGCAAAGGCGGCGATGGTGGGCTTAGCCCGAGCCATAGCCATTGACGAAGCACCTTTTGGGGTAACGGCCAATGCGGTGGCCCCCGGGTGGATCACCACCGGCTCCCAGGAGAACCCTGAGTACGAGCAGGGGCTGCGTACGCCAATGGGTAGGTCTGGGGACCCGAGCGAGGTCGCCTCGGCTATTGCCTGGTTGGTATCACCTGGGGCCTCGTATGTCACCGGTCAATGCCTGGTGGTCGACGGCGGCAACTGCATTGCCGAGGAACGTGCCTGAGCCGCTAGTTACGTTGATGCGCTGCTAAATCGAAAAAACCCTTCGTTGCCGAAGGGTTCATCGTGGACCGTACAAGACTTGAACTTGTGGCCTCTCCCGTGTCAGGGGAACGCTCTAGCCAACTGAGCTAACGGTCCGTGCTGCGAAAACGAAGGCTACCAGTGCGGAGCCGGCCAAATGTGCGTGGGTTACCGCACTCGTGGAGGTGGAGACGGGATTTGAACCCGTGTACGCGGCTTTGCAGGCCGCTACCTCGCCTCTCG
>CAJBZP010000139.1 GCA_903960135.1 uncultured Actinomycetes bacterium | reverse complement strand
TCACTCCTCCGGGGCAATGAATTCGGCCCGCCGGCTGCGTTGCGCCCAGATGACCGAGGCGATGACTACACCAGCCGCGAGCACCGTCGGCCAGGTGACGGTTTCACCTAGCAGGAGCGCCGACCACAGCAAGGTAAGTAGCGCTTGCAACTGCTGCACCTGGCTACCCCTGGCGATACCGGCCATCGAAAGGCCCCGATACCAAGCGAAAAACCCGAAGTACATCGACGATATGCCAAGCATGATGAGCGCGAACCATTGCGCCCCCGTTGTCGCGTAATCGGCGCTGGTCGTAAACCACAACAGCATCGACGCGGGCACCGTTATTGGCAGGGCGAAAACAACAACCCAGGAGATCACCTGCCAACCCGGCATCACCTTCGTGACGGCCGCCCCCTCGACATAGCACCAGGAGGAAAACAACATCGCACCCACCACTAGCAAATCAGCCCAGTAATTAGGGCTACTCGCACCACCTCGACCAAGTGCGAAAACCACCAGGGCAACAGTCCCGACACTTGCGGCTAACCAAAACTTTGCGCTGACCCTTTCATGGGTTCGAGCAACCGCGATGATCGCTGTCGACAGCGGCATGAATGCGGCGATGACGGCAACGTGGGCCGAAGTCGTGTACTGCAGTGCGATCGCGATCAAGATGGGCCAACCGAAGACTGCACCGACCATGGTTAGCAGCAGCGGCCGAATCAATGCCCGGGCCGGCCAAGCCACCCGATTGACCGACAA
Organism: uncultured Actinomycetes bacterium; assembly: GCA_903960135.1. Taxonomy (GTDB): domain Bacteria; phylum Actinomycetota; class Actinomycetes; order S36-B12; family S36-B12. The sequence goes on along the minus strand of CAJBZP010000139.1, from coordinate 1,121 downwards.
AATCAACGCGGCCAATACGCCGGCGATAACCGCGCGGCCGGTCGCGGTCAGAAACGGATTGAACCCGCCAACCGCGACTTTGGTTAGCGGCACCGAAAAGGAGAAAAGCAGCACCCCAAGGAAGGCCCAGGACAGCCCTCGAAGGTGGATCTGTCGCGGGGTTAGCGTCGTCATTTAAATTACCAAGACCAAGTGGCCGGTAACTCCTGACCGTACCAACGCTCGATCAACCGACGGGAAATGGAAATAGCGGACGGTAATTTAATTTCACCGGCTGCGCAGGCCGCGCGAAGCTCCTCGCGGCTATACCAATTGGCCTCGGCGATCTCGGTCTCATCGACTTTTATCGTGGTGTCCTTGGCCCAAGCGTGGTAGCCCAGCATCAACGAAGCGGGGAACGGCCACGGTTGGCTCCCCAAGTACTGCACCGCGTCCGGGTGGTCGTCGATCAGGACCCCGGTTTCCTCGGTTAGTTCCCGGCGCACCGCAGCCTCCGCTGACTCACCGGCTTCGACGAACCCGGCAAAAGTGGAAACCAAGCCGGGTGGCCAATTCACATGTCGCCCCAAGAGTGCTCGGTCCTCGCCATCGCGAACCAGCACGATCACCGCCGGTTCAGTGCGCGGGAAGTGATCTACCTCATCGATAACACAATGCAGTGACCAACCAGCATTACTGGGAATTAGATCGCCACCACATTTCGCGCAGCGCCGAGTAGCAGACCGCCAGTTATCCAGCGCAACCGCTGTCACCAGCAATCCGGCCTCAAGATCACTTAGTGATCGGCCCACCTCGCGAAGTGACTTCCAGTCACTCTGGACCGGTGCATCCTCAGGTGATTGGACATGGGCCGCGAAGTAGGCCCCACCAATGCAATCAATGCCGAGAAAGCTCAAGTCGACTTCGGGTGCGAGGTCGCTCGCTGCGGTGAATACCAATTCGACGCCGCCAGCCACCTCCGCGCAGGCACTGACGCCCGCGGCCACCCAGAGCACCTTTGAGCTTAGGTCACTCCGGCGCTCAAGTAGCCAGTCTTTATCCGTGCGCCGGTGCGCCACCCGATCCATCGCGGTCCGCGATAACAGCAGATCATCAAGTAACAATGGGTCCGGCACCCCTTG
>CAJBZP010000138.1 GCA_903960135.1 uncultured Actinomycetes bacterium | reverse complement strand
TTCGCTACCCTCAAAGCACAAATACCCCGCACAATCAAAGTGCGCCTCGTAAGAGGTGTTTAGGGTGCCGATACCGCCCACACCCGGGCGCACCCAACCAATACCAAGTGCCAACCGATCACTGGCCGCCGAACTAACCGGGGCACTAACTTCACTCTTCGACATGTAATCCCATTCTCTTAGTTGTGAATTTCAACAATTCTTTTACTTACTCTTCATTACCCTCAAAGCAGTAGCCCAGCAAAGAAAATAGGGTGCCGCCATTATTAATAGCCGGGTTTAGGGTGCCGCCGATACCACCCGCACCCGGGCGCACCCAACCAACACCAAGGGCCAACCGATCACTGGCCGCCGAACTAACCGGGGCACTAACTTCCACACTAGGCATTGAATTTTCCTTCCCAAAGGGGTAGCAGCCCGCGGATTAGCCATTCCCCAATGGGAACACCGAAACCACCAAAAGGCAATAGTGAAACGCCCAGTGATCTAGCCAACCGATGCTCACCAACCCTCGGACTAGCTTCGCCCAAAGCGCCGGTTTTCGAGGCGAAACCATGGGGCAGTGCAGCAGCCTGCCAACGACCGAAGAACTACCCTGTGACAGGAATTAAATGAGTAACTAGGAAAATGTCAAGGTGTGGGGTGGTTAGGCAAGCCCCCGGTCAACGATTCCCAGCAAGCCCAAGTCCAAGTGATCGGTGGGCCTTGCAGCCAAGACCATAGCCGCAGTTGGATCGCGCGTAACGCGACTCCAGGTGGGAAGGTCGGTACTCACCCAGATCGACGGACCCCTACCGAACCCTTTGTTGGGGGGGGAACCGAGATGGGCTAGCGGGGGCGGCGCACTGCGCGCGAGCTCGTCGGCATCGGGCCTTTAGGGATCGGCAGCGATCCGCCGGTTTGGCTGACGGCATCAAGTCGGCGCCGCACTTGGGTGATCTCGCCACCGCGTAGGTTGCGTGGCAGCTTGGTCAACGAGCGTTGGAGTTTGCCAAGTGGCACCTGCCCGGGTTCATCGCCAACCTGGATCTCATAGATCGGGATATCCGGGAGCCAGCGTGCGGTCTTTTTACGCTCATTGCCGAGCATGTGGCTGACGCGACTCGATGGGCCTTCAGAGATCAAGATGACACCGGGCTTGCCAACCACCCGGCTGATGAGGTCTTGGTTCTTGTTAACCGCAATACCCGGTGTGACCAACCAACCACCTCGAAGGGATTGCACCACCGCTGCTGCTGCCCCCGGTTGGCCTTCAATTTGGTGGTATGCCGCTTTCATGGCGCGGCGACTAAACCAAAAGACGGCGGCGAGCAGGCCGAGGGGTACCCCGACCAAGATGGCGGTGAAGAGGTTAAGGAAGATGCGGGTCGGCACGAAACCAACGGCGAATCCCAAAGCGAAGAAGCCGCCGACTTCAAGTGGCAAGGCCCGGTAGACCTTCTGGGTCATTGCCCAGTTCTGGGTGATTGAGGACAGTGTTGAGCGGATTTTTCCCTTGGCCATGGGCCCCAGCCTAGGGAAGCCGGACCTCGATCAATTCCCCGGCATGGATGCGGCCGGGGTGCTCGACCCAGCCGGTCACCCCGCGCCGGCCCATGGCGGCTTTCGGGAACTTCTCGGCCGCGGTGCCGTACTGCGCGCCGACCAGGGCGCCGGCAATCGTGCAGGGGAAGTTCTCCCCGCCCAGCATGACAACCGCGCCGCCGGCGAAGAGCAATCGGGTCATCCGGGGCAGTTCGGTGAGCCCGGGGATGCCCTCGGTGCAGATGTTGTCGGCGATCACCCCAGGTGCAATAACGCCAATGCCAAGTGCTTCGGAGATGCTCTCGAGTTCGGCCACATCGACGATCGATATTTGCCGATGATTGCGAATCGTCGTACCCCTTGGGAAGACGTCCTTTTGCCGGGTATCTGAGGCCATGGTGAGCCCGTGGTGGCGGTCACCAAGGGGCCCGCCCCAATCGAGTTCCAGTTCGTCGACCGGCGTTGGGGTATCGAACCCGGCCGCCCAGATGTGCACCGCGACCACGATTGCGCTCATTGCCTAGCCGCCATCGCCTGTTGATAAAGGCGCCCGGCCCGGTAGCTCGATCGCACTAACGGCCCGCTCATCACACCAACGAAACCGATT
>CAJBZP010000137.1 GCA_903960135.1 uncultured Actinomycetes bacterium | reverse complement strand
TGGCCGCACCGGCGGTTTCAAGATGCATGCCCTCATCGTGCTGATCCGTGCATAGGCAACTTGAATTCGGTGCCGAGCAGATCCCTGCCGATCACATTCGGGAAGACCCAGTCTTGACCTGGCATTTCACTAACTAGATTGGCTACTCCGTGATGGTGACTGTGACATCGCGCGTGCTGCTGTCTGGATTGGTCACCGTGACGATTGCCACGCCGACCCCAAGGGCCTTGCCACCCGGATTGAACGAGGCGCCATCTTCCTCCTTGGCCTGGCTCAGCTCAAGTAGCTCGGGCTTATCGGTGGAAATCGTGGTGCCCGCAAGACTTTCAACATTGAAGACGATGAAATTGCCTACTTTGACACTGGCCTCGGTCTGATCGGGGGCGATCATGACGGGGGCTGGCAGCTGGGCGGCGCCTGATGCGGTCGATGCGGCCGGCTCACTTGACGATGAGCAGCCGGCGAGTGCTGCCGCGCCTAAGAGGGCGGTGGCGCCAATGGCCACGAAACGTCGATTGCCAGACATGATTGACTCCCATTCCTGCCGAGGATTTCCCGGAATTTGCTAAGACCATACCCGCTTATTGGCCCGGTTAAACACCATGACGTACCTTCTTTACGTGAACTTGACGTGGCAGTTGATCCGCGGTGCGGTTATCGCGATGTTGGCCCTGGCCACCTTGGCACCGCCGGCGCAGGCGGCGCCTGCCACGGATCCGGTGATCGAGGTGCTGGCCGCCGGCGGGCAACGGCAGTGGATTTCATGCGAAGGCACGGGTGCACCGACGGTTGTCATCTCATCGGGCCTAGGCGCCGACAGCCGGATGTGGTCAAAGGTGCTGCCCAAGCTGCGCGACATGACCCGCACCTGTAGTTACGACCGGCCCGGCCTCGGCAACAGCCCGGCGCGCATCGGACCAAAAACCACCGATGCCGGCGAGCACGCGGAAGAGCTGCGGGCACTGCTCACCGCTGCCGGTGAACCCGGGCCGTTCATCCTTGTCGGGCACTCCTACGCCGGCATGATCTTGCGCGCCTTCGCAAACAAACATCTTGATGACGTTGCCGGCGTGTTGTTGCTCGACGCCGTTTACCCCGGCATCCACAAAAACTTTTTACCCTCATATAGGAGCCCGTGGCATGAAGGTGGTACGTCAATAGATATGTCCGCAAGTGCAGCCGCCACCGGCGCCGGCCCGCACCTGGGCGCAACCCCGTTAGTCGTTCTCACCGCCGGAGAGCCCGGCAATGGCACGAGTTGGGCCGATCGCAGGTGGAATGCCGAGCAGGTAAAAGCGGCGCGGTTATCCACGAACTCACTGCACTTGATCGCTGAAAACGCCGGGCATATCGTGCAGCGGGATCAACCTCGGATAGTGATCAACGCGGTGCGCAAGCTGTTGGCGGCGGCGCGCACCGGTGACCCTCTCACCTGACGGCTCGGTTAAACCTGCTCACCAGCATCTAGTTCTGCCAGTTGCTCCACCCGGCGCTCATGTCGACCACCTTCAAAATCCGTGTTCAAGAAGACTTCGAGGGCTTCAAGGGCGGTGTCGGGGTTGGTGAAGCGCTCGCCGAAGCACGCAACGTTCGCGTCATTGTGGCGGCGCGTCATCTCGGCATCATCATCAGCCCTGATGACGGCACCGCGGGCGCCGGCAACTTTATTCACCGCCATCGCGATGCCCTGGCCGCTGCCGCACACCGCGACGCCGAACTCAGCGTCACCGTCAGCAACCGCATGACCAACAGCCGCGCCGTAGTGCGGGTAATCAACACTGGCTTCGGAGTCAGTGCCTAAGTCGATTACGTCATAGTCATTCTCGATTAACCACTGCTTCAAGGTCGACTTCAAATGAAACCCAGCATGGTCTGATCCGATCGCGATCAACACTTCGACTCCACTCGCTCGCGATAGCCAACTACTTGGCTACCTGCTGCAATTGAACCAACCCGATCATTGTCTCGCGGCGCTGTGCCAACAATCCCATCGCGGTCTCATTCGGTTCCACCACGCTGGAGGGCCGCGCACGAACATCGGCGCGGACTTTGCCCGCCGCGAGCAATGCCGCCCCAACGACCGCAGCATTGGGCACCTCGACCACACCCAGCGCGCACCCGGTAGCGTCCGCTAGCAGTTGCTGGAAAGCCAGATCGTGCGTGCCCCCACCGACCAGGGGTACCACCTCGGGCAGCGGGGTGCCGCTTGCGCCGACCGCGGTGGTGGCTAGGGCCACCGCCTGCGCAACACCCTCGATGACGCTGCGCAGCATCGCGGGGCGATCGGTTGACAAACCGATGCCATGCCAAGATCCACGCAGGTCGGCGTCCATGAACGGGGTGCGCTCACCGGCGAGATAAGGCACATAAATCGGGTCACTTGCCTTGACTCCTTCCCGGAGTGCAGCGACCGCCTCGGCGACGTCGGCGCCAAACCAACCAAGGGCCGCGGTGAGAGACAGGCCGGCATTTTGTACGGCACCGATGCGCAGCCAGCCGGCACCTACCCCACCTGCCGTGGCAAAAGTGTGGGTCACCAAGGTTTCATCCACCACCGGGTCGGTCAGCACACTTACCACCTGCGATCCGGTGCCAACGGCGATGAAACCGTCACCCGGTTGCAGGCCAAGGCCGGCCAGGGCACAGGCGGTGTCGGCGGCACCAACCACGGCCGGCAGCCCCCCGCCGATATCGACGACCCCGGCCGGGGCATTCGAGTTGATGATCTGCGGGAGCAGATGCGGTGCCAGACCGGCCCACTCAACGGCTGCCGGTGACCACGATCCCGTGACAACATCACAGAGCAATGTGCCTGTTGCATCACTTGGGTCGGTTGCGACGTCTCCGCCAAGGGCCGCCCGCAGCCAATCCTTGGGTTGCAGCACGTAGTGCGCACGAGCCATTACCTCGGGCTCATTGGCGTAGAGCCACGCAACGCTAGTAGCCGCGAATCCCGGCACCGCGGGTGAGCCAAGGGCCGCGAGTTCGGTTGCGCTGAATCGCTGCGCCATCGAGTGCACCTGCTGCATGGATCTGGCATCGGCCCATAGGATCGCCGGCCGCAGCGGCCGCAGGTTCTCATCGGTGACAACGATCCCGTGCATCTGCCCGGAGAACCCGACCACCTCAGGTCGCGCCCCCGCGAGCACGGCACCGGCGGCCTGGCGCACCGCCGCAAGCCAGGTGGCCGGATCACTTTCAGCCCACCCAGGTCGGGGCGCATCAACCCGGTAGCCGCGTGCTGATTCAGCAAGAACTTTGCCATCCGCGTCGACGATGGCGGCCTTCACTGAACCGGTGCCTAGGTCGATTCCGAGGAAGGTCACCACCTCACCTGCTCCACACGTGGCAGTATCTCGCATATGAGCCAATCCGCGCAGGTGCCATTGACGGTGGTCGTGGTCGGCAGCCTCAATGTGGATTTGGTGGTGGGCCTCGACCGGATGCCTAATGAAGGCGAAAGTGTGCTCGGTGACACGTTCGAGCGCCACGCCGGGGGCAAGGGGCTAAATCAGGCGATCGCTGCGGCGCGCCTGGCGGCACCCGTCCGACTTCTCGGCGCAGTCGGTGACGACGACTCGGGGGCGTGGCTGCGCGCCTTGGTGCGCGCCGACCATGTTGACGACACCGACGTCGCCACCGTGCCCGGGCCATCAGGCACCGCGTTGATTGAGGTGGATGCGCGCGGGCTGAACCGCATCATCGTGGTGCCCGGTGCCAACGCCTTGGTGTCTGCTGATGCGGTCAGCACAAGTATTCGCGCGATGCACGGGGTCGGGGTCGTGATGACAAATGGCGAAGTCCCACTTGCGGTCTCACGTGCTGCATTAGCCGCTGGTCGCGCAATCGGTGCCCTCACCATGTTGAACCCAGCACCTGTTCTGGATTATCGCGAGCATCTAGTTGACGTTGACATCTTGGTACCCAATGAGCATGAGGCGGCGGCCATGAGCGGTCTACCAACCCAGACCGACGCCGAGGCTCGGGCAGCAGCTCAGTACTTCAGCAGTCAAGGGGTGACCAATGTTGTCATCACCCGCGGGGCGAGCGGTGCCATCTGGTCATCGCCCGCCGGCATCGAAGAAGTTGCTTCCTTCGAAGTCGATGCGATCGACACTGTTGCAGCAGGTGATGCCTTCTGCGGCGGACTGGCAGCCGCGTTGGCCCACGGGTTGCAATTTTCTGACGCCTTGAGCTGGGCTTCGGCCGCCGGGGCACTTGCGGTCACGGTAAAAGGCGCCGCCCCGTCATTGCCGATGCGCGCAGCCGTTCAAGAGCTAATCAACCAACGAAGTTGAGCTTCCGGCTGCGTCAGGGAGCCGGCAGCGGCGTGGTTACGGTTCGCCCATTGCGGGTGATGGTGACACCGCTGGCATCGATGACCACCGGCACGGACTCTGCCTCAGTTCGCGGCACGAACACTGTCACCATTTGCGCCGTGCCCCCGGTTTTGGGTAACTCCAAGGCGCGCAGCAATACCGCGCCCGGCACTTTGACTCCCCAGCTGCCGGTGAACCAACCCTGGGAGGAAGTCGGTCCGGCGGTTGTCACCTTCCAGCCACCCTCGCCCGCCTTGTAGACGTCCATCCGCTTATTGCCGGAGGCGATGGTGAATACGTCATTGACATTTTCTGCTGTTAGGCCCGGTGGTAATTGCCAACGCTCGGTAACCACCCGCCTGGCCTTGCCTTTGCCCCGATTACCGGCATTTACATAGTCGACAACCACGATCGCATCAACCGAACGGATATACGAAACACATCGGGTTACCTGCACCGTGCCCCACGTCGAATCCCGGACGCAAGTGTTGTCATTGCCGCCTGTTTGCCATGTTGAGCCACTAGTTGTGCGTCGGACCCCCGCGTATTTGTTCCGGGCGATATTGGAAACCGTGAAACTTGAATGGGCGTTTCGCGATTTCACGAATGCCCGCAGCGGGCTGGAGTTCTCGTATCGGTATGGCCCCGGATCACCGATCCAATCAACACCACGTGAGTAGATGGTCAGTGAACCGCCATCATCATGGGCGTGCGGGGTGGCCGGTCTAGTTGATGAGGATCGCAGTGAATAAAAGGTGTCGAAGCCACCGGGTTGTGGCTGCCAGCCTGATCGGCCAAAGGTGTAGCCACCGTCGTAGTTGCTATAGATCTGGGTCGGCGGGGTACCAGAGGTGCCACCGGATCGCACCCACTCCACCCGCGGGTCACCCGCACCGAAGCTCTTCGACAGGGATTCATTCAAGGTGTCGCCAATCGAGGCCAACTTGAAATCCGGGCGCATCGATTGGGATACGAAGTCATAGAGTGACCCGCGCAATGCGGCGATGTTCTCCGAAATCAATTGGCAGGTCGTTGCGGTGCGCTCAACATCGCGCAGCAGGTTCTCGATGTAGGTCGCGTATCCAGGTGAGCCTTCGACGTCACTGCCATCCTTGTGGATGATGCCGTTCGCGACACCGACCAGATTGGCCCAGGCGCGATCGCGTCGTTCGATGTCGCCTCGCCAGCAAGCCTCTGCGAAGGCACCGGTCTGACGGATTAAGTCGGTGTTGTTGGCGCCGATGGCAACTACCGGTGCTACTTGATACCTACTAACCATTCGCGTCGCATCACTTGCCGCGGCCTCGGCAATAACCGGATCATTCAAAGTCTGTGCTGCGCAAACCAAAGTCTGGGTCCGCAAGCCGCCGTAGATCGACGCATTCACCCAGTACGACCGCGCCCCTTTATGGTCCTCGATCCAATAGGTCAAGATCTGCCGGAAGCGATCAACCATCGAGGGGATCTGCTTGTGCACGCCTCGGTAGAGCAGCGGCAGCGCCCAGTTCAAGGAATTGACATGACGATCACCTGAAGTGTCCGACGTTGCCTGCGGGCGCCAGTTCGGGTGTTCGGTCAGGGTGTAGGTGCCACCGTTATTGAGATTGACCTTGCCGTTCATCAAATCCTGCGCACGGTTACGTTCGACCCCTGGCCGTAGCGGCGGGAACATCGCCAAGCACCAGCTGCCCAACTCCTTGGGCAGGGCCACGACGGGCGCAGCCGGGGCACTAGGTGTGTCTGCACTTGATGCCGGCGTTGCGGTTGGCGTTGGCGTTGGCGTTGGCGTTGGCGTTGCGGTCGGGGTAACACTCGCGGACGGTGACGGCGAAGCAGTTGCCGAAGCGGTTGCCGAAGGACTCGGATCAACAGCTCCAGCACCCGGCGCCGCGAGCAACAGGGCCGCGCCGGTCACGGCGACAAGGGTTGCGGTGCCGGCGGAGCGCACCCCGGTACTTCGCCACACCCGCCCCACCAGCAACATCGCCCTATGCATCAAGCCATCATCACCCGAACCCGGCCCGGCGGGCTACACCGGGGTCTAGTCCAGCGTGTTGACCCGGTCATTGGCCGCCCGCTGCGAGGGCGAAGCCGGGCCGAGGGCCAGGGCCAAGGTGCCAAGTAGGGCCCCGACAAGTGGCTTGGTCACGGCTCCCGGCACGGCCGGCAACCCAAGGAGGGCCCGGTGCCCCGCGGGCATCGTCGAGACCGCACCGGCAAAGAGCCCCGCGTACGGCACCTTCGCGCCTAGGCCGAGCGGGGCATTACGGATGAAGTTAACGGTGCTCGCCGCGGCCGGGCCACCGGCTAATACCGGGTCGTACCCGGCGAGTTGATCGCGCAACTCGGCAACCGAGCGCGGTGGATCCACCACCCCAACAAGCTCACCGGCTTTGGCCCACTCCCGCACATATGCATCGGGCCCACCCGGGATCGGACCGCCCCAAACCAGGTGCGTGGCAAGGAACGAATCAGTGAAGGCGATATGCACCCAGCGCAACAAATCCGGCTCATCGGCTGCATACGGGATCAACCCACTCGCACCCGGGTAGGTACCGACAACTTTGCGATGCACCCCGCGCACTCGCGCGCACTCGCGGTCCGCCGATGCCGTGTCACCGAAAGTAACTACCGTCAACCACCTGGTGGTGCCGGCCAATCGACCTAACGCATCTGTTTCATAACGCGAGTGCTGCATGACACCGGCCAGTGCGCCCGGGTGCAGTGTCTGCATCAATAAGGCTCGAACCCCACCAACCAAGGTTGGTAACGACCCGTGCACCGCCCACGCCGCCGAGCCCGGGCCGAAATAGCCAATATCCGAGCCGTGCGCAATCTGCTGGACCCAATCCGGAGCCCCGCTTGGATCACCGGAGACGATACGCCGAAAGCCGTCAGCGACGTGGCGGCGTGCAACGTCAACAGCCTCCATCGGATTTAGTGGCACTACTTCATTTTGCCAAACTTCGGCGATCTCGCATCTTTGACTTCGCTTCGAAAGCAGCCGCAAAAGGAATCAGCGTGCCTACACCGCGCGGAGGAGCTAGGTGTAGGCACGCTGACGAGGGGAAGCGTTGCGGTTAAACAGCGATCATGAGGTCAGCGCATCCAATGTCACCGGGAGGTTCAATGTCTGTGCACCTCTAACCACTGTCAGATTCACCCGATCACCCGGTGCGTTCGCCCTTATCGTGACGATCAACGAGGTCGCATCGGCGATTATCTGGTCATTGACCTTGGTAATAACGTCACCGGCCGCCATACCGGCAGACTCTGCCGGGCCCCCGCCGGTGATCTCCGCGACCCTTGCTCCGGATCCGGTGAAGTCCATCTCAAGTTTGACGCCGATCACCGGAGTGCTCGAAGTACCACTTGCGATGATTTCATCGACGATGCGCTTGACGGTGTCAATCGGTATCGCAAACCCAAGCCCGATCGAACCAGGTTGCCCAGCTCCGGCGCCCATCGAGGCGATCGCTGAGTTGACGCCGATGACCGCGCCCGTGCTGTCGACCAGCGGGCCACCTGAGTTGCCCGGGTTGATTGCCGCATCGGTTTGAATTGCGTTGATAAATGCTGTCTCACCTTCACCACCGGCGGTGACCGGACGATTTAGTGCGCTGACGATGCCGGTCGTCACGGTGCCCTGTAGGCCAAGTGGTGAGCCAACAGCGATTACCGAATCACCAACAACCAGATCCTCGGATGAGCCGATGGCGATGGCATTTAGATTCACTCGGTCTACTTTGACAACCGCGATGTCGTAACCGGGATTCGCGCCGACCAAGGTGCCATCAGCGGTGCTGCCGTCGGCGAAGGAGATCTTGATGGAGCCCGAGTCCGCTGCCGGGCCAGCGACGTGATTATTCGTCACGATGTAACCGTCATCGCGTAACACGAAGCCAGAACCGGTGCCGCTGCCGGCCGCACCCGTGACATCAAGTTGCACCACCGATGGTTGCACCGCAGCCGCAACCGCGGCGATCGATCCGGTGGCCGAACCCAAACTCGAAGCCGCCACCACCTGGGTCAACTCGGTGGCCTCGGTCGCCAGTTGATCCCGGGCCGCCACGTACCCGATCGCGCCGCCGATGGTGCCGGCGCCCAGGGTCATCGCACAGACCCCGGCAATCAGCACCGCGACCCGGCCTCGATTGGCGGAGCCGCGAGGTGGATTCATGGATTCGTGGGGGGAATATTCGTAGGGGGAATATGGAGTATCGGGGTTGGTCGACCGTGACCAATCGG
>CAJBZP010000136.1 GCA_903960135.1 uncultured Actinomycetes bacterium | reverse complement strand
TTGCGGTGCCGGCGTCGCTCCCCGATGCACCGCATGCGGTGGCCACCATCGCGACCCCGCCGATCCCCGCAGCCTGAAGTACCCGACGACGTGACAATGAGCTCTTGGCCAGCTCGACGATCCCCGCAGCGGCCTCGGATAATTCGTTAGGCATTAGATTCCCTTTCAATTGTTATCGGCAGTTAGCGCTTGTCCGTGAAGACTGTCCGGTGCCACGGTTTACGGGCGGCGCCGGAGATGTCCATCGAAACATGTTTTACCTGCGTGTACTCCTCAAATGAATAAGTAGACATATCCTTGCCGAAACCAGACTGTTTGAAGCCACCATGGGGCATTTCGCTGACAATTGGTATGTGATCGTTAACCCAGACGCACCCAGCCTTGATTTCCCGCGAGGCACGGAGGCCCCGAAGCAAGCTGGTGGTCCAGGCCGAGGCCGCCAAGCCGAAGGGGGTGTCATTGGCCAAGGCCAGGCCTTCGTCATCGCTGTCAAAGGGCAACACCACCAAGACCGGACCGAAAATCTCATTTTGGACGATTTCGGACCGCTGGTCGGCGCCGGTGATCAAAGTCGGCGGGTAATAGGCCCCCGCCGCTAGCGCCCCGTGCGGGATCTGGCCCCCGGTCACCACGGTTGCACCATTTGCCCTGGCCCGATCCACGAAGCCAGCGACACTTAATTGCTGGCGCTTGGCAACAAGTGGGCCCATATCGGTAGCAGGGTCGGCCGGGTCGCCAACTACGACCCCGGCGAATAGGTCTGCGACGCCGGCCACAAATGCCTCGAACAGTGGGCGTTGCACATAGGCCCGGGTCGCCGCCGTGCAATCTTGCCCGGCGTTGATCAAGGACCCGGCGACCGCGCCGTGGACCGCAGCGTCCAGATCGGCATCGTCGAAAACCACGAATGGCGCTTTGCCGCCAAGTTCAAGGTGCACCCGCTTCAAGGTTGCGGTTGCAACCTCCATCACCCGCTGGCCAATCGGGGTGGATCCGGTAAAAGACACCATCGAAATATCCGGGTGGCCAATTAGTGCCTCACCCGCTACCGCTCCGGAGCCAACCACCACATTTACCACCCCGGCCGGGATATCAACCGCCAGCGCATCCTCGGCGAGCATCAAGGAGGTCAATGGAGTGATCTCCGCGGGTTTCAGCACAATCGTGTTACCGGCCGCAATCGCCGGCAGGATCTTCCACATGGCCATCTGCAGGGGGTAGTTCCAGGGGGCGATTGATCCAACAACGCCAACGGCTTCACGACGGATATAAGAAGTGTGAACGCCATCCCACTCGGTGGCCGCCTTGCCTTCAAGATTGCGTGCAGCGCCCGCGAAGAAGGCAACATTGTCGATCGAACCCGGTACATCAAACTCACGGGTCAATCGAATCGGCTTGCCGCACTGCGCGCTTTCAACCTGCGCGTACTCCTCGGCCCGGGCTTCAAGGCGGGCTGCTAGCCGCACCAAGGCCGCACTTCGAACCGATGGCGGCGCGGACGACCAGTCGCCGAAAGCCGCCTTGGCGGCCTGCACCGCATTATCAACATCGCCGGCGCCGGCGAACTCCATGGTGGCCACCACCGAATAATCGGCTGGATTAGTAACCGTGCCCATCTCACCAGAGGTGCCGGGACGACTCACGCCGCCTGCTACCACCGAATTGGTAGCGATTCCCTTGGCCTGGTGGGCAGTTGCCACTGTCAAACCCCTCTAAGTTTTGGTCCTGTAAGTGTTGGTCCTGCCTTAACCGCGCTCGCGAACTAGCCGTTTACCTGCTGCCACTGCTCGCCCCATGAATATATGCCAGCGCCCGAGCCGCTGGGCGCCCCCTTACAAGAATTACAGCGGATACCCACTGATTTATGTGATTGGGCCTTGTAACACAATGAACCCGTAAAATAACTGCTGTCTACGGTCCAAAATCACACACGAATTTGGTCTCCGGAACCCCCGGGAGAAGAACTGGCCACCTAGGAGGGACGAAATGACCGTCGTGCGAGCCGCCCTTGTCCAGACCAATTGGACCGGCGATAAGGAATCCATGACCGCGGCCCATGAGGACTACGCCCGCCAAGCCGCCGAGCAAGGGGCGCAGGTGATCTGCTTCCAGGAGCTTTTTTACGGCCCGTATTTTTGCCAGGTCCAAGACGCGAAGTTCTATGAGTACGCCGAGAGCATCCCGGGACCGACTACCGAGCGGTTTCAGAAGTTGGCCAAGGAGCTGAATTTGGTCATGGTGCTGCCGATGTACGAGGAGGAGCAGCCCGGCGTCCTGTATAACACCGCTGCAGTTGTCGATGCTGATGGCACGTATCTCGGCAAGTATCGCAAGCAGCACATTCCACACGTTGGTGGCTTTTGGGAGAAGTTCTACTTCCGTCCGGGCAACGGCGGTTATCCAGTATTTGATACCGCCGTTGGGAAGATCGGCGTCTACATCTGCTACGACCGGCACTTCCCCGAAGGTTGGCGTGCACTTGGTTTGAATGGTGCGCAGATCGTCTTTAACCCGTCAGCCACCTCGCGCGGTCTCTCGCAGTACTTATGGAGTATTGAGCAGCCCGCCGCCGCCGTTGCGAACGAGTACTACGTAGCTGCCATCAACCGGGTCGGCATCGAGGACCTTGGTGACGATGACTTCTACGGGCAGTCCTACTTCATTGACCCAGAGGGCCAGTACGTTGGCGAGAAGGGTGACCCGTATCTTCCGGAACTTATTGTCCGTGATCTTGACCTGGATCTGATCACTACAGTTCGGAACCGATGGGCATTTTACCGGGACCGCCGCCCGGAGGCCTACGACGACCTAGTCCGCAGATAGCACCGCCAGGAGTTCCGATGACAATTTTGATCACCAATGGCAGCGTAGTTTCGCCCGTTGGCATCAACGCCGCCGATGTGCTTGTCGATGGTGAGCGAATTGTTGCGTTGCTTGCCCCTAATGACAATTCCCTTGGCTCCGAATTAGTGGGCCGCGTCGACCGCGTAATTGACGCCACCGGGAAGTACGTGATTCCAGGTGGCGTCGATTGCCATACGCACATGGAAATGCCATTCGGCGGAACTGCCGCATCAGATACCTTCGAAACCGGAACCCGCGCGGCCGCATGGGGTGGCACCACCACCATCATCGATTTCGCGGTGCAGACTTACGGATCCCGAGTCCAAGACTCCCTGCACACGTGGTTCGAGAAGGCCGCGGGAAACTGCCACATTGACTACGCGTTCCATCAGATCATCGGCGGGGTTGACGATGACTCCCTGAAGGCCATGGATGAGCTAGTCGATGAGGGCATCACCAGTTTCAAATTGTTCATGGCCTATCCCGGTGTCTTCTTTAGTGATGACGGCCAGATCGTGCGCGCGATGCAAACTGCTGCAAACATCGGTGCCATGATCATGATGCATGCAGAAAATGGCACGGCCATAGACGTATTGGTCAGTCAGGCACTCGCTGCCGGTAACACCGACCCGATGTATCACTCCCTGACTCGCCCGTGGCAAACCGAATCCGAAGCCACCAATCGGGCGGTCATGCTCGCGCACATGACCGGCGCACCGCTGTATGTAGTTCATATGTCCGCCAAGCAAGCTGTCGAGGTGGTGCAGCGCGCACGCGATGACGGCCAGAATGTTTTCGGCGAAACCTGCCCGCAATATTTGTATCTGTCCCTTGAGGACCAACTAATGCAACCAGGCTTCGAAGGGGCCAAGTGGGTTTGCTCCACACCACTTCGCTCCAAGGCCGAAGGTAACCAAGAGGAACTCTGGCGATACCTGCGCACCAATGACCTATCGGTGGTCAGTACCGACCACTGCCCATTTTGCTTCAAAGAGCAAAAGGAACTTGGCCTAGGCAATTTCTCCAAGATCCCCAACGGTATCGGCTCAGTAGAACATCGCATTGATCTTATTTTCCAAGGCGTCGTTGATGGCCACATCTCGGTTGAACGCTGGGTCGAGTTGTGCTCGACAACACCGGCACGCATGTTCGGGCTCTACCCACGCAAGGGAGCGATTGCGCCTGGCTCAGACGCCGACATAGTCATTTACGATCCCGTTGGGCGCACCGAGATCGGATTCAACAAAACCCATCACATGAACATGGACCATTCCGCATGGGAGGGTTTTGTCATCGACGGCCACGTCGACACCGTGCTTTCACGTGGCAAGGTCATCGTCGAGAACAGCGAATACCTTGGCGTCAAGGGGCACGGGCAATATTTGAAGCGTGGCCTTTCGCAATACCTGATCTAAAGCCAAAACCGGATATCAATCAAGAAGCGGAGAGTCACTGTGCGCGTCATCGACCACTGGATCAACGGGGCCAAGGTTTCATCGACTTCAGGGCGCACGAGCCCGGTCTACAACCCGGCCACTGGCCAGCAGCAGGCCAGTGTCGGGCTCGCTTCGGTCGCTGAAGTGGACGCGGCGGTTGCCGCCGCGAAGGAAGCATTCAAGTCTTGGCGGCATACCTCCTTGTCGAAGCGCTCGGAGATCATGTTTGCATTCCGCGAACTTGCAAATGCCAATCGAGCCAAAATCATCGAACTTGTCTCAATCGAACACGGCAAAGTTCCAAGTGACGCAGCAGGCGAGTTAGCGCGAGGCATGGAGAATATCGAATTCGCCTGCGGGATCCCATCTCTCCTCAAGGGCGGGTTCAGCGAACAGGTCTCGGGCGGTGTTGATGTCTACTCGATCAAGCAACCACTTGGTGTCGTCGCGGGCATAACTCCTTTCAACTTTCCCGCAATGGTGCCAATGTGGATGTTCGCTAATGCCATTGCGACAGGCAACTGCTTTATTCTCAAGCCCAGCGAGAAGGACCCCTCGGCTGCTCTTTACCTAGCCGAACTACTAGCGCAAGCCGGGCTACCCCCTGGTGTCTTCACCGTCCTGCAAGGTGACAAAGTCGCCGTCGATCGGATCTTGGAGCACCCAGATATAGCGGCAGTTAGTTTCGTTGGCTCCACCCCTATCGCCAAGTACATCTACGCAACTGGCACGGCAAACGGCAAGCGAGTGCAGGCACTTGGCGGTGCGAAGAATCACATGATCGTGCTACCCGATGCCGACATCAACATGGCTGCCGACGCGGCCGTAAGTGCCGCGTACGGGTCGGCGGGCGAACGCTGCATGGCAATTTCGGTTGTGGTCGCCGTCGGCAATATCGGGGACGCGATAGTCGACGCGATCGCGGCGCGGTTGCCTAAACTAAAGGTGGGACCGGGTACCGACCCAGATGCTGAGATGGGCCCGCTAATCACCGGCGAGCACCGCGACAAGGTCGCCTCATACTTAGCAGGTGCCGCCGGCGAAGGTGCCACGGTGGTAGTAGATGGTCGCGATGATGATTTACCAGCCGAGGGGTTCTTTCTTGGCGCCTCGTTGGTAGACAAGGTGAAGCCCGGCATGAAGGTCTATGACGATGAAATCTTCGGCCCGGTACTTGCAGTTACCCGGGTCGAAACCTACGAGGAGGCCGTTGACCTCGTCAACGAGCACCAGTACGGAAATGGCACCGCGATCTTCACCCGCGACGGTGGCGCTGCCCGGCAGTTCCAGTTCGATATCAATGTTGGCATGGTCGGCATCAATGTACCGATCCCGGTACCTGTGGCCTACTACAGCTTTGGCGGTTGGAAAGCCTCGTTGTTTGGCGATAGCAATATGTACGGTCCGGCCGGGATTGAGTTCTATACCCGCACTAAGACAATCACCTCACGTTGGCCAGACCCAGCAACTTCTTCGGTCGACCTCGGATTTCCGCGCACTCGATAACAAAAGGGGACAACCATGGATATCGGAGTCGTTCTGCAGTGCACCCCCCCTGCTGCTCGCGTTGTGGATCTTGCTCGCCGGGCCGAGACACTCGGGTTCAGCCATGTCTGGACTTTTGACTCGCATATCTTGTGGGAGGAGCCGTATGTCATCTACAGCAAAATCCTTGACGAAACCCGCAAGATCATCGTCGGCCCGATGGTCACCAATCCGGCCACCCGCGATATCACCGTCACCGCCTCGGTTTTTGCGACCTTAAATGAGATGTATGGGAACCGAACAGTCATTGGCATAGGCCGCGGCGACTCCGCAGTCCGGGTTACCAATGGCAAGCCGGTATCTGTCGACGAGCTTCGAGCGGCTGTGGTTGACCTCAAGGGCTTGGTGAATGGCTCCGCCATCGAATACAAAGGCAACCAACTGCGTCTGCCGTGGGCCGGTGCTAGCCGAACCGAAGTATTTGTCGCGGCCTACGGCCCTAAAGTCCTCGCCCTGACCGGCGAGGTCGGAGATGGCTTTATTCTGCAATTAGCTGACCCATCAATTGCCGAATGGACCATCAAGGCGGTGCGCGATGCTGCAACCGCAGCGGGGCGTAATCCTGACGATATCTACATCTGCGTTGCCGCACCGGCGTATGTCACCGATGGCTCACCCGAGGCCCACGCCCACGCCCGCGATCAACTGCGCTGGTTCGGCGGCATGGTTGGCAATCACGTTGCCGACATAGTCGAGCGTTACGGCGATGCTGGCAGCGGCGTGCCGCAGGCCTTAACCGACTACATAAAGGAGCGCAAGGGCTACGACTACAACCATCACGGCAAGGCCAGCGGTGACCATGTCGATTTCGTCCCCGACGAGATCATTGATCGATTTTGCATAATTGGAACCCCAGCAGAGCAGGTGCGTCGCATCGAGGAGTTACGGGCCCTCGGCGTGCACCAATTCGCCATGTACCTGCAGCATGACGACAAGGACGCCACCTTGGCCGCCTATGGCGCGAAAGTCATTCCCGCAATCCACGAGCACCTTTTAGCAACGAGTTAACCGGGCTTAACTATCGAGGTTGGCCATCACATGCTTGATACGGGTGTAATCCTCAAACCCGTACATGGATAGATCCTTGCCATAGCCAGAATGCCGGAAACCGCCATGGGGCATCTCGGCAACTAGCGGGATATGGGTGTTGATCCAGACGCAACCAAAGTTCAGACCCTTGGCCATGCGCATTGCGCGACCGAAATCCTTGGTCCAAACCGAAGACGCCAATCCGTAAGGAACTCCGTTGGCCCAGCGCAAAGCCTCAGCCTCATCGGAGAACTTCTGCACCGTTACTACGGGACCAAAGATCTCATTTTGGATCATCTCATCGTCTTGCTTGAGGTTTGCGATCACCGTGGGCTCGATGTAGTAGCCACGGTCACCTTGTCGCTTGCCACCGGCCACCACCGAGGCATGGCCCGGTGTGCGCTCGATGAAGCCGAGTACCCGCTCCATCTGACTGGCGTTATTCACCGGCGGCACCATGGCATCTCCACCGGGGCCATCGGCAAATGTGGTTGATGTGCCCTTGGCCTGCTCGGCCAAAGCGGCGACAAAGTCGTCGTAGATACCAGGGCCGACGATCATCCGAGTTGCCGCGGTGCAGTCCTGGCCAGCATTGAAGTAACCGGCGACCGCGAGCCATTCGGCGGCAGCTTCAACATCCGCATCATCAAATATCACCACGGGAGCCTTGCCGCCCAGCTCAAGATGCACACGCTTCACATCA
>CAJBZP010000135.1 GCA_903960135.1 uncultured Actinomycetes bacterium | reverse complement strand
GCGTCAATACGCCCTAGCGCGAGATCTTGGATACCAGTGGAGTCGGTGTCGTAGGTGACCAACTCGACATCCTCAGGAACCACGAATGGGAATTCAAAACCCGGGATCTTCAGTGAGCGGTTGAGGTAGAACTCATATGTGCAAGCACCGCAAACGCCGACCTTCTTACCCGACAGCTGGTCAACCGAGGTGATGTCGCTACCCGCTCCAACCGCAACCCCAGCCGGCGTGAAGTAGTAGGGCGTCGTGAATTGCAGAACTTTGTCCCGCTCCTCGGTGATCGTCATGGAGCCAACTGAGATATCCCAGCGATCATTCCAGTTGCCGGCGGTCAGGACATCCCATGAAGGTGTCTCCCACTGCACCGTCGTGCCCAGCCGATTGGCTATCTCGGTGGCAACATCGATATCGAAGCCCGCCCACTCGCCCGTGGCCTCGTCAAATGAGGACTGCGGTGGATATGCCGGGTCTGTGGAAACCCGGAGCACGCCATCACGTTGGATCCGCTCAAGCAATGTGGTGGGCTCAGCGGGTGCTGCCTCGCTTGGCTCCGCAGCCGGAGCTGACGGCGCAGCACTTTCTGGTGCTGCGGGTGCCGGTACGGCACTTTGTGCCGTTGATCCACCACTAGAACCACAACCAACCGCAAACACCGCGGTGACCGCGAGAATGCTCGCGGTAGCAACTGTCTTCCAGGTACGCATTATTTGACTCCCTAAATTGCCTGAGCATGGGCGCTTCTGGGGCAATTGTGGGCGGGTTAGACAGATCTGGTGGCCATTTCGCAAGATTGTTTCCGAACTGGTTTTGGCCCCGCCGGTAACCCCGTTTGCCTTTGGGAGTAGGAAACGGGTATGTCAGCTCCCGCCGATCGGCACGATCGCGCCCCATATGCCGCAGCCCTCCACCTAAATGCCGGTCAAGGGTGGACGCGACTTGGGGTGCCAGGCCATCAAGATCAGCCGGCCAATTACCCCTCGTTGACGGCACTGGCCGGGCCACGGCTACTCGCCATGGATATTCCGATGTTCACCGAAGGGGTCGATCTTGCACCTGCCGGCGAACCCGGACCCAGCCCCCTGCAGGAAGCCCTCGACCTGGCAGCCGATGCTTGGGGCGCTAAGCGCACCTGGTTTTTGACCAACGGCGCCTCGCAGGGCAACCACGCGGCCTGCCTCGCCCTGCGTGCGCTCAGCGGGCACGCGGTGGTGCAACGATCGGTGCACACCTCCGTCATTGACGGCGCCATCTTGGCGGGCATGCGGTTGGAGTTCGTCCACCCAAATGTTGATGTCAACCTGGGGATCGCCCACGGCGTGACCCCAGCGGCGCTTGACGAAGTACTCACCATGTATCCGGGCGCCGCTGCGGCCTACGTCGTCACTCCGTCGTATTTCGGCGCAGTTGGTGATGTGCGCGCACTAGCCGGCGTCGCCCACCGACACGGGGTTCCACTTGTTGTCGATGAAGCTTGGGGTAGCCACTTTGGCTTCCATCCCGATCTGCCGGCGAGCGCGCTAGCAAGCGGTGCGGATCTGGTCATCTCAAGTACCCATAAACTCGCCGGGAGCCTCTCGCAATCGGCAATGCTGCATCTTGGGTACGGGCCATTCGCTGACCTCCTAGAAGCGCCAATTACCCGAGCACTTACCGCCTTGCAATCAACTAGCCCATCGGCGTTATTGCTCAGCTCACTAGATGTGGCGCGACGCGATCTATGTCTCCTAGGTCACCAGCGCATCCGCGCCAGCATCGATGATGCGGACCTCGTGCGCGCTCTAATTGCTGAAGGCGGACGGTTCACTGATCCCGGCCCTGCGATGCTCGCATCACCCGATGTGATTGCCTTGGACCCGCTGCATATTGTTGTTGACACGGGCTCTGGTGGGGTACCTGGCTTCCAGGCCCGGCGCCTGCTCGAAGCAAGTAGCCGCATCCATGTGGAGATGGCCACGGATTCGGTCATCGTCGCAATTGTCGGAGCCGGTAGCCGCGTCGACGCGCACTACATTGTCAACGCACTGCACTCGATGCCGGCCGCTGACGAAAACATGCACCGGGCGAAAGACCGACAGCCAATTGCCTTGCCCCAGACGGGGCCAAGGGCCCGCGATGTGCGCGATGCCTACTTCGCGCCCGCCGAAAAAGTGCCGGCAACTCAGGCGGTGGGCCGAATCTCCGTTGACACCTTGGCCGCCTACCCGCCAGGAGTTGCCAACATCTTGCCCGGTGAGGTGGTCACAGCGCAGGTGGTCGAGTTCCTGCAGGCCACCGCGCAGGCCCCTTACGGTTGGGTCCGCGGCGCCGTGGATCCAAGTGTTGCGCACCTTCGGGTACTACTGGAGCAGTAAACTGGCCCCAAACCAACAGCGGTCAGGGGCCAGTAACGGGCTTTAAACACCGCACCTAGCGGTGCGGGGCAGTTCTACTCTTCATTGCCCTCAAAGCATGCACAACAACAAAAGCAAATGTAATCGGAGGGGTTTAGGGTGCCGCCGATACCACCTGCACCCGGGCGCGCCGGGCCAACACCAAGAACCAACCGATCACTGGCCACCGAACTAACCGGAGCACTAACTTCATTCTTCGACATGTAATCTCCATTCCATTAGTTGTGAATTTCTTTCTTTGATTGGTGAGTTGTTGCAAGAAAATCTGCGATTTT
>CAJBZP010000134.1 GCA_903960135.1 uncultured Actinomycetes bacterium | reverse complement strand
TGGAGCCGCCTCGGGGATTTGAACCCCGGACCTACGCATTACGAGTGCGTTGCTCTACCACTGAGCTAAGGCGGCCTGCTCATCACGAGCCTGCCCATGCTACCGGTAGCCCCGATAGCGACTAGTCGCAGACGACTCCGGCGGCCGGCAACTCACCGCTCAGCCAGAAGGTGTCGACCGCAGCGTCAATGCACTCCGAGCCATTGGTATAGCCGGTGTGTTGGTGGCGATCCCAGGTGAGCAGGCGAGCATTGCCCAATTGGTTGGCCAACTGCTCCCCCCATTGATACGGGGTTGCCGGATCATGCTTGGTCGAAACGATGAGCATGGGCGGTGCCAGGTTCGCCCTGACCACCGGTGGCTGCTCTGCCGATTTCGCCGGCCAGTTGGCACAGGTCAGTAACCCCCACGCCTGAGCGGCACCAAATGTCGGCGCCAAAACTTTCCAATCCTTCGCCAGCTGCTGCACTTTCACCTGGTCACCTAGGAATGGACGATCCAAGCAGATCACGGCGTAGAAGGCCTCGGTGGAGTTGTCGAGGTATCGTCCATCGATCCCTCGACTGATGCGTGCATCGAGGAGTTCGAATAATGGTTTGGCATTACCGTCGGCAACTGCTGCACTTAGGGCTGGGCGCAGCTTCGCGTAATCACTCGGCGGGAAATAGAGATAGGAAAGCAGGGCGTAGGAAGCGACCGGCTCGTTCAGGATGCGCTCACCCAACCTAATTGGCTTTGAATCAAGCTCTTGCAACCAGGCACGTAATTGGTCAGCAACCGATGGGCCGTCGCCGACAAATGGGCAATCACTTTGGGTTACGCAATCGGCAGCAAAGTCATCAACGGCGACCTCGAACGCTTCAGCCTGCTCCTTCGACACCTGCTCCAAGGTCAAGTCCGGCGGCAAAACGCCATCAAGAACCATACGGCCAACATTGGCCGGGAATAACTGCGAATAGACAATGCCGATACCAGAGCCATACGACTTGCCTAGGTAGTTGAGCACCGGATCATTTACTAAAGCGCGGGCTATATCTAAATCACGCGCGGCTTCGACCGTGCCCATATGAGCGAAAAGTGCACCTCCCTTTTCCTTGCAGGACTGGCCGATCTGGGCTGCCACCTCGATCACCTGCTGTTCTTCCGCCGGGTTGTCTGGCGTGCCATCGACTTCCAGGATTTCGTCGCGCTGCTGATCGGTCAGGCAGGTGATTGGTGAGCTATGAACGACCCCGCGGGGGTCAACACCAACGATGTCGTAGTTATCGCGGATATCAGGGCTCACGATGTAGTCAGCGGCTTTTGCGTAGTCGAATGCGCTGCCACCGGGTCCACCCGGGTTGACGAACAGCGAGCCAATTGATTCACCATTGGCCTTAACCTTGGTTATCGCAAGTTTCGTGGTCGGGCCCTTGGGGTCCGCATAATCAACCGGCACGATAATTGTTGCGCAATCGGCATCACCGCAATTACGCCAAACCACCTCCTGGTTATAGAACGACTCCAGGCCCGCCGGCGTTGGCACTACTGGGGATTTGGCAGTGGGGGGCGCAACTTCTGGGCTGCTGAGGAACCCGCACGAGGTCAGCGAAATGCTGATCGCGAGCACCAGAACTGACAACCGCGGCACCGACATACTTCGTACCATAACCCGAGGCTTTGTCCGCGCGGGTGTTGCGCCCAATGCCACGACTAAGCAGATGCGGATCGGATCCAAGGATCCTTGATCTCAACCATCAATGACTCCAACCCGATCAACGGGGTGACACCCGATTGAATCTGGGCGCGCGCGTAGTCGATAGCACCGAGGCGGCGGCCGGTGTCGTTGGCCGTGCTGTTGGCGGCTAGCTGCTGAATCTGAGGCCGCATCTCCTCATTGATCAATGGGACGACGGCATCTAATTGAATAACCAGTACATCGCGGTAGAGCCCGAGCAGATCAAGTAGCACCCGATCAACTTGATCGCGGACCGTGCGGGTGCTGCGCGTCTTTTGCCGTTTCGTCAGATCTTTCAACGCCGCATCACGTGATCTCTTAAGTTGGCCCTTGATCGCAGCGGATCCACCGACTCCGTAACTAGCGTCTAGGTCTTCAATCTCGGCCTGATTCAGTGGAGCGGTGATGGCGTCCGCATCAGCCGATGCGGCGTCCAAGATATTGGCAGCGCAGACAAAGCAGGAATTAAGATCGCGCAGTTCGAGTGGCACCCGCAGGACTTCGGCCCGACGAAGGCGGGCATGCTCATCGGTGGCAAGGGCTCGGGCCCGGCCGATGTGACCTTGGGATGCACGAGCGGCAAATGCCGCAATCGCACCATCTACCGCGTACCGATCGGTGAGTGCTTTCGCCACCTCAGCGGTGGAAGGCGTTCGAAGTGCTACGTGACGAGTTCTGGAAACTATCGTCGGTGGCACATCTTCGACGCTCGGTGCACAAAGCAGCCAGATGGTGTGAGGTGGTGGCTCCTCAATTGACTTCAACAACACATTGACCGCTTGATCGGTCAATCGATCAGCATCTTCGACGATAACCACATGCCAATGACTACTAGCCGGTGACATGGCCGCCTGCTTAACCAGATCGCGGGCCTCGTCAACGCTATAACTCAGGCCGTCTGGTCGGATAACGTCAACATCAAGATGACCGCCCAATGGGGCGTTACGGCAGGCCTGGCAGACCCCGCAGCCACCTTCAAGGCAGACCAGTGCTGCCCCAAAGCAGGTGGCCGCGGTTGATCGACCCGACCCTGGTGGCCCCGTGAACAGCCAAGCGTGGGTCATCGCCGGCCCGGGCTCACCTCGGGTCAGCAATTCAGCGCTGGCTACCGCCCGCTCCAGTTGTGCTACCACCTCATCTTGGCCGACAAGGGCGTCCCAGATGCTCATCGTGGTGCCAGCAGCCGGTCAACACGCCCAGCGATAACCGCGGCGATCTCACCTTTGGGCAAAGTCGCGTCCAAGACCAAATAGCGCTCTGAGTCAGCGCCCGCAATCGCCAAGAAGGCCGCGCGAACGCGAACGTGATACTCAATCGGCTCGGCCTCTAGCCGATCTGGATTGGTGATTCGAGTAAGGCCAAGCAACGGATCAATATCAAGCACGATGGTTAGGTCCGGGAGCAGGTTGTTCGTCGCCCACAAACTTAGGTCTCGCACTTTTTCGGCGCCCAAATCTCGCCCATACCCCTGGTAGGCCACCGATGAATCTAGGTACCGATCACAAACCACGACAGCCCCACGATCAAGTGCCGGGCGGATTACCCGCGCCACGTGCTCCCCACGTGCGGCCGCAAATAGCAAGGCCTCTGATCTGGCATCAAGGCCCAAATACTGCGGGCTGAGCACGATATTTCGCATGGCCTCAGCCGCCGGGGTGCCACCGGGTTCGCGGGTGCGCACGACCTCGTGGCCGGCCGCGATGAGGTGCTCAGCAAGTAACTGCTCCTGGGTTGACTTGCCGGCGCCCTCGCCACCTTCAAAGGCAATGAACGCACCGGGGCTGGCGAGCATGGTTACCGCGAACCCGCCGGCGCCAGGGCCGTGCGCTTGACCGCCTTCTTGTTCGGCTTCTTAGCGGCGCCCTTACCGGCCGCCTTCTTCGCCGCCTTACTGGCACCCTTCTTCACCACCCGCTTGGTGGTCTTCTTAACACCACCATCGAGCGCGATGCGAGAACGTCGCTCGGACAATAGATCACTTGCTCGCTCCACCGAAATAGTTGCGGGATCATCGGCGGTGCGCAGGGCGGCATTAGTCGTACCGTCGGTGACGTAGAGCCCGAACCGGCCCTCCCGCACGACAATCGGCAAGTTGGTGGTCGGGTCATTGCCGACTTCACGAAGCGGTGCCGCCGCTTGACCGCGGCCGCGCCGCTGCTTGGGCTGGGCGTAAAGGGCTAGCGCTTGCTCCAAGGTGACGGTGAAAATCTCGGCTTCACCTGCCAGTGACCTAGAGTCGGTGCCGCGCATCAGATACGGACCATATCGACCATTTTGCGCCGTGATGTCTTCACTGGTTGCGGGGTCGACACCAACAATGCGCGGCAAACCCAAGAGACGAAGTGCATCTTCAAGGTTCACGTTGTCCAGAGTCATGTCGGAGAATAACGAGGCCGTGCGCGGCTTAGCCGACTTAGGCGAACCCTCCGGCAGCACTTCGGTGAAATAAGGACCGTAGCGCCCCGTCTTGGCCAAGATCTCCAGGCTGGTATCCGGGTCCACCCCAAGTTCGCGATCCCCGGATGGCATCGCCAATAGTTCCTCGGCTTTTTGGGCAGTCAACTCATCGGGTGCTAACCCGATCGGAATATTCGCGCGCTCCTCGCCTCGTTCGACATAAGCGCCATAACGACCCACCCGAAGGCTCGCATCGGTACCGTCAATCGGGCTGGTGGCAATCTCCCGGGCATCGATTGCCGATAGATCCTCGGTGAGCGGCTTGATACCGGGGAACGGACCGGAGACACTTTCGCCACCTCGCCAAAATGCCCGTAGCTGCTGCACCCGATCTGACTCGCCGTTGGCGATTAGGTCAAGGACTTCTTCCATGTTCGCGGTGAACTGATAATCGACCAAGGCTTCGAAGTGCTCTTCCAGTAGTCGCACCACCGAGAACGCGGTGAAGCTGGGAACCAGAGCCGAGCCCTTTTTCCAGACATAGCCTCGATCAATGATCGTCGACATGATGGAGGCATAAGTCGACGGGCGGCCGATGCCCAGCTCCTCAAGGCGCTGCACCAGTTTCGCCTCGGTGAAGCGCGCTGGTGGATTAGTGGCGTGCGCGGAGGCCGCCAGACTCGTTGCCTTGATGCTCTGGCCTTCAGACATGCTCGGCAGCTCACGCTCGCGGTCATCCTCATTCGAATCGTCAGCCACATCTTTGAGCGCCGCATAAAAGCCCGGGAAGACAACCACGGTGCCCGATGCCGTGAACTCCGCGTCGGTGCCGGACTTGGTCGCTGCGCCAAACTTGACAGTGGTGGTGGCAACTTTCGCGTTCACCATTTGCGATGCCACGGTGCGCTTCCAGATTAAATCGTAGAGCGCGAACTCATCGGCATTCAGTTCACCCGATACCTCACCAGGGGTGCGGAAGGAATCACCAGATGGGCGCACCGCCTCATGGGCCTCTTGGGCATTCTTCACCTTGCTCGAGTATTTGCGCGGCGCAGTTGGCACGTACTGCGCGCCGTACAAGTCGCGGGCCTGACTACGAGCCGCGCTGATCGCCTGGTCGGACAAGTTTACGGAGTCGGTACGCATGTAGGTGATGTAGCCGTTTTCGTACAGGCTCTGCGCAATGCGCATGGTGCGCTGGGCACCCCAGCGCAGGTGGTTGGACGCCTCCTGCTGCAATGTCGAAGTAATAAAGGGTGCCTTGGGCGAACGCTCACTTGGCTTTTGCACGACCGAGCGCACCGTGAATGCGGCATCCGTCAACCCAGTGACTAGCTCCTGCGCAGCCTTCTCATCGAGCAGGATCAAGTCCTTGGCTTTCAGCGCCCCAAGTTCATCAAAGTCCCGGCCAGCAGCCACGCGAACACCGTCAACACTTGTTAACTTGGCATCAAAGTCACCTGGGATGAAAGTGCCCTCGATATCCCAGTACCCGGCTGAACGAAATGCGATGCGCTCGCGCTCACGGTCCACAACAAGTCGCACGGCAATCGACTGCACCCGACCCGCTGACCTAGCGTCGCGGCCGATCTTCTTCCAGAGCACTTCAGACACCGGGTAGCCGTAGAGCCGATCGACGATCCGGCGCGTCTCCTGCGCCTCCACCAAAGCCATGTCCAGGTCACGTGGGTTCGCTACCGCATCACGGATGGCATCGGGGGTGATCTCGTTGAACACCATGCGATGGACCGGCACCTTGGGCCGAAGTACCTCGAGCAGGTGCCAGGAGATCGCTTCACCCTCGCGATCCTCGTCGGTTGCGAGCAGCAGTTCATCGGAATCTTTCAGCGCCCGCTTGAGTTCAGCGATCGTCGCCTTCTTTGACTCATGAACGACGTAGTAAGGCTGGAACTCGTCGTCGACATTGACGGCGTATTTGGCCCAGGGCTTTTTGCGGTCCGCCTCGGGCAATTGGGAGGCTTTGGCGGCTAGGTCGCGGATGTGACCGACCGAGGCCAAGACGGTATAGCCGGCCCCAAGGTAGCCGGCGATCTTCTTCGCCTTGGCTGGTGATTCAACGATCACCAAGGTTTTGCCTGACACAATCACCCTTTCGTCACCACCGGCCGCTGCGGGTGCTACGGCCCCTGGCGGAGTCTGACGCTAAGCCAGCCCCCTAAGTCAAATCCATCCACCCCCACCCAGTCGGTCACTGGCCCCCGCTCCCCCTAACGGGGGAGCGAAGTGAACCGCCCTGCGTCCGGATATCGGAACACAGGGCGGCCACGTGGGTCAACTACTAACTCGCTGCTGCCGCCTGATCCCCGACCGCGATCGGGCGCCGCTTGGAGATTACGACCGCGACGATGACGATGGCTGCTGCGACTAGCGCGATCGCCCACCGCAAGGTGGTGTTCGCCGAAGCACCAAGTGACATGGTGACGATCGCTGGCGCGATCAACAACGCAACCAGGTTCATGACCTTGATCAGCGGGTTGATGGCTGGGCCAGCGGTGTCCTTGAACGGATCGCCGACGGTATC
>CAJBZP010000133.1 GCA_903960135.1 uncultured Actinomycetes bacterium | reverse complement strand
CTGACTCCTTTAACTTCGCCGAGGCCATAAACGCCGGGCGCGCTGCGGCGTCCGGTGATTACCTCTTCTTACTTAATGACGACACCACGGCCTTTGAGCCTGACCCCGTCACACGCCTGCTCGAACTTGGCCAGATCGAAGGCGTTGGGATCACCGGATGCAAGCTCAGTTACCCGGACGGCCGATTGCAACATGCCGGGATGGTGCTGCTGCCATCTGGCCCCACGCACGTGTGGATCAGCAAACCGGCGAAGGAGCCCGGCTACTTTGGTTCGGTGCTGACCCCGCGCAACTACAGTGCCGTTACCGCGGCGGCGATGCTCGTGCGCACCAGCGTCTTTGACGAGCTGGGCGGGTTCGACACGGCGTTCGCGAAGGATTTCAATGACGTCGACTTCTGCCTGCGGGCCCGCGCGGCGGGTTATCGCGTAGCGTGGACGCCGTACGCCCACTTCACCCACTATGAAGGGGCCACCATGGCGCGCAAGAAGTCCGACCCCGCCGAGCAGGCATTATTCGATCAGCGCTGGGCGCCGGCCTGCGCCCTGGACCCGTACTACTCACCGGCACTTAATCCCGATCTGCAGCGCACCTACGAGGCCCTGTGATGGAGCCATTGAAAACTGCACGCGGGCGCCTATTGCAGGTGTTGGGTGATCCAGCACTACTGACGATGGATCGCATGGCCGAGTTCACCAAGCGCTTTGATGGTGATCCGCGCATCGTCACCTGCTCACTTGTTTCCGGCACCGGGGTAAACGAGGTGTGGGTGCGGGCCACCGCCCCTGCGGGCGTGCTGGTCGCGATTGCCGAGGACGCCCAAGACTTGGTGGGCCCACTACCCGCGGATGATGATGTGGGTTTGGCGGCGTGGTTTCGTGCGACCGCGGAGCGCGGGCTGTGGCATGACCATTACCTGACCCACCACCGCGACGTCGCCAAAGCCAGCGCGCTCATGGAGTTGGCGGCAATGGATGCCCAAGAGGGCCTTGATCCAAGTAGTGCGGCCTTCGCGGCGCAGGAGATGCGGGGGCCCAGCAGGCGGTTGACGGTTGCCATTGACGCGACCTGGCTTGGGCCTCACGAAACCGGTGCGCAGGTGCTGACAACCGCGGCCATCACCGCAATGGCAACCGATGACCGCATCGATTCGATCTATGTAGTAGGCATCAAAGAACTGCCAACCTACGCGCAGCACCTCGTGGAGTTAGATCGCGTGCGGATAGTTGCCCCCGATGAGGTGATCGCGCAGTGCGACATCGTCTGGTATCCAAATCAGATTGACGGACGCAGCAATATCGGTGACGCTCGTGGCTTAGGCCGCCGGGTCATCACTACCTATCTTGACCTCATCGCCTATGACATCCCGCGCTACCACGGTTCACCCGAGGCCTGGGGCACCTACCGCGCATTGCAGCGGCGCATCGCGCTCAGCGTCGATGGCATCACGGCGATCAGCGCCGACGTCGCAACGAGATTGCTGGCCGAGGTGCCCCGCCTTGATCCGCAGCGCGTGCGGCCACTGCCCCTTGGGTTAGATCACATTGTCGGAGCCAATGCGCCAGACGCCCCGGACGCTGATCTAGATCAAGTATTGGCGGCGCTCGGCGGCAAGAGATTCATCGCGGTGCTGGGCAATGACTTCCAGCATAAGAATCGCGATTTCGCTATTGCGGTCTGGCAGCGGGTGCTCCAGTCCGGTCAATCCTGTGATCTCGTACTGGCCGGGTTGCATGTGAAGAGCAGCAGTTCGAAGGTGGCCGAGGACGCAATACTTGCAACCCATGTTGATCTGCGTGGTAGTGCTCACACCGCCGGCCACCTAACCGGGCGCAGTCGCGCGTGGCTGCTCGCCAATGCGGCTGCGGTGCTTTACCCGTCCAGTGCTGAAGGCTTTGGCCTAGTGCCATATGAGGCCGCGATCTTGGGCACGCCATCGACCTTCGCCGATTTCGGGCCACTAAAGGAGATCGCCGGGGTAGCTGGGCTGCCCAAGCAGTGGTCGGTCGAGGCCTTCGCCACCGACTTGGAGCAACTGCTAGCCAGCGATGCTGCGGCGCAGCAACGCGTCAATGATCTGCAGCAGGTTATTGCCGAGCACACCTGGCAGGGCTTCGCCACCGGGCTGGTTGATTTCTTCCAGCAGATCTCGGCCGGCCCCGCGGTCTTAACGAGTGCGGTCGGTGGCACCGCGGCCGATACCGCGGCCCTGGCCTCGATTTTGTCGAGCCGCACCTGGCGGGCGACGTCGTCCCTGCGCAAGGTCGGGTCGAAGCTGCGCCGGAAATGACCCCGTAAATCTAAAATCAGATATTAGATTTACGGGGTGGGGATCAGTGTGTCGCAAGCCTCATGAGGTAATCGCCATAACCGCTCTTCAGTAGCGGTTCGGCAACGGCGATCATCTCACCGGTGGTTATCCAGCCATTGCGCCAAGCGATCTCCTCGACGCAGCCCACCTTGGTGCCGGTGCGATCTTCGATAACGCGGACGAACTCACCGGCATCTTGCAGTGAGCGGAAGGTGCCGGTGTCCAGCCATGCGGTGCCGCGCTCCAGCACGGTGACAGTCAGGGCGCCGGCCTTTAAGTAGTGCTCGTTGAGGGTGGTGATTTCAAGTTCACCGCGAGCACTCGGCTTAATCCCCTTGACGATATCGACGACGGTCTCGTCATAGAAATAAAGCCCAGGCACCGCGTAGTTGCTCTTGGGTGTCACCGGCTTTTCTTCGATGGAAAGTGCTACGCCATGTTCATCAAAGGCCACAACGCCATACTCGGTCGGGTTGGCAACTTCATAGGCGAACACGTGGGCGCCGGCGAGATCGGTTAGTTCGGTGAGCTTGCGCCCGAGCCCTTGGCCGTGGAAGAGATTGTCGCCGAGAATCAGCGCAGCCTTATCGCCAGCCAGGAACTCAGCGCCGATCAAGAAGGCCTGTGCCAAGCCTTCGGGTCTTGGCTGCACGGCGTAATCAATGCGCATCCCCAGATCACTACCGTCACCAAGTAGGCGTGTGAACGACTGCGAATCCTCTGGGGTGGTGATGATCAGGATCTCGCGAAGCCCGGCTTCCATCAAAGTGGCGAGCGGGTAGTGGATCATCGGCTTGTCATAGACGGGCAGCAACTGCTTACTGACGCCCTTGGTGAGTGGCCAGAGCCTGCTGCCGGTGCCGCCGGCGAGAATTATCCCCTTCATGCCTGAAGGCTACCCCCGACGCTTCGGGAACAAGCCCCGAGCGCTCGCTTTGGCTTTGGCCCAGCGGTTCTCTTCGACGGTGACGGCAAGGGCGGTGCTCATCGCGAGGCGGCGCAGGGAGCGCAGCCCCTGCATCGGTGACTGCATGAATTCAGCGGGCGCGAGCTGCAGTCGATTGCGCACCATCGTGGTTCGGCGCTCTGCGCTATGGCCGGTCGCCAGCACCGTGCGCCCCAAAACCTGCACCGCCCGGGCAGCACCGAGGCTATGGGTGATACGCGCATCAGCGTCTACTAAAACTTGGTAGTCGATCTGCCTTAAGTGCAGGCAGGCCGCGGCATCAACCGCGTCAATGCCCAGGCGCTCGTCAAAACCGTCAATCTCCTGCAAAGCCGCAACCGACCAAAGTGCCCCGCTCTGAACGATCTCGGCGGTCGTGGCGAAGCCACTTGTTTCGCGGGTCGGATACTTGATCTCCCCGCCGCCGGTGTCAACAACGATCGGCCCGATCGCGCCGACTTGCAGTCCGGCTTGCTTAGCCCGCGCTGCTGTCGCCAGCAACTGCTCGATCACACCCGCCGGCAACCTGGTGTCTTGGTCAAGTGTCAACAGCCACTTAGCCTTTTGGTCATTGGCAAAGGCCAAGCCGGCATTAAGGCTGCGCGCAATGCCGCGGTTGTTATCGAAGCGCTGCACCTGCACCGGGCCGGCACCGGCCACCTGATCTGACACCTGCCGGAGCAGCGGGTCAAAAGTGCATGGGCTCGCATCATCAACGATGAT
>CAJBZP010000132.1 GCA_903960135.1 uncultured Actinomycetes bacterium | reverse complement strand
CTCCGAAGTGCAGCAGACGGTGGATGACGTAGTCATCATCAGCAAAGGCAGATTGGTGCAGACCGGCTCACTTGACGAACTCACCAGCGCCGGACTCACCCAAGTTCGGGTACGAACACCGAATCTTGACGTCTTAAGGGCCGCCCTCGTGGCCGAGACCGGCACCACCAGCGTCAACATCTGTGATGTGGGGCCGGACGAGATCCTGGTCAGCGGCCTGTCGGCGCCTGAGATCGGGAACCTTGCCTTACATAAACAGGTCGAACTCCATGAGCTCACACCGGTAGGCACTGACCTCGAAGCACTCTTTTTAGAACTAACCGCCGGCGGCAACCCAGGTGGTGCCGCATGATGTCGATGGTGCGTTCTGAGTTCCGCAAAGTAACCACCACCAAAGTGCTGCTTTGGCTGACTATTGCGACGATCACCTTCAGCGCCCTCAATGTCGTGCTGCTGGTCTTTTTGACACCACGGGCCATGGACATCGACCCCGAATTGAACCTATTACTTGATCCCGCTTATGTGACGAACATTCTCGGGGCTGCCGGATCTTCGTCAATCTTCATTTTGATCCTCGGCATCATCGGGATGACAAGTGAGTACCGCCATATGACAATCACCTCAACCTTCTTGGCCACCCCCAAGAGGCCCAGAGTGCTGATCGCCAAGGGCATCACCTACGCCTTATTGGGTGCAGCACTTGGCCTGATTGCTTTCATCACAAGTTTCGCGGTGACCTTGATCGCACTGATGAGCGATGAACATGCGCCCGTGGATATCGTCACCGCCCTTCAGATTTTGGGCGGTGTTGTTCTCGCATTCGCGATCTATGCCTTCGTTGGGGTTTCAGTAGGTGCGCTCATTCGCAATCAGGTCGCAGCCATCGTCGGTGCCTTGGTGTGGGTGCTCATCGTTGAAGCGCTGCTTACCGTGTTCGTGGACTGGATCGGCAAGTGGCTACCAGGCGGCGCACTTGATGCCGTGCTCCAAACCACCAATGTCACCGGGCGCGGTGGCGAGGACATCTTGCCCACGGCCATCGGGGTGGTCGTGCTCCTTGGTTATGCAGTGCTGTTTGGCCTCCTGGCATCCCTGACCACGCTGCGTCGCGACATCACCTGACCTACGAGCTTTCCCGGCGGGCAGTCCGGTCAATCCGAGGTCAGCGCGGGTACTAAAGTTTGGTGGTGTGCAGGTCTATGCCGGCCGGTCACTTGGAATCTGGACTCACCTGAAGGGACACCGTGGTCACGGACGACGGGAGCACAAACAGTGCGCGCAGGCAAGCTGATTTCGGTCCGAATGAATGGCTGGTTGACGAGATCTACCAGCAATTCGTCACCGACAAACTCAGTGTTGATCCGGCTTGGTGGGAGTTCTTCGAGGGGTACTCCCCCAGTGACCAATCCCCGCTCAAAGCCCCGGTAACCAACCCGGTAGCCACCCCAGCCGCCGCGCCGGTCGCTAACCCGAAAGGCACCACGTCCACCGCCATGGCGACCACTACGGCGACCACTACGGCGACCACGGCCCTAAAAGGCCCGGCTGCGCGCGTCGTGACCAACATGGAAGCCAGCCTCTCGGTGCCAACCGCCACCAGCGTGCGCTCGGTTCCGGCGAAGTTGCTGATCGACAACCGGGTGGTCATAAACAACCACCTCGCCCGCGGCCGAGGCGGCAAGATCTCGTTCACCCATGTCATCGGCTACGCCATAGTGCGGGCCACCCAAGACGTGCCTGCCATGAACGCGGCGTACGCGCAGGTCGACGGCCTGCCCGTACTAGTAACAAATCCCAGCGTCAACCTAGGTCTAGCCATTGATCTGGCCAAGCCCGATGGCTCCCGCCAATTACTCGTCCCAAATATCAAAGGGGCGAGCGAGATGGACTTCGCCGCCTTCTGGGCCGCTTACGAGGACATCGTCCGCAAAGCTCGTAGCGGTAAGTTAATTGTTGACGATTTCGCTGGTACCACTGTGTCACTAACCAACCCGGGCACCATCGGAACAAACCACTCCGTCCCCCGACTGATGGTGGGACAAGGCTGCATAGTCGGGGTCGGCGCCATGGAGTATCCACCCGAATGGGCCGGTGCCTCCGCGGAGACCATTGCTCGCAATGCGGTTTCGAAGATCATGACATTGACATCCACCTATGACCACCGAGTCATCCAAGGTGCCCAGTCCGGTGAATTCCTTCGCCGAATCCACGAACTACTTCTAGGTGCCGATGACTTCTTCGGCGAGATCTTCCGGTCCCTTCGCATCCCATACGAGCCGGTGCGCTGGGCCCAGGACATCTCGGCCAGCCACGAGACAGATCTAGGCAAGACAGTCAGGGTCCAGGAAATCATTCACGCCTACCGGGTGCGCGGGCACCTGATGGCAGACACCGACCCCCTCGAATACAAACAGCGCAATCACCTTGATCTTGACGTCCTCTCACATGATTTGACCCTTTGGGACTTAGACCGTGAATTTGCCACAGGTGGCTTCGGCGGCCGCCCATTGATGAAACTCCGCGAAATTCTTGGCGTCCTGCGCGATTCCTACACGCGCACCGTCGGCATTGAATACATGCACATCCAAGACCCCGAACAACGTAAGTGGATTCAAGATCGCGTCGAGATTCCCCATGCCAAGCCTGAGCGCGAAGAGCAACTACGGATCCTGCACAAGTTAAACGAGGCCGAGGCACTCGAATCCTTCCTTCAGACTAAGTACGTTGGGCAGAAGCGCTTTTCCCTAGAGGGTGCGGAATCACTTATCCCACTACTTGATGCCGTACTTGACCAGGCAGCAAATCAGCACATCCTCGAAGTTGCCATCGGCATGCCACATCGCGGGCGCCTTAATGTGCTGACCAATATCGCCGGCAAGTCATATGCGCAGGTTTTTCGCGAGTTCGAAGGCCAGTACGGCGAGGAGTCGGTGCAAGGGTCCGGCGACGTCAAGTACCACCTGGGCACAACCGGCACCTATACCGCGCGCGGTGGCGCGCAAACGGCCGTGTATTTGGCAGCCAACCCATCACATCTAGAAGCCGTGAACCCCGTTCTTGAAGGCATTGTGCGCGCGAAGCAAGACCTGCTCCCACTTGATCGCGTCTATGACATCTTGCCGATTCTGATGCACGGCGACGCCGCATTCGCTGGGCAAGGCGTAGTAGCCGAAACCTTGCACCTTTCCCAATTGCAGGGCTACCGCACCGGCGGCACTGTCCATATAGTCGTGAACAATCAAGTTGGCTTCACTACCAGCCCGAAATACAGCCGGTCCTCGGTTTATGCCACCGACGTCGCCCGCATGGTGCAAGCACCGATCTTCCACGTCAATGGCGATGATCCAGAAGCCGTGGTTCGAGTTGCCCAATTGGCATTTGAGTTTCGACAGGCCTTCCATAAGGACGTCGTCGTCGATCTCGTGTGCTATCGCCGCCGAGGCCACAATGAGGCCGATGATCCCTCGCTCACGCAGCCGCTGATGTATGCGATCATCGACAACAAGCGCTCAGTGCGCAAGCACTACACCGAGGGCCTGGTGGGGCGTGGTGACATCACCGTTGACGAGGCCGAGTCCGCATTGAAGCACTTCCAGGAGCAACTCGAGCTGATCTTCCAGGAAACCCGCAGCGAAGACGCCGCGGTATTTGGCACCCACGACCAGGACATCATCAGCGGGGGCCAGCGCGATCTTGAACTTCAGGGCCCAGCCGCTGAGGTGGTGTCAGGTATCACCACCGAGCAAATTGAAACCGTCATCGCCTCGCAATTGACTATGCCCGCTGATTTCACGGTTCACCCCAGACTCGCACCCCAACTCCAGCGCCGGGCCCAGATGGTTGCCGAGGATGCGATCGATTGGGGCATGGCCGAGGCACTTGCGGTCGGCTCCTTGCTGATGGAGGGACGTACCGTGCGCTTGGCTGGGCAAGACTCAAGGCGCGGCACCTTCGGCCACCGACATATGGTCATCGTCGACAAGGAAACCGGGTGGCAATACAAGCCGCTTAAGCAGTGCTATCGCGATGGCGCGAAGTTGTACGTGTATGACTCACTGCTTAGCGAGTTCGCGGCGATGGGATTTGAGTATGGCTACTCGGTAGCCCGCCCTGATGCACTTGTCCTCTGGGAAGCCCAGTTCGGTGACTTCGCCGATGGGGCCCAGACCATTTTGGACGAATTCATCTCATCGGGGGAGCAAAAATGGGGGCAGCAGTCCGCCGTCACTTTGTTGCTGCCGCACGGGCAAGAGGGCCAAGGCCCTGACCACTCATCGGCTCGCGTCGAGCGTTATCTGCAACTTTGCGCCCAGGACAACATGACTGTTGCCATGCCGTCGACGCCGGCCTCTTACTTCCACCTGCTTCGCTGGCAGGTACTCAGCAAACTCACCCGCCCACTAGTGATCTTCACCCCCAAATCACTTCTGCGCGCGAAGTTCGCGGTTTCAAGTAAGGCGGAATTCGTTAGCGGACACTTCGAGCCCATGCTGCCAGACCCCGTTGTCGATCCAGCCGGCGTGAAGACCGTTTTACTCTGCAGTGGCAAGGTCTACTACGACCTCGTCGCGCACCGTGACGCTACTAATCGCCATGACGTCGCGGTGATTCGCTTTGAGCGCCTCTACCCACTGCCTTACCGAACCTTGCCACCGGAATTAGAAAAAATGCCATCTGCGCAAATCCGGTGGGTCCAAGAGGAGCCGGCAAACCAAGGTGCTTGGAGCTTTATCGCGTTGAACCTGCCGGAGATAATCAATCGGCCGGTCTCACTGATAAGCCGGGATAAATCCTCATCCCCCGCGGTCGGATCCCATCACCGCCACGAAGTTGAGCAGGCAGCCTTGGTCGAACGCGCATTCGCGCCGTCCAACTAGCAGGGGTACCTATGTATTTCACCGATCGCGGAATTGAGGAGCTACAAAGTAGGCGCGGGGATGAGTCGATCGCTGTCGCGGCCCTGGCCGAGCGACTGCGCGAGTTCGTCGATCTGTTTCCCGAATTCGAAACTCCAATTGAAAGATTCGCGACGTGGCTGGCGCGCGTAGCTGACGATGACGATGACGATGACGATGACAACTATGCCGATGAAGAAGGATTCTGAGCGCAGAAGGCACCGGTCGCGGCTACGGCATCGAGGCTAGTTCATGTGCCACCCACGCCTTAACCAGGTAGACAGAGAAAGTCAACGAGTGCGATTCGGCGACATCGGTAGCCTAGGGGCGCCAGTAGGTTTCGGGCGTGGACTTGATCCTCCATGATGATCACCGGTCGATCACGCTCGACCGTTTCCAGGGCTCCCGCCAATGCTTCCATCTCATGTTTTTCCACATCGATCTTCATGAACCCCACTGGAGCCGGAAAAGCCAGGTCGTCAATCCGAATACAGGTGATCACTTCGCCGGTGCCATCGATCGCCATCTCGGTGGCACCGACGTTCTTGGTCGGTGCCTTCATGCGGGCGGTACCAGGCGCGTTATCAGCAGCAACATTGTGCGCTACGACATTGTCGAACTTGGCGATATTGCGCGACAAGATCTCAAAGACCCGGCGCTGCGGCTCAAATGCGTGCACCTGGAGTGAGTTGCCGGCAAGGGTTACCGTATGGGTGCCGATATTTGCACCGACATCCAAGCTCACCTTGGTCGGATCGCAGTACCGCTTTAGGTAGGGGGTGAGCCAGGACTCCCAGGATTGGCCAGACTCCAGGACCCGGGTAATGCAATCATCGGCTGGGTCCACCTCAAGAGATATCACTGCCCCGGCCTTTGGCTTTCGCCAATAGGACGTGAAAACGGCTGCCTGCTGCCGAGTCTCATTCCGGGCTAAATCGATTGCGCCGGCAAAGCCAAGCGCATCGAACTTCTTCAAACCCACTCCGATCGCGCAGGGAGATAATCAGTGTGTCAAAGGGTGACCGTGCTAATTGCCAAACCGCCCAAGGCTACCGCACCGTTAACACGAGCTTGCCGTGCACATCGCCGCCTGCCATGGCCGCGAATGCCTCCGCTGCCTGCCCTATCTGGTACTCGCGGTCGATTACCGGGCGAACTCCGGTGCGAAGTAGTAAGTCCACAAGTTCTTGAAGCTCAGCGATGGTGCCCATGGTGGAGCCAACGATATTTAGTTGCAGGAAGAAAACCCGGTTTAGGTCAGCGGGTGGGTTGGCACCTGAGGTAGCGCCGGAAACCACGATGGTGCCACCCGGCCGCAATGACTTAAGTGAATGGTCCCAAGTCGCCTCACCAACGGTCTCCATTACGGCGGCCACTTTGCTCGGCAGTCGCTCACCGGTTTCAAACACCGCGTCAGCGCCCAATTTCAGCGCCCAATCCCGCTTGCTCGCCGATCGCGACGTAACCCAGACTTTCCGGCCCAAGGCCTTACCGAGCACGATCAACGCGGTTGCTACTCCGCCGGCCGCACCTTGAATCAAAATTGTGTCGCCCGGGCTCGTGGCAGATTTGGTCGCAATCATTCGATACGCCGTCAGATAGGCGGTGGGCAGACAAGCCGCCTCGGCCCAAGTGAACTCAGCTGGCTTGTCGATTAGATTGCCCGCGGGCACATAGACCTGCTGAGCCATCGTCCCCGGGTAGATCTCGCTAAGCAGCGATCGCTTGACATCGAGGGTTTCGTCACCGCCCGAATTATCGCCGATAACCGCATGCACAATGACTTCACGGCCGCCTGCGGTAATCCCCGCCGCGTCCGATCCCAAGACCATCGGTACCCGCTCGGCGGCCAGCGCTTGCCCCTTGAGCGACCAGATGTCGTGATGATTCAGGCTCGCAGCTTGTACCTGGACGCCAACCCACCCCGGTGGCGGACTCGGCAGCTCAAACTCGCCAACCCCAAGGCAGGCCAGCGGGTCATCACGGTTCACGGCGGTGGCATAGACGGCGAACATACGGCGAGCGTAGTGCCGTTGGTACGGTTCGACACATGCGGTCATTAGCGAGTGATAATTACGCCGGAATCCACCCTGCTGTGCTGGCCGCAATTAGCGCCGCGAATGTTGATCACGCCCCGGCGTACGGCAGCGACGCAATAACCGAACAAGTCGTCGAGGTATTTCGCCGGGAGCTTGGGTCTGAAGTTGAGGTATACCTGACCTTCAATGGCACGGGCGCCAATGTCGTCGGCCTCCAATCACTGATGCGCACCTGGGAGGCGGTTATCTGCGCAAGCACTGCCCATATCAATGTCGATGAGGGTGGTGCACCGGAAAAACTCCTTGGCTCCAAGATCATCGACCTGCAGACCTCCGACGGCAAACTAACCCCGGAGTTGATCAATGCTGTGGAGTGGCGCAACGGTGATGTGCACCAGTCACAGCCCAAGGTGGTCTTGATCACCCAATCAACGGAGTACGGAACCTGCTACTCACCGGCCGAGATCAGGGCCATCGCTGATGCGTCACACGCTCGCGGCCTCGCTCTTTATCTAGACGGCGCCCGTATCGCAAATGCGGCCGCCAGTTTCAATGTATCGCTGCGAGCCATGACCACCGATGCCGGTGTTGACGTGATGTCATTTGGCGG
The DNA here is from genome assembly GCA_903960135.1 of uncultured Actinomycetes bacterium. GTDB lineage: Bacteria > Actinomycetota > Actinomycetes > S36-B12 > S36-B12. The sequence continues at coordinate 5,798 of CAJBZP010000132.1, read as the reverse complement.
GACTAAAAATGGGGCGATGTCGGCAGAGGCGGTTATCGTTTTGAATCCCGCCCTGAATATCAGCACCGAACTTGGTTTCATCCGCAAGCAATACATGCAGTTGTCGAGCAAGATGCGTTTCACATCAGCCCAATTCATTGCCTTGCTAAGCGATGAGCTTTGGCGAGTGAACGCTGCACACGCCAACTCCATGGCACGGCGCCTGGTGGACGGTATCAAAGACCTACCTGGTCTGGTGATTACCCAACCCACTCAGGCCAATGCGGTGTTCGCGCAGTTGCCGGCAACTGCCATCCCAAAGTTACAGGCGCATACCCCGTTCTATGTGTGGAGTGAAAAAAACAGCGAAGTCCGCTGGGTTTGCTCTTGGGATACGACACCCGCCGACATCGACGAGTTCGTCGAAGCCGTTCGACTGCAACTTTCCTAGGCGCGGGCGACTTTGTCGGCGCGCGCAGCCGCGGCTACCGCAGCTGCCACCTCGCGACCCACCCGCGGGTCGAAGACACTTGGGATAACCATGCTGGGGGACAAATCCTCACCAACTACGTTGGCAATCGCATTGGCAGCAGCCAACCGCATCATTGGCGTGATGCAGGAGGCGCGGACGTCTAAGGCCCCGCGGAAGATCCCGGGGAAAGCCAATACATTGTTGATCTGATTCGGGAAGTCACTGCGCCCGGTCGCCACGACCACCGCATGCCTAGCCGCCAAATCCGGGTGAATCTCCGGGTTCGGGTTGGCAAGGGCGAAAATGATCGCGTTGGGCGCCAAGGTGGCAACTACGTCAGGTGGCACATTCCCGGACGATAAGCCGATGAAGACATCAGCACCACGTATGGCCTCGGAAATTGCGCCACTGACGCCCGCGCGATTGGTGCGACTCGCGAGATCTGCCTTCACTGAATTTAGGTCACCGCGACTGGTCGAGACGATGCCCTGCGAATCCGCGACCGAGATATCGCCAATGCCGGCGTCGAGCAGCATGTTCGTGACGGCCACGCCCGCGGCCCCGGCGCCGGATACCACCACGCGAAGATCAGCGACGGTGCGTCCGGTGACCTTCGCCGCATTCAGCAAGGCAGCCAACACTACGATCGCCGTACCGTGTTGGTCGTCATGGAAAATCGGAATATCAAGTAGTTGCTGTAGCCGTTGCTCAATTTCAAAGCACCTGGGCGCTGAGATGTCTTCGAGGTTGACGCCACCAAATGCCGGGGCGATTCGAACCACCGTTTCGATAATCTCCTCGACATCGGTGGTGTCGAGACAGATCGGTACTGCGTTGACGCCACCGAAGTCCTTGAATAGCAGCGCCTTGCCTTCCATTACCGGCAACGCACCGATCGGGCCGATATCACCAAGGCCAAGTACCGCGGTGCCGTCGGTGACAATCAGGACGGTGTTCCCTTTCCAGGTGTACCGGTACGCAAGTTCAGGGTCTGCCGCAAGCGCCTGCGAAACCCGTGCCACCCCGGGGGTATAGGCAAGTGCGAGACCTTCGCGGTCGCGCACCTCGATCGTGGGGCGCACCTCGATTTTGCCGCCCTCGTGCAGGGCGAAGACCTCGTCGGTCGGATCTGGCGAACTCACGGATCAATCCTTAGCTGGCAGGTGTGGTGGACGAAATACTTTGCAGTAATGGAGATCGGGCCGGGGTATGGGCCGATTAAATCAAGGGCACCGGTTCGGTGGATACGATGATGTCACATCTTTCGACGACGTCGCAGTGGGAAGTACCGAAATGTGACACGCCCCACGATCGCGGAAGTGGCCACCGGGCCAAATGCCCTGCTGTCATCTGAGATTTGCTGGCTATCACCTTCAACCCACCAAAGCCCCGGGCCGGGTTGGTGGATCAACCGCTTAACGATTAATAAGTCCGGTCGCAGTGGATGCCGAAGCATGACCACCTGACCCGGCCGCACTTTCCTGGTGCGCCAGACCACCCAGTGGTCCCCGGTGCGCATGGCCGGTGCCATCGACGGACCAATGATTTGCACGGTCGTGAACACCACCCCATCCTGCCCCCTGCCAAGTTCCCGGACTCGCACTAGGCTCAGGTCACCAACTTCTGGAAAGGGAACCCATGCTGAACCGCATCCTCGCCCCACGCTTTCTTCGGGCACGTCACGTCGCTTACGCACACTGCGACCTGCCCTGTGGGATCTACGATCCAGCCCAAGCGCGTCTTGAAGCCGAATCGGTAAAAGCCTGCATGACCAAGTACCACGCTTCTGCTGACGGCGACTTCAAAGCGCGGGCAATCACCATTAAGGAAGATCGCTCAAACATGGTCAAGGAACACCTCTGGGTGCTCTGGACCGACTACTTCAAGGCACCGCACTTTGAGAAGTACCCACAACTCAATGACCTCTTCAACCAGGCCACCAAATTGGCTGGCGCCGGGGGCACGAAGGGCACCGTCGACGTTGCGGTGGCCGATGAACTGCTGGCCAAGATCGACGAGATCGCGGCAATCTTCTGGGAGACCAAGGCCGCTTAGGCAATGAGCACCGGCCTGATCCGTCCGATCCGACCCGGAGACATTGACGAAGTATTGGAGATGGTCCGCGAGCTTGCTGAATATGAGCAAGCCGCGGACCAACTCATTGCGACGCCCGAGAGTTACCAGCAACTTTTCTTTGACGCCAACCCCGCAGTTTTCGCCATCGTGATCGAACACCCGGGCCCCGGCCACCAACTTGCCGGATTTGCGATCTACTTCCTGAATTTCTCAACTTGGCTCGGCCAGCACGGCATTTATCTGGAAGACCTTTATGTGCGGGCCCCCTACCGAGGCCACGGGTACGGAAAATCGCTGCTCGCCCAACTGGCAAGTGAATGCCTAGCCAATGGCTATGGGCGTTTGGAGTGGTGGGTCCTTGACTGGAACGAGCCAGCCCTTGGCTTCTACCGCAGCATCGGTGCCGAGCCAATGACCGATTGGACAGTGCAGCGAATAACCGGCAATGACCTGGCGAATCTGGCAGGCTACGAGCGTGAGCAATGAGGATGTAGATTCGAACCGTCAGCCAAGTGACGTCACCTTGAGCTTTCGAGCAACTACCGCCAATGTGGCTCTGGCTCGAACAATGGCCGCGGCAATGGCCGCCCGCGCGCACTTGACGATCGATCAGATTGAGGATGTCCGGCTCGCAATTGACGAAGCGGTCTCACAGCTGGTCAACGACTGCGATGAGCAAACTCACGTGCATTGCGATTTCACCGAAACAGCGGGCACGCTGGTCATCCAAACCAAAGCAACTACCCGAAGTGGACAACCCCCGGCAACCGACACCTTCAGTTGGCTAGTGCTCGCGGCATTAGTTGATGAAGTAACGGCTGGCGCCGATAACGGGCTTGTTCACCTTGAGCTGTGCATTACCCGCCCCGCCTCGGTGACGGTCTAGCCAAACCCCATGGCTCAAGTTGTGACCGCGCACACCTCGACTGGCGGCTGGACTTCGGCAAAGCGCGATCGCGCCCGCACCCTGTTCACCGAGTTGGCCAACCTGCCAGCCGACAGCCCTGCGCACAAAGTCGTCCGCGATGAGCTGATCGAGATGCATATGCCACTCGTTGAGCATCTGGCACGTAGGTATCGCGATCGGGGTGAATCCCAAGAAGACCTAACCCAAGTTGGAATGCTGGGGTTGATCAAGGCCGTCGATAGATTTGAGGTAGCACGTGGATTGGAGTTCAGCACCTTCGCGACGCCAACAATTCTCGGAGAAATCAAAAGGCACTTCCGCGATCACGCTTGGGCCGTTCACATCCCTCGAAGCCTGCAGGAACGAAATATTGAGATTAATCACGCCATCGAATCATTAACCCGCGAATTGAACAGACCCCCCACCATCGCCGAACTTGCCAGGCGCACCAAACTCCAAGACGCCGAAGTCTTGGAAGCCATGGACGCAGGACGGGCATACACAGCGGCTTCCATCGATGCTGCCGCCGAGGCGAGTGGCGACGGGGATAGTCCCTATGACCGCATCGGGGGCGATGACCTAGCACTCGAAGCCTTGGAACTCCGTGAGTCATTTCGCCCACTGCTTGCCGCACTGCCAGAGCGCGAGCGGCAGATCGTCATGCTCAGGTTCTTCAAGAACCAATCACAGAGCCAAATAGCCGAACAGCTGGGAATTTCGCAGATGCATGTATCGCGCCTGCTGGCAACAAGTCTCGCGCAGATCCGCGCAGGTATGAGCGACAATTAGCCAGCCGTTCAGTCAGATGTTGAGTCATCCGCTGCAATCGCTCGGCCAACTTGCGGTGTTAGCGCGACCGCACCACCCGCTAAAGCAAGTACCAGCAAGGCGGCGCCGACTGCGCGCACTGGACCAGTTGAGTTCTGCGCGAGCGGGAACCCAACAAGTAGTGCAATCAGCTGGGCCAGAACAAATGGCGATCGACTCCAGCGCTGCGCCCGCAGCAAACCGCGGGCAACTAGCAGCAAACCGACACCAAAGACCGCGAAAATCAAAATTTGAATGAACAGCGCCGGTCCATTTGAGACTTCCGCGGGCCCGGTCGCGCCAAACCGGATCGACTGCACCACGTCATAGAGCGCGTACCCGAGCAGACCTAGCCCCTCGGTGCCAGCGATCACCGCCAATGCAATCAGCACCCGGCCCGGCGACTCAGAACGCATGGGGCAGAGCCTAGGGGCTTGCCAGCTTGTCCCACCGGGCGCCGCTATTAGAGTTATCTGGTGCGCGGACTTCTTGTTGTCAATCCGAAGGCAACGACCACCTCACCTCGGGTAACCGATGTGTTGATACACGCTTTGGCCGATGAACTAGATCTAGATGTGACAGTTACCAACTATCGCGGGCATGGGTTTGCCCTCGGGGCCCAAGCGCGAACTCAAGAACTCGATGTAGTGCTAACTCTCGGGGGCGACGGAGTGGTCAACGAAGTCGTCAACGGCATGTTAATCGAGGGGCCCGGGCCGAAAGTGCCGATGCTGGCCACCGTGCCGGGCGGCAGCGGCAATGTCTTCGCCCGCGCACTGGGCCTGCCCAATGATCCGGTGGAGGCGACCGGGCAATTACTTGACGCACTGCGTGAACGACGCTTTCGCACCATCGGGCTAGGCACGGTCACCGGCCTCGACGACAGTGGCAACATCGACCCACAGCCGATCCGTTGGTTCACCGCCAATGCCGGTGTCGGGCTTGATGCCGAAATTATTACCGCAATGGAGCAACTGCGCGGGTCCGGCGAGACCGCCACCCCGGCCCGCTACTTACGCACGGCGCTGCACGAGTTCTTCCTGCGCACCGATCGAAAGCATCCAGCACTTACCCTGCACCGCCCTGGTATCGATCCCGTTGCCGGTGTGTTCACGGCCGTCGTGCAAAACACCTCCCCGTGGACGTACTTTGGCACCTGGCCCATTGACCCGTGCCCGCAGGCAACCTTCGAAACCGGCCTAGATGTCTTCGCGCTCCGGGCGATGCGGATAGCGGCGGCAATGCGGGCCACCCGGCGCATGGTGATGAGTGCGCGGGCCGGCTCCAGCCGCAAGGCCATGGTGGTCTGGCATGACCAAAACCAGTTCACGATCACCGCCGACCGACCGATTCCCATCCAAATCGACGGGGAATCTGGGGGCCAGGTCACCGAGGTGACTTTTACCTCGGTGCCCGGTGCCCTGCGGGCCATGGTTTAGGCCCAGCCCACGCCCACGCCGGCCCTCCTCGGACACGATAATTCGGACATTTAGCCCACAAAGTGACTTACCCGACAGGTTCTTTCGCCATTCCACGGCCTTTCCCCTTGCTCCAAGG
>CAJBZP010000131.1 GCA_903960135.1 uncultured Actinomycetes bacterium | reverse complement strand
GACCTCGACGACGCAGGTGGTGAAGGTGATTTTGCGATCACCACTCGGGTAGACGACACGGTGCGAAATCAACCTAAGCGGGTTAGCCGCTCCCGCAGGTCCAAGTCCTAGTTAAGCGAAAATGCCAGGACCAAACCCACTGCTAACTGCCTCGGGCGAGGCGATATTACGGTCGCGGATAAGGGTCATCGAAGATTGGCCACAGGCTGGGGTCGCATTCCAGGACCTAACCGGATTGATGGCCGATCCGGTGTCATTTGCTCTGGTAATTGACGCTATGAGCGAGGCGCTGGGCGCTGAGCAAATTGATGATGTCGCTGGCATAGATGCCCGGGGCTTTCCTTATGGCGCGGTGCTTGCGCGGGCCCGAGGCGCTGGCTTTGTCACCTTACGCAAGCCGGGTAAATTACCAGGGGCGGTCCATAGCGTCGATTATGCGCTGGAGTACGGAGCGACCGCCTTGGAGATCCACACCCATGCCCTGGGGCCCGGTCGACGGGTAGCCCTAGTCGATGACGTCTTGGCGACCGGGGGTACGGCCGCGGCCGGCGTTGACCTGATTCGGCGTACCGGTGCCGAGGTTATTGCGGTGCTGTTAGTGATGGAGATACCAGCTCTAGGTGGCCGGGCAGTTCTCGAGGCCCTCGGGGTCAACGTGCACGCACTGCTGGTTTCCTAGTCCACGTACACTGACACGGTGAACACAAGGGATTCAGGTATCTGTAGCTTTACCCCGTAAATTTGGAGTGCCAGTGGCCAAGGAAGCACCGCTGATCACGGAGCCGGTTTCGCAACCAGGCTTGGTCACGGTCGCGTCCGAGGGTTTTCGATCACGGGTTGCCCGCCTGGCTGGGATCCAGCGCCGGGCGCACCCAGAACTAGATCCACTTTTTCGAACCTTGCGGCAATACCATCCGAAATCGGATACCCGGATGGTCGAACGCGCATACGAGATGGCCGAGTATCTGCATCGCAACCAGACCCGCATGTCGGGGGAGTTGTACATCACGCACCCGTTGGCGGTCGCGACCATCCTCGCCGATCTCGGCATGACCGCGCCGACCCTGGCCGCGGCACTGTTGCATGACACCGTGGAGGACACTGGCTATTCCCTTGATGCCCTTCGGGAGGATTTCGGTGATGAAATCGCCCAGTTGGTTGATGGCGTAACCAAACTCGATCGGGTCAAATATGGCGAGTCATCAGCCGCAGAGACCGTCCGCAAAATGGTAATTGCCATGGCACGCGATATTCGAGTGCTCGTAATTAAGCTTGCCGATCGCTTGCACAATATGCGCACCTTGCGCTATATGTCAGAGGAGAAGCAGCAGAAGAAGGCGCGCGAAACCCTGGAAATCTATGCGCCACTCGCTCATCGACTTGGGATAAATGCCGTCAAGTGGGAGTTGGAAGACCTTGCCTTTGCGACCATGCATCCAAAGATGTACGACGAAATCGTGCAACTCGTAGGGCAGCGCGCGCCGTCACGCGACCAGCTGCTTTCGGAAATAATCGAGGAGATCAACGCGGATTTACGCAAGGGCAAATTGCGTGCAGTGGTAAGCGGTCGCCCGAAGCACTATTACTCGGTGTATCAAAAAATGATCGTCCGAGGCCGTGATTTCGCCGATATCTATGACTTGCTCGGTGTTCGAATTCTTGTCGAGAGCGTAAGGGATTGCTATGCGGTGCTTGGGGTGATCCACGCCAAGTGGAGTCCGGTGCCCGGGCGGTTCAAGGATTTCATTGCGATGCCGAAGTTCAACATGTATCAGTCACTTCACACGACCGTCATCGGCCCGGAGGGCAAGCCGGTCGAATTGCAGATTCGAACCCAAGATATGCATCGGTCCGCGGAGTTCGGTGTCGCCGCACACTGGCGCTACAAGCAGCAAGATGTTGGTGGCAAGTCGGGCCCGGATGATTTCGGTTGGCTACGCCAACTAATGGAGTGGCAGCGTGAAACCGAAGACCCAGATGAGTTCATGGATTCCCTTCGCTATGACCTTAGTTCCTCCGAGGTATTCGTCTTCACCCCCAAAGGTGATGTCGTTGCCTTGCCGAGCAATGCGACGCCGGTGGATTTTGCCTACAGCGTGCACACCGAAGTGGGCCATCGGTGCGTTGGCGCAAGGGTTAACGGCAAATTAGTGCCGTTGGAATCGAGGTTAGATAACGGCGATGTCGTCGAGATCTTTACTTCCAAGGCTGAGGGGGCCGGGCCAAGCCGCGACTGGGTGACATTTGTTGCATCCCCGCGGGCGAAGAGCAAAATTAAGGGCTGGTTCTCCAAGGAGCGCCGCGAGGAAGCCGTTGAAACTGGCAAGGATGCCATCGTGCGCGCCATGCGCAAGCAAGGCTTGCCACTGCAACGCTTGATGACCAATCAGTCCTTGCAAAATATTGCGTCGGGGCTACACCAAAGCGATGTAACCGCCCTGTATGCCTCCGTTGGCGAGGGCCGGATTTCAGCCGCCACGATTGTCCAACGGTTGGTAGACGCGGCGGGTGGTGTCGATGGCGCCGCCGATGATGCGGCCGAGGGTATTAACCCCGCGAGCTTGCGCCAGCGCGCCCGGCCGGCTGGTGATGTCGGGGTGGTGGTCAAGGGCGTTGATGACGTCTGGATCAAACTTGCCAAGTGCTGCACCCCGGTACCCGGTGATGAGATCCTCGGATTTGTCACACGTGGTTCTGGGGTGTCAGTTCATCGTGCGGACTGCGTGAATATCCCCGGCCTGCAAGCAGAGCCCGAGCGAATCGTCGAGGTTACCTGGGCACCTACGGCATCGAGCGTATTCTTGGTGAACATCCAGGTCGAGGCACTTGATCGCGCCAGGCTCCTAAGCGATGTAACCAGAGCCCTATCGGATACCCACGTCAATATCCTGAGCGCTTCGGTCACGACTTCACGGGATCGAATCGCCCTTTCGCGATTCACCTTCGAAATGGCCGACCCGAAACACCTAGGTTCGGTGCTTAAGGCAGTACGCAGCGTCGAAGGGGTTTACGACGCATATCGAGTTTGACAGTTGGCTAGAACCTGACCAATTACTAGCCAACGTGGGTGAGTGACCCGAATTCACTTGCTGCTGATTGCGCTGCACGAAGTAACGCCGTCGTCTGCTCAATGGCAGCCTCCAACTTTGCGACCTCGCGCAGATTTCCGCTCGCTTCGGCTTTTTGCCGCTTGGTCTCGAGCTTGGCGATGCCATCTGCAAATACGTTGGCTGTGGATTCCGCCCGTGCCCGTGCCTCAGGGTTGGATTTCTTCCAGCTTTCGGACTCATCCTTGCGCAGCGCCTCATCAACTTTGCGGAGTCGATTTTCTAGTCGCTCACGATCCCCGCGGGGTAGGTCGCCGACTTTCTCCCAACGCTCGTGGATCCCGCGAAGGGCCGCCTTCGCTGCCTTGTGGTCGGTAATCGGCAGCAGGGCCTCGGCCTGCGAAACTAGTAGTTCCTTCTCGGTGATATTTGGCAGGAGCGCGGCCTCGGCCTGCACGTCCGCAGCGGTCTTCGCGGCGAAGAACTCGTCCTGCGCTGCCTTGAACCGTTTCCAGAGCTTGTCCTCGTCACTTCGCCCCGCTCGCGGGGCCGATTTCCAGTCATTCATCAGGTCGCGGATCTTCTTGCCGGTGCCCACCCAGTCGGTTGATTTGGCTAGGGACTCGGCGGTGGCAATTAGTTCGCGCTTGCGTGCGACCGCAACCTTGTGTAGGGCGTCGGCCTCGGCGAAGTGCTGGCGGCGACGCTTATCGAAGCCAGTGCGGGCGTTGCTGATGCGTTTCCAAAGTACCTGTTCGGTGGCCCGATCGGTGCGCGGAAGTACCTTCCACTCTTCGACGATTGCGGCGAAGCGCTCACTCGCTTGTTTCCAGGAGGTCGAAGGGCCGAGTTTTTCGGCTTCAGCCGCCAGCGTCTCCCGGGCCGCCGTGGCCTCGGCCCGAGCGGCGGCACGTTTTTCGCTCAACTCGGCGCGGGCCTGGACGATACCTGCGGCAACCGCCTGGCATTTAATGTCAAGGGCGGCCAGATCGCCAATAAAGGAGCGGGCGGTAAGTGCTTCCTGGACTTTTGCTAGCACGCTTTGGGCTTGCTCCGGGGTTGCTCGACCGTCGGCCAAGCGGGCCCCGATCAGGTCAATTTCGACCACCAAATCCTCGTACTTGCGCTGAAAGAAGGCCAAGCCGGCGGCCGGGGGGCCGGCGGCCCACTGCCCGATGCGAATCTCGCCTTCCGGTGCCAGCAAATAGACCGTTCCATCTGCTTCCACCCGGCCAAATGGCGAAGGTTCTGGTGCTGCGGGTGCCGGTGCCCGGCGCAGCATTGCTGGCGTGGGCATTGCTGGCGTGGGCATTGCTGGCGTGGGCATTGCCGGGGTCGGCCCATTGGGGTCGGCCATCGTGGAACCTGCCTATCGGTTGGGGTCTAGTTACTCACCGTACCGGCCCAATTACCCAGCTTGGGCCGTTGCTGTCTCAATTGTTATGGACTTAAGTGGCGGCCCGTCTGAACCACCACCGACGACCCCGCCAGCCGCCACCTGGCGCACAATGTCCAGCCCGGCGGTAATGGTGCCCCAAATGGTGTATCCAGGCGGCAAGGTGGTGTCCTCATAAACGAGGAAGAACTGCGAGCCATTGGTATTGGGGCCGGCGTTGGCCATGGCTACCGACCCGGCCGGGTAGTTTGCCGTGCCTGTCGCCGGCAGGTTCTCATCAGGCACCTCGTAGCCAGGACCACCGGTGCCGTCGCCCTTTGGATCACCACATTGCAGGACAAAAATCCCCGCGGTGGACAACCGATGGCAGCTAACCGCATCATAAAAGCCCTGCTCGACTAAGAAGATCTCCGACGCAACCGTAAGTGGCGCTTCGGTCGGCAGGGTGGAGATCACGATGTCGCCGCAATTGGTGACCAAAGTGATCTTCGCTGGACTCGAGGAAAGCGGTGACGCGGCCGGGGCACTCGCCCACGATTGATCATCTGGGCGGGCTGGGATTGGTGGGGTGCAGTTGAATGCCGGTGCCGATGCGGCCGGTGCTTGTGAGGCGGCCGCCACTGCTGCCGGGTCGGAGTTGTCGCGCTGGCTGATGAACACCACGGCTAGCGAGCCGGCGACCAGAACGACGACCACGATGGCCGCGACTAACTTTTGGCGCTGGCCGCGACGCTTGGCACTCGAGGCGCGACGTGCCTGCTGACGTTCGTACTTCTCCCGGGCCAATTGGCGCTCTCGCTGGTTACTTGCCACCCGCGGAGTCTATTCGGCCGCGGATTTGCTCGGCACTAGGCTTGCGAAGGTGTTCATCGCAGGCTTTCCCGCAGGGCCATGGGCCACGAACTGCTACGTGATCGCCACCGCCCCGGGGCAGCCGTGCGTCATCGTGGATCCTGGTCAAGGCAGTATCGACGGGGTACTTGAGATAGTCCGCGAGCAGCACTTGGTGCCGGCCGCGGTACTTCTTACCCACGGCCACATTGATCACGTTTGGTCGGTTGCCCCCGTGGCGACCGGATTTGATATCCCGGCTCTTATTCATGCTGACGATCGTTATCGCCTTGCTGACCCGATTGGCACCACCTCGAGCATGGGCCGTGAGCAGTTACTGGCCATGACGAAGGGGGCCTTGGAATTGACCGAGCCGAGTGAAGTGCGCGTGATCGGCGACGAGGAGGTGTTGGATCTTGCCGGCCTGGGGCTGCGAGTGCGACACGCACCGGGTCACACGGAGGGTTCGGTGGTATTTGAGATCGCCGATGTCGATGCGCCAATTATGTTGAGCGGGGATCTGTTATTCGCGGGATCTATCGGTCGGACGGATCTTCCCGGTGGCGATGGCCTAGCCATGGTCAAGTCACTGACCCGGGTCGTGCTGGGCGCTCCTGATGAAACATTGGTCCTGCCGGGGCATGGCCCCCAAACCACAATTGGGGTCGAGCGGGCTACCAATCCGTACTTGGTCTTAGCTGATCCGGCGCCAAGGCGAGGTTTGTAGTCATGGCAAAAATTAGCCGACTGTCGGGTTTTCCCGAGTTACTTCCGAGTGGACGGGTAATCGAACAGCATATTCTCGATACCGCCCGCGAGATTTTTGAACTGCACGGATTCCTCTCACTTGAGACACGCGCGGTCGAGCCGGTAGAACAGATGCAGCGAGACGGTGAAATCGACAAAGAGATTTATGTGTTGCGCCGTCTGCAGGCCACGGCTGATGAAGCAGACCTAGGGCTGGGCCTGCACTTTGACTTAACCGTGCCATTTGCGAGGTACGTACTTGAGCACGCAGCGGCGTTGGAGTTCCCGTTGCGCCGGTATCAGATACAAAAGGTCTGGCGTGGTGAGCGTCCCCAGGAAGGTCGCTTCCGGGAGTTCACGCAGGCCGATATTGATGTGGTAGGCAAGGACTCACTGGCATTTCACCATGAGGTCGAGATGGCAGTGGTGATGTCATCTTTATTGGCAAGCCTGCCGATTCCACGGGCCGTAATTCAGGTTAATAACCGCAAGCTCGCCGAGGGCTTTTATCTCGGGGTCGGGGCGACCGATACCCAACGGGTGCTGCGAGCGATTGACAAGTTAGACAAGATTGGTCCCGACCGGGTTCGGGTCTTACTTGAGACGGAAGCAGGTTTGACGCCGGCGGCCGCGGCTAAGTGCCTTGCGCTTGCGGCAATCAGCACGCCGGACGCAACATTCGTTGATCAAGTTCGGGCACTTGATGTGCGAAATGACCTACTGGATCAAGGGTTGAGTGAGCTTTCGGCCGTGGTGACCGGGGCTAATGCTGAGCGGCCGGGCTCAGTTGTTGCGGATTTACGCATAGCCCGCGGGCTGGATTACTACACCGGCACCGTCTATGAGACCCAATTGGTTGGGTTTGAGGCGGCTGGATCAATTAGCTCAGGTGGCCGTTACGACGATTTGGCAAGTGACGCCAAGCAGAGTTATCCCGGCGTCGGAATCTCCTTGGGAGTTACCCGCCTGGTGTCTATTCTTATTGCGAAGGGTTTAGTGACAGCCTCGCGTGCAGTGCCGTCTGCCGTCCTAGTTGCCGTCGCCGATGAGGCAAGTCGCGCAGCGAGTGAATTGGTGGCTCGGCAATTGCGCCGGCGTGGCATAGCCTGTGAAGTTGCACCAAGTGCAGATAAATTCGGCAAGCAGATCCGCTACGCGGATCGGCGCGCGATACCTTATGTGTGGTTTCCGGCTTCTGCTGCCGAGGGTACTGCCGGCGATACGGTTAAGGATATTCGCTCAGGTGATCAAGTTGATGCGGATGCCGCGACTTGGCAGCCGCCACTTGAAGACCTGAAGCCAAAGGTTTTTGCCACCGCTGATACATCCACTGCATCAAAGGAGAGTTCGTGATTCGCTCACACGGCGCTGGTTCACTTCGCGCTGCAGATGCTGGCAGCACTGTTGTCCTCGCCGGCTGGGTAGCCAGCCGCCGGGATCACGGTGGGGTGGCATTCTTGGACCTGCGTGATGCCAGTGGGGTAGTTCAGGTTGTCGTGCGTGACACGGCGATAGCTCATGCCCTTCGTGATGAGTACTGCTTGAAGATCACCGGCACCGTTGAACTGCGCCCATCGGGCAACGAGAACCCGGATTTAGCAACGGGTGCGATCGAGGTGATGGGGGATGTCGTGGAGGTGCTCTCGACCTCGGCGCCGTTGCCGTTCCCGATTGATGACCGAGTGAGCGTCGGCGATGAGGTCCGGCTCAAGTACCGGTACCTAGATTTGCGCAGACAATCCGCGGGCGCTGCCTTGCGAATGCGATCTCGGGTCAATCAGATTGCCCGCGATGTACTGCTCGAACGTGACTTTGTTGAGATCGAGACCCCGACGCTGACTCGATCCACCCCCGAAGGCGCGCGAGATTTCCTTGTGCCGGTACGTCTGCAGCCCGGCCATTGGTATGCACTGCCGCAGTCACCGCAACTTTTCAAGCAGTTGCTCATGGTGGCGGGGATGGAGCGTTACTTCCAGATCGCCCGCTGCTATCGCGACGAGGATTTTCGTGCTGACCGGCAGCCGGAATTCACTCAACTTGATATCGAAATGTCATTCGTCGAGCAAGACGATGTCATTGAGGTCGGCGAGGCGGTGATCCGCGGGCTTTGGAAGGGCATCTTGGGGTACGAAATTGGCGATATTCCACGTATGACTTATCACGAGGCCATGCGCCGGTTCGGCAGTGACAAGCCCGATTTGCGTTTCGGTCTTGAGTTAGTGGATCTGACGGAATACTTCGCGGCCACCCCATTTCGGGTGTTCCAGGCTGACTACGTGGGCGCGGTCGTGATGACCGGGGGCGCCGATCAGCCGCGACGTGCCTTTGATGCTTGGCAGGAGTGGGCCAAGCAGCGAGGGGCCAAGGGTTTGGCTTATGTGACGGTTGATGCCGACGGCACGCTCGGGGGACCGGTTGCTAAGAATCTCAGTGACGCGGAGCGTGCGGGCCTTGTCGAGGCGGCCCTGGCAAAGCCTGGCGACTGCGTCTTTTTTGCCGCGGGCAAGCCGGCTGAAGCCCGAGCGCTTCTAGGAGCCGCACGGCTGGAGATCGCTCGTCGGCTGGAACTTATTGATGAGAGCACCTGGTCATTCCTGTGGGTAATTGACGCGCCGATGTTCGAGGAGACGAAGGACGATCAAGGAAACTTGGGCTGGACGGCCGTGCACCACCCGTTTACGTCACCGAATTTGCAATGGCGCGATAATTTCGAGCAAGCACCCAGCGAAGCCTTGGCCTGGGCTTATGACATCGTCTGCAATGGCAATGAGATTGGTGGCGGGTCAATCCGTATTCACCAAGCGGATGTGCAGCAGCGGGTGTTCACAATGCTTGGCATGTCAGATGTCGAAGCCCAAGAGAAGTTCGGGTTCTTACTTGAGGCATTCACGTTCGGTCCGCCGCCGCACGGGGGAATTGCAATTGGCTGGGACCGAACTTGCATGTTGTTAGCCGGTGCGACTTCACTTCGTGACGTAATTGCCTTCCCGAAAACCGGTGCCGGTCACGATCCTCTTACCGGTGCGCCGAGCACCATCACAGTGCAGCAGCGCCGTGAAGCCGGGATCGACGCCGTGCCCGAGCGTGCTGAGCGCCCAACCGCTGACGCCGAGCCGCCAGCTAGCTCCTGATGGCATCGGCGGGTGACCTTCTACTTGCGCGCCCCGATGATCCATTCATCCGGTGGCGAGTTACCGGGGATGACCTGGTAGCGGTAGAGGTGGATGGCGACCACGTTGGCTGGCTGCGAGTCGCTCAGCAAACTGGTGAGGTTTGGGCGACCACGCTCGGCAACGAACCAGCTCGGGTCACCGCAATTTTAACGGCACTTGCCGCAAGGATGCCGATTAATGGCGTTACCGTGGAGGAGTCGGTGTTCGGGGGCTTGCCGCCAGTTTTCACTAGCCCAGATCCAGGGCATTGGTGCCAATGGACGCTGGACCCGACAACCGTCGGTGCACGTGAATCAAGTGCGCAGATCTTGGCGCCGGATGACCATCGAATCTCGGATTTATTGGCCCACTCTGATTCCGCGCACGTGTTTCCTGGCGCGGACGGCATTGTGCGGTGGTGTGGAATGGCACAGGGTGCGGAATTACTCTCGGTCGGGGCGCAGATTAGTAGCGCATCCGGGGCCGCGCACCTAGTGAGTATCTGCACGCACCCAAGTGCACGCGGCGCTGGGTTGGCCCGCGAAGTCTGCAACCGCCTAATAATTGAGGCAATTGCCGACCAGGTACCGATGATCATCTTGGAGATGTACGCCGGCAATGAGTCAGGCCGGCGGCTGTACTCGGCACTTGGGTTCAGTGCGGTAGGGATGTATCGGTCCGGCCGAATCATGTAGCCCACATTTTCGGGATCGGTGACGGTTCATAGGGTTGACCCGTGACGCTCTTTGACGATGGGTTGTCCCCGCAGCGGGCCTCGGCGCCCTTAGCCGTGCGAATGCGACCCCGAACGATTGATGAGGTGGTTGGCCAAGATTTTGTACTAGCTGCGGGATCGCCACTGCGGACAATGTTGGTGAGCGCAGATCATTGTGTATCGGTAATCATGTGGGGTCCACCCGGGACCGGCAAGACCACTTTGGCGTCTTTGGTCTCCTTGGCTTCGGGGCGTACCTTTACCCAGCTCTCCGCGGTGACCGCCGGGGTCAAGGATGTCCGCGAGGTCATCGAGACCGCCCGCGATCAGTTGGCAATGCACGGACGCGGAACGGTGCTGTTCATTGACGAAGTGCATCGGTTTTCGAAGAGCCAGCAGGACGCATTGCTGCCGGCCGTTGAAAACGGCTGGGTGACATTAATCGCGGCCACCACCGAGAATCCGAGTTTTTCGGTGATCTCGCCGCTACTTTCGCGAAGCGTGGTAATCACGCTGGAGCCGCTGACCGAGGCAGACCTGACCGTGCTCATTCGGCGCGCGGTTAGTGATCCACGTGGGCTCGCCGATCGCATCTCCATCACGGATGATGCGGTAATTGCCCTGGCTCGAATGTCAATCGGCGACGCTCGCCGGGCTTTGACGGCCCTGGAGGCTGCATCGGCGCCAATGTTGGCGACCGGAGGTGGCGCCCTTGGGGTGGAGCACGTGGAGCAGGCCGTGCAACATGTGGCCCTTCGATACGACAAGGATGGGGACCAGCATTACGACGTGATCAGTGCTTTCATCAAGAGTGTGCGCGGCAGTGATGTCGATGCGGCATTGCACTATCTGGCACGTATGCTCGAAGCGGGCGAGGACCCGCGGTTCGTTGCTCGGCGCTTGATGATCTTGGCCAGTGAAGATATCGGCATGGCTGATATCAGCGCGTTGCAGACCGCAGTTGCGGCGGCGTCAGCGGTGGCCCTGGTCGGAATGCCAGAAGCTCAGATCATCTTGGCGCACGCCACTATCCACGCTGCCCTTGCGCCGAAATCCAATGCCGTGGTGCTGGCGATCGGTGCGGCGACCGGTGATGTCAAGCGTGGCGTTGTTGGCTCGGTGCCGCCGTGGCTGCGTGATGCGCATTACCCCGGGGCGGCCGCGTTGGGGCACGGTCGCACGTATGTCTACCCACATGATCTCCCCGGCGGGGTGGCGCAGCAGCAATACCTGCCCGATGTCTTGGTGGGATCGCATTACTACGTACCCACCACCCATGGCGGCGAGGCGCACTGGGCGCAGGTTGCGGCCCGGCTGGAGCAGGCGCGGCTCGGTGAACCCAGCGGCTAAGGTTGGGTCTTGATTAGGTGACCACTAGCAGCTTCTGGGAGTACTCGTGCGCAGGTTGTTCTGGACCGCGGTAGGTGCGGCGGGCGGTGTACTGCTTTATCGCCAAGGCCAAAAGTTCTTGGCCGATGCTCGTGAGCAGGGCGTGGTAGCCAGTGCCCAACAGGTAGGGATCTCAGCCGCAACAACTTTCGGCGCGGCGCGGACCTTGCTTGCTGGGGCGGGGCGACCAGCGCCTACTGCCGTACCGGGGGCTGCTGCCGCCAAGGTGCACCGCTGATGGATTCGGCAGAGATCCGAAGTCGCTTCCTGCGTTTTTTCGCAGACCGAGGTCACCAAATCGTTCCGTCAGCGTCATTACTCCTGGACGACCCAACACTGCTATTTGTCAATGCCGGCATGGTGCCGTTTAAGCCATACTTCCTAGGGGAGGCGCCTGCGCCATATCCCAGGGCGACAAGTGTGCAAAAAGTCGTTCGCACTTTGGATATTGAGGAAGTCGGGAAGACAACTAGGCACGCTTCATTCTTTCAAATGGCGGGTAACTTTTCCTTCGGTGACTACTTCAAGGCTGACGCCATTCCATTCGCTTGGGAACTGCTGACCAAGCCCATCGCCGATGGGGGCTATGGATTTGCGGAGGATCGACTTTGGGCCACCGTTTACCTCGACGATGATGAAGCCATCGATATCTGGCACCGAGAAGTTGGATTGCCCCTCGATCGCATTCAGCGTCGTGGCATGGCGGATAACTTTTGGTCAATGGGCGTACCTGGGCCATGTGGCCCCTGCTCGGAGATCTATTACGACCGAGGTAGTGAGCATGGACGTGATGGCGGTCCGGTAGTCGACGAGGATCGCTACCTTGAAGTCTGGAACCTCGTGTTCATGCAGTCGGAGCGTGGTGGCGGCCCGGCTAAGGAGGACTACCCGATACTCGGAGACCTACCGGCGCAGAACATTGATACCGGTATGGGACTTGAGCGGATGGCTGCACTACTTCAAGGTGTTGAGAACATCTACGAGATCGACACGACTCGCGGAATCCTAGATCGCGCCGCTGAATTATCTGGTGCCGTTTATGGCCGCAATGCGAAGGACGATGTGGCTTTGCGGGTGGTCGCCGATCATGCTCGCACCTGTGCATTCCTAATTGGCGATGGTGTGATCCCCGGTAATGAAGGCCGAGGGTATGTGCTCCGACGCATAATGCGCCGCACAATACGAATGATGCGATTACTGGGTGCCGGTGATCCTGCCATGCCCGAGTTGATCGACGCCACGGTACTTGCAATGGCCCCGCAGTATCCGGAGCTAAATGACGAATCTAGTCGAATCAGGCAGATTGCCGCAGCAGAGGAAGCCGTCTTCCTGCAAACCCTCAAGACCGGAACGACACTCTTCGATGTTGCCGTGCAACAGTTAAACGAACGCGGCAGCAAGATGCTTGCGGGCGCCGAGGCCTTTGCCCTGCACGACACCTATGGTTTTCCATTTGACTTAACCCTTGAGATGGCGGCCGAGCAAGGGTTAAGCGTCGACGAGGATGCGTTCCGGCAATTGATGGGCCAACAGCGTGAACGCGCAAAAGCGGATGCGCGCGATCGAAAGGTCGGACTAACAGCCACGACCGAGTACCGCGATATTTTGCAGGCGGGCGGCACGACCGAGTTCACCGGTTACGTCGAGGTAGTCACCCCGGGAGCAGTGATCGGGCTGCTTCGCGACGGAGTGTCGGTCCCTACCGCCAGCGTGGGTGCGCACGTCGAAATCATCTTGAATCGCAGTCCGTTCTACGCTGAGGCTGGTGGTCAATTAGGCGATCACGGACGCATCGTCACTAGCGACGGTGGGGTGGTCGCTATCTACGACGTGCAAGTACCAGTGCCCGGGCTATTCGTTCACCGTGGTGAGGTCATAGTCGGCGAAATCGTCCAGGGCGCCAGCGTTACCGGCGAGGTAGATGTCTCGCGTCGCAAAGCGATCTCCCGAGCACACACTGCGACGCACCTCATTCACCGGGCCTTTCGCGAGCGACTCGGTGATACCGCCACTCAAATGGGTTCGGAGAATGCACCAGGGCGGATCCGGTTTGACTTTCCAAGCCCGACACCAATCGGTGCGAGTGTGCTCCAGGAGGTGGAGGCGCGGGTTAACGAGGTGCTGCTCGATGACCTCGAGGTAAATGCGCAATTGATGACCCAGCCCGAGGCTCGCGCGATGGGTGCGATGGCGCTGTTCGGCGAGAAGTATGGCGATCAGGTTCGGGTTGTCTCTGTAGGTGATTGGGCCCACGAACTATGTGGCGGAACCCACGCCCGCCGCTCCGGGCAGTTAGGTGTCGTTACTTTCTTATCCGAAGGCTCAATCGGAACCGGGGTGCGCCGACTAGAGGCCCTTGTTGGTTCGGACGCCTATACCTTCTTGGCGCGTGAGCATGTTCTTGTTAATCGGCTAACCGAATTGGTGAAGACACCGAGTGAGGAGTTAGTCGAGCGCATCGAGCGCACGATTGCGGCCCTCAAGGATGCCGAACGCGACCTTGCCAAAGTAAAGAGCGCTCAATTGGTCGCGGGCATGGACGCCATCATGGGCGAAGGCCGTGATATTGGCCCCATCCGAGTCTGGACATTCCAGGCGCCCGTTGGTACGAGTGCAGCAGACCTTCGTGAGCTGGCCATTAAAGGTCGTGGTCGTGGCCGCCCGGAGATCGCGGTGGTACTCGTCGGCAGTGCTATTTGCGACGACAAGGTGTCCATGGTGGCCGCCGCCAATCCGCGGGCAATTGAATTGGGGATAACCGCCAGTTGGTTACTCAATATCGCCCTGGCGGGGGTCGGCGGCCGGGGCGGCGGCAAGGATGACCTGGCTCAGGGCGGTGGCCCGGATGTAGCCGGAGTCGCCAACGCATTCACCCTCGTTGAAGACGCGATTGCGAAACGGCCGGGCGGCTGAACATGCCGGGGGTGCACTTGGCCTGTGATTTTGGCACCGCACGCATCGGGGTGGCTCGCAGCGATCCGGCCGGGATTTTGGCTATTCCACTTGATGCCATCGCGGCGGGGCCGGATGCAATTGGCGCTGTCGGGGCACTTGTGTCGGAGTACAAGGCTGTTGACGTCGTCATCGGGCTACCACTCAAAATGGATGGTACGGCTGGTCCAGCCGCGGAGTCGGCCCGCGCTTGGGCGGCAATGGTGGCGCAAGCGGTCGATGTGCCCGTCGAACTAGTTGATGAAAGATTGACAACGGTGCAGGCCCAACGCGGCTTGCACCAAGCTGGGCGCAACGTGCGCACGTCGCGTGCGGTTATTGATAGTGCCTCGGCAGTGGTGCTTTTGCAGTCCTATCTAGATGCGCAGCGAAAGAGCGATCTGTGAGTGCCCTGAACACCATGATGAGTTCGGGTCCGCTGCCCCCATCGCCAAATAGACGGAGCATGAGCCGCAAAGTCGTTTTTATCGTGATTCTTGTTGGCCTAGTGGCACTCCTCTGGGCTGGATTCGCTGCACTTCGTGGTGCCACCACCACTTCAGATTACGTGGGTGCGGGCTCGGGCGCAGTGGTCGTTGTCGTTGAGCGCGGTGATTCGCTGCGGGCAATAGCCGAGAAGCTGCGCTCGGCTGATGTCGTAATGAGTGTCGATTCATTCCTTGCGGCCGTAAGTTCGAATGAGCGGGCATCAAGTATTGGCCCCGGTAAGTACACCATGCGGGAGCAAATGAGTGGTGCTGAGGCGTTGGCGCTCATGCTCGACTCATCTTCACGCGAACTAAATCAGATGGTGCTTCCCGAAGGCCTGAACCTTGATGAAACCGTTGCCATTGCCAGCAAAACTACTGGGATTTCCAAAGCGAACTTCAAGGAAGCCTTGACGGCACCGGAGGATTTGGGCCTACCGGATTGGGCGGAGGATCGGCCTGAGGGATTCATGTTTCCAGCCACCTACGACTTATCCGGCGATGAAACGGCTGCTGATGTCCTTCGACTGCTGGTCAAGCGCTTCTTGCAGGCGAGTTCGGATGTCGGACTTGAAAGCCGGGCGGTAGCAGTTGGCCAAACACCATATGACGCACTAATAGTTGCGTCGCTCTTGCAGGCCGAAGGCCTACCTAATGACTTCGCCAAGGTCGCGCGGGTGATCTACAACCGACTCGAAGCGCAGATGCCACTTCAGTTAGACGCCACCGTGGCATACGCCTTGGGTGTCGACGACATTTTGCTCAATGAGGAGCAGCTGGCCACTGACTCGCCCTATAACACTTATGCGAATGTTGGGCTCCCGCCAACACCGATCAACTCACCGGGCGAAGCAGCCATCGAGGCCGCACTCGCACCGGCAAATGGCAAGTGGTTGTACTTCGTTACGGTCAATCCTGATACGGGTGAAACCAAATTCACGAGGTCGTATGAGAAATTCCTGAAGCTAAAGGCCGAATTCCAAGAGTATGTTGCGAAGTCCGCCAGTGAATAGCGCGGGGGTTAAGCGTGCTGCTGTCCTTGGCTCACCTATCGCACATAGTTTGTCACCGGTTATCCACCGGGCGGCATATCGCGCGCTTGGATTGGATTGGGTTTACGAGGCTATAAAAGTTAACAGCGAGCAACTACCCGGGTTCATCGCCGAGATGGATGATTCTTGGGTGGGGCTTTCACTGACGATGCCGTTAAAGGAGTCAGTACTAGACCTGCTTGATGTAGTCGATGGGGTGGCGGCCCGTGTTCGGTCCGTCAACACGGTGTTGGTCGGCGAAGATGGCCTAGTCGGCATGAATACCGATGTCATCGGGATGGTGCGTGCACTACAGGATGCCGGACTATCTTCAGCGACCAGCGCCACAATTTTGGGTTCCGGTGCGACGGCCCGAAGCGCCGTTGCTGCTGCGGCAGACTTGGGCGTCACCGAGATGAAAGTTTGTGCCAGGCGTGGTGATGCCGCGCAGTCGGTCTGCGCGGTTGCAGCCGACTTTGGGATCGCGGCGACCGCACACTCCCTTGAGCCGGTGTCTTCTCTCCTCGCAGTAGATCTAGTAATCAGCACTTTGCCGGGAGATATCGCCGCGCACTGGGTTCCGGTGGCGTCAGCGGGCGCAGGTGCACTGCTGGATGTGTCCTACTATCCGTGGCCCACACCCCTTGCAGCCCATTGGCCTACCTCGGTGATAGCCAACGGGCGCGACCTGCTGCTTTGGCAAGGTACCGAGCAAGTGCGGTTAATGACCGGGTTCGAGCCGCCGATTCCACAGATGCGCGCCGCACTCGACTCCGTCTAGCACAATCTGTCTAATCAGGGGGCGCGCGGTGACAACGGCATTGACGGTAGTCGCATGGTTAGTTTTCGGGTGTTTTGGCTTGGTGCTCTCCATTATCGACATTCGCGAGCATCGGCTGCCAAATAAATTACTGGCGTTAACTGCTGCCACCGGTTTGCTGGCCGTGGCGGCCAGTGCAATTAGTGCGGGTGCACCAGGTGACCTCCTCCGGGCGGTATTGGGTGCGGTCATCGTTTTCACCGCGCTGTTCATCATGGCCATGATTGCTCCGACCGGGCTGGGCATGGGAGATGTAAAACTGGGCGCGGTGACTGGGTTGTATCTCGGGTGGTTGGGCTGGTCTTGGCTCTTTTGGGGCACCTTCATCGGATTTACCATGGGTGCGCTGTGGGCGGTGGCGCTGATCCTCCTAAAGCGAGCACATGGCTCGACCCCGTTAGCCTTCGGGCCATTTTTAATCTTCGGTGTCGTGGTCAGTGCGCTGCTGGCTATCTGAAAGGATGGCCCAATGGTGCGCTGGTTAACGGCAGGTGAATCCCATGGCCCCGCCCTCGTGGCAATCATCGAGGGGCTGCCCGCGGGTATCGAGGTATCGAGCGCCGACATTGACCTTGACCTAGCCAGGCGGCGCTTGGGTGCCGGGCGCGGTGCCCGGATGAAATTTGAGCGCGACCAAATGCGGTTCGTCGGCGGAGTGCGCCATGGGCAGTCAATGGGGGGTCCGATCGCCATCGAGGTGGCCAACAGCGAATGGGCCAAGTGGGAGACCGTGATGGCTCCGGACCCGGTTGACCCGGAGGTATTGGCGCAATTGGCGCGCAACGCACCGCTGACCCGGCCGCGCCCAGGGCATGCGGATCTGGTCGGGATGCAAAAGTATGGATTTGAAGATGCGCGCCCGGTACTCGAGCGCGCCAGTGCGCGCGAGACAGCGGCCCGGGTCGCGCTCGGCGCGGTGGCCCGGGCGTTCTTGCGTCAGGTGGCTGGCATAGAGGTTCTGAGCCATGTGGTGCGTATTGGCACAGTTGAGGTGCCAACCGGGGTGGTGCCGTTGATGTCAGATAGCGACCTAATCGACGAGAGTCCGGTGCGCTGCATTGATGATACGCAGGGTGCCGCCATGGTCGAGGAGATATCGGCTGCGCACCGCGATGGCGACACTTTGGGTGGGGTGGTCGAGGTAGTCGCATACAACCTGCCACCTGGCTTGGGCAGCCACGTGCATTGGGATCGCCGGTTGGACTCCAAGCTGGCAGGTGCGCTGATGGGGATTCAAGCGATTAAAGGAGTTGAATTCGGGGACGGCTTTAAGCTGGCGGCGGTTCGCGGGTCACAGGCGCAAGACGAGATCGTCAACGCCGATGCGCGGTTGATGCGAACATCAGGTAAGTCAGGTGGTACCGAGGGCGGTATGTCTACCGGTGAAACTTTGCGGGTGCGCGCCGCGATGAAACCTATTTCGACCATTCCAAAAGCACTACGAACCGTTGACGTTGCTACCGGGGAGGCCGCGCCGGCGATTAACCAACGCTCAGACGTGTGCGCCGTGCCGGCGGCAGGCATTGTTGCCGAAGCCATGGTGCTGCTCGTGCTCGCCGACGTCATCCTCGAGAAATTTGGTGGGGATTGCGTGGCCGAGACCAAGCGTAACCATGATTCATACTTAGCAAGCCTGCAGATTCGTTGATGTTGGACTCGGCTCACATGGATAAACCCTTATTAGTGCTCGTCGGTGCACCGGGGGCGGGCAAATCAAGTGTCGGGCGCCGGGTCGCCGAGCGCCTGCGGGTGGGCTTCGTCGACACTGACCAGTTGATTGAACGGGAAGCTGGCATGAAGGTATCCGATATTTTCGTCACCATGGGCGAGGGGGAGTTCCGCCGAATTGAGCAAGGGGTGGTGGCCGATGCCTTGCGTGACGAGCGCGGCGTAGTGGCACTGGGTGGGGGCGCAGTGATGAATCCAACAACGAGTGCGCTGCTGAAAGAGCAGACTGTCGTGTGGCTTAGCGTCACCCTCTCAGATGCCGCCAACCGGGTTGGCATGAACACGGCACGGCCGCTACTTCTTGGCAATGTGCGCGGCCAACTGAAATCCCTGATGGATGAACGAGCCCCAACCTACGAAGCTGTCAGCACCTATACGGTCGACACCTCCGGCAAAACTTTGAAAGTGTTAGCCGATGAGGTTGCGGCCCTGGTCGGCGGAGATGCTGATGCCTGAACCCGTTCTCATACGCGTACAAGCTGAGCGCGACTATGAAGTTCATATTGGTCCCGGGAGCATTGCGCACCTAGCGTCGATGCTTAGTGGAGTCGATCAAGTAGCAATCGTCTACCAACGATCGGTACTGCCATTGGTCGAGGGTATTCGCGAGCATTTTGCTGAACGCGGTGCGATTGTCGTGGCCATCGAGGTTCCAGATGGTGAGGCGGCCAAATCGATATCAGTACTTGAACTCTGCTGGCAGCGCTTAGGTGAGTCCGGATTCACTCGAAGTGATGCCGTCATCGGAGTTGGGGGAGGAGCCGTTACCGATTTGGCCGGTTTCGTTGCCGCAACTTGGTTGCGCGGGATCCGAAATATCAATGTCCCGACAACTTTGCTGGGCATGGTTGATGCTGCTGTTGGCGGCAAAACCGGAATAAACACCGCCTCCGGCAAGAACCTGGTCGGCGCGTTCTACAGCCCGGTGGGGGTAATCTGCGACCTTGACTCATTAGCCACCTTGCCACGACCGGATCTGCTCGCGGGGATGGCAGAGGTTGCCAAAGTAGGGCTGACATCTGACCCGACGATCCTGACTGACCTCTTGGGTGATGTGGTCGCTTGCTGTGATCCAAGTGGTGTCCTAATGGCCGACCTCATCCGGCGGGCCGTTCAAGTTAAAGCCGATGTGGTAAGCGCCGACTTCCGGGAGGTGTCATCAAGTGCCAAGCGTCCGGCATTGGGTCGGGAGGTCCTGAATTACGGTCATACATTTGGCCACGCGGTCGAACTCGTTGAGGACTACCGCCTGCGCCACGGTGAGGCGATCGCCGTTGGCATGATCTATGTCGCTGAATTGGCCAGACTTGCGGGGTTGCTGGGCGCTGCCGAGGTAGCCACACACCGCGAAGTCCTCGGTTCACTTGGCCTGCCAACTAGTTATGTGCCAGGTCGCTGGCCGGAGTTGCTCGGTGCCATGGCTATCGACAAGAAAGCACGGGGCGCCAAGCTCCGTTTCGTGGTGCTGACGGGGATCGGTGCGCCGGTCGAGTTGGCTGACCCAGATCCGCAGCTACTGTTGGCGGCTTATGACGCGGTTACCGCGTAGGCTCGCGCCATGACAGCCAACGTCTTGATCTTAAATGGTCCGAATCTAAACCGGCTCGGAACCCGCGAGCCAGACATCTACGGAACCGCAAGCTTTGCCGATCTTGTGTCGCTGTGCACAAACGAAGCGCAGGCGCTGGGGCTGATCGCTGATGTACGCCAGAGTAACGACGAAGCTGAGCTCATCGGGTGGTTGCACGAGGCTGCCGATGCGCTAACACCGGTGATATTCAACCCCGCGGCATTCACGCACTACTCATACGCACTTCGCGACGCGTGTGCGCTAATTTCAGCGCCCTTGATCGAGGTCCACCTGTCAAATCCGGCTGCGCGTGAGGAGTTTAGGCAGACATCGGTGATTTCCGGTGTCGCCGATGGTGTCATCGCGGGTTTTGGTATCGAGTCTTACCGCCTGGCCCTGCAGGCGATTTTTCGCATGACCTCGGTGTAGACCCCGGTGCTCAGCGGTCGCCGTGATGCGCTTAGGCGGTTATTGGTCGACGATGCCTGCGGGTTGCTCGTCACGTCACTGCCCAATATTCGTTATTTGAGTGGGTTTAGCGGCAGTAATGCGGCGCTGTTCGTATCCCATGATGATCCAGCCGACGACATTATCTGCACCGATGGGCGCTACCTCACCCAAGTTAAAGATGAGTGTCCGGGCCTACCCGTACATCCGGCCCGATCATGTGCAACGGCACTGGTTGACCTGTTGAGTGCAAGAGGTATCGGGCGCATCGCGGTCGAAGACAATCTGACAATCGCCATTGAGCAGCAATTAGGGAAGTCGGTGTTGCTAACGCCGACCTCGGGATTAACAGAGCAACTGCGTGCGGTCAAGGACGCCGGGGAGATTGAACTGCTCGCCCGCGCTGGCCAGATCACGGCAGCGGCCATGGCCCAGCTTTTTACTGAAATAAGGGTCGGAATGAGCGAGATCACGGTGGCCCGCCGACTCGAGCAGCTCTTTGGTGAGCTTGGAGCCGATGATCGGGCTTTTGAAACGATAGTTGCCACCGGGTCGGGATCGGCGAGCCCACACCACCACCCCACTTCGCGCGAACTGGCCGCCGGTGACCTCCTGGTTATTGATGCCGGTGCCAAGGTTTTGGGTTACCACGCAGATATGACTCGCACTGTGGTGGTTGGCGCCGAACCGGTGGCCTGGCAAGTGCACATTCATGGTTTGGTACTTGCGGCCCAGTCGGCCGGGGTGGCCACCTGCGCTCCGGGGGTAACTCTTAATTCCATTGATCATGCTGCCCGTTCGATTATTGAGGCAGCCGGGTTCGGTGCGGAATTTGGTCACGGCCTTGGCCACGGAGTGGGACTGGAAATCCATGAGGCACCGATGATCAACGCGCGGTCGACGGGTAGCATTTGGGCCAACACCCCCGTAACCATCGAGCCTGGTATTTACCTGCCTGCGCAAGGTGGGGTGCGGATCGAGGACACTTTGGTAGTTGAGGTGGCTTCGATTCGGGTGCTCACCGAGTTGCCGCGGGAGCTAGCCGTGGTCGGATGAGGCTGGATTTTCGGGCACCAACAAGGAGCGGGAGATGGAAAAGTGGCAAGCACGAATGACCTAAAGAACGGGCTCGTCCTGAATATCGACGGCCAATTGTGGACGGTGGTCGAGTTTCAGCATGTGAAGCCGGGCAAAGGTCCAGCGTTTGTCCGCACCAAACTCAAGAGCGTGCTTTCCGGAAAAGTTGTCGAAAAAACCTTCAATGCCGGCATCAAGGTCGAGACCGCAAATGTCGATCGCCGCGATATGCAGTATCTATATCGGGATGGCGATGACTGGGTATTCATGGACGTAGCCAACTACGAGCAGATCACCGTTCCCAATGCGGTAGTTGGCGAGTCGTCTAAATATCTACTGGAAAATCAAGTCGCGAACATCTCAATTCACGAGGAAACCGCAATCATCGTGGAGCTTCCGGCGTCGGTTGAATTAATGCTGACCTACACCGAGCCGGGCCTGCAGGGAGATCGTTCAACAGGTGGCACAAAGCCAGCTACTTTGGAGACAGGTGCGGTCATTCAGGTGCCACTCTTCCTTGAGTCGGACACCAAGGTGAAAGTCGACACTCGTGATGGCTCTTATCTCGGTCGCGTGAATTAGGCGTGTCTGCCAGAGGTAAAGCCCGCAAGCGTGCGTTAGATATTTTGTACGAAGCCGATATCCGGGGGATACCTGCGCTCGAAGTTCTCCAGGCGCAGGTATCAAGGCGCACCACGGAGGGTGAGCCCGAACTAAATCTCTATGTCACCGAGATAGTGCATGGGGTAATTGAGCACGCGGAATACATCGACGAGGTAATCAGCACCTATTCACTTGGCTGGACATTGCCGCGCATGCCTGCTGTCGACAGGTCCATTTTGCGCCTGGCCTGCTACGAGATTCTCTGGA
Organism: uncultured Actinomycetes bacterium; assembly: GCA_903960135.1. Lineage (GTDB taxonomy): Bacteria > Actinomycetota > Actinomycetes > S36-B12 > S36-B12. Next base: position 9,636 of record CAJBZP010000131.1, on the reverse strand, counting down.
ATGACGAGGTCCCAGATGCCGTTGTTATTTCCGAGGCGGTGAATATGGCTCAGAGCCTGTCAACTGATGAGTCATCAACCTTCGTAAACGGTTTGCTGGCCCGAATCAGTGAAATAAAGTCCCGGCTGACACCCCAGTTGCCGGCCGCCGAAAACTGATTCGTCGGCCATACTTAGCAGGTGTCCCATCGGGGGAAGTTTTGGTTTGTGGCCCTTGTTGCTGTTGTCTTGCTGTCCGGAAATTCGGGAGCGGGCTTGGCGCAGGCTCGTTCGGATTTGGCCGAAAGGAAAGTCGGGTCAATCACCCTCACCGCCTGCGATGAAGTTACAGCCACGGCGGTAACGGCTTGGTGCGGATCGCTGCCCAGGCCATGGGACCCCCAAGATTTAGAGCTGGGGTTCTTCGATCTGGTTTTCGCCTTGGTCCTACCGGCAGCCGGAGACGTCACGCAGCCAGCGGTGGTGGGCATTGAGGGGGGTCCTGGTTATGGCGCGGTGGGCTCGGGGCAGTCATATGCCGACATGCTGGGGCCATTACTGGAAAATCGCGCACTGCTGGTCGTCGACCAGCGCGGCACCGGGGGGTCCAGTCCGGTCGACTGCGCAGAAGATGAGTCCGTCGCAGCATGTGCTAGGTCACTTGGCGATCGCTTTGACCTCTACGGAACCGAGTTGGTGGCCCAAGACTTAAGTGCTCTGGTCACGGCCTTGGAGCTGGGTCAGGTTGATGTCTACGGTGATTCATACGGCACTTTTGCTGCTCAGGTTTTTGCCAGCCACCACCCGGAGCTGGTTCACAGTTTGGTACTAGATGGCGCCTATCCGGTTACCGGTGAGACAGCTTGGTATCCAACCCAAGGCTCCGCAATGCGCAATGCGTACACCGTGGTCTGTGCACGCACAAAAGGTTGCGGTGCGAAGAACACCGGCACCATGGAGCTGCTCGAGCGGTTGCTCGAGCAGGTGCGTGGGCAGGTGATTTCAGTGTTGGCGCCAGGGGCCGATAATGAAATGCACCGGGTCCGTCTGAGCCCCCAGAATCTAAACGACGTTGTTTTCGGTGGCACGTACGGCCCGACCACCTACCGGGAGTTAAACGCGTCCCTGAGCGCGGCCCTCGGCGGGGATCCACTACCGCTCGGTCGACTGGTTGCTGAATCGAAGGTAAAGATTGTTGGGGAACCAATTTCTGTTTATAGCCCTGGGCTGAATATCGCCGTGTCATGTCACGACTATCCGCAACTGTTCGAGATGTCCGAGCGAACAGCGGTGCGAAAAACCCAATACGGAGCTGCGGTCGTGGCGCAAATCCAAAGCGATCCTGATTTGTATGGACCATTTCGAATCAGGGAGTACTTGATCTCGAATTTTGGTACCCAGTCACTATGTCTAACTTGGCCGGTCGCCACGCGGAACCCTTGGCAGATTCCTGGACCACCGACTGGCACCTACCCGGATATCCCCACGCTCGTCTTGTCTGGCGAGTTGGACACGATCACCACAGCAGCCGAGGGCGAGTTGGTGGCTAAGCAGTTCGCTCGAGCCCGGCACGTGGTCGTGGCCAACTCAACTCACGTCACGGCAATGGAAGATGTGAACAAGTGCGCATCGGTGCTTGTCCGTGAATTCTTCAGCGACCAAGACGCGGTCCTTGCTGGTTCGGGCGGGCAGTGTGCCAGCGCTATCCCGCCAATTAAGGCGGTACTCGGTTATCCAATCCGGACTAAGAGCCCGAGCGCTGGAGTGGCTCAAACCGCGTTGGACGCAATCGACAGGTACCTGCAGGCTGCGGGTTATCGAGGCCTGGGCCTGCGTGGGGGTTCATGGTCGGCTAAGGGTTGGGGGCCAATAGTTATTGAGTTGGACGACTACCGGCTTTACCAAAACCTGCCGGTAAGTGGCAGCGTTCGGTGGAATTACGACACCGGCTCGGTGAGCGTGCGAGCGCGGGCAAATGACCGGGCTTGGGTTGGCCACTGGAACATGTACCTACCTGAGTCAGTCGCACAAGTGCGGGAAGTGCGCTGAGTTGATAGCGTTCGGATACCCCGGAGAAAGGATTACCTGTGAGCCCTGTTGTTGGCGATACCCTGGCAGATGTTGAACTTCGAATGATGGTCGATGGTGCGCCAACGACAGTTTCGAGCGCGAAGGTGCTGGGAGCTGGTCGCGTGGTCTTGTTTGCCGTGCCTGGGGCATTCACACCCGGGTGCTCGAACCTGCATTTTCCGGGATACGTGGAGCTGGCCTCGAGTATCTCGGCGACCGGGGTCGACGCCATCGCCTGTATTTCAGTGAACGATGTTTTTGTGATGGATGCGTGGGGCAAAGCCCAAGGAGCAGGTGAGATCTTGATGCTCGCCGATCCAGACGCAGCTTTTGCCAAGGCGGTGGGCATGGATGTTGATGCTTCTGGATTTGGCCTAGGCATTAGGTCAAAGCGCTATGCCCTGGTGCTTAACAATGGAGTGGTCGAGGCATTTTTGCCGGAAGAGGACGGCTTTAGCGTGCTTGCGAGTACGGCCGCATGCGTATTGGAACAGCTTTAGCAACTCGATTCGGCTGCGGGTTTGCTGCTGCGGGTTTGCGGTAGTTGTGCCCCGGGTGAGATTTGAACTCACACTGGACCGAGTTTGAGTCGGCTCCCTCTGCCGGTTGGGGTACCGGGGCGCTGGGCCCAGAGTAGTCGGTCGTGGTTTGCCGCTGGTAGCCGCGTAACTAGGGTTTGGCTATGACCAAGGATGCCGCCACGGTGCCCGTGCGCACCGTGGTGGTCGCTGAAGATGAAGTACTTATCCGGCTGGATTTAGCCGAGATGCTCGGTGAACTCGGGTATCAGGTGGTGGGACAAGCAGGTGACGGGGATCAGGCGGTGGCCTTGGCCCGCAAGTTGCGCCCCGATGTGGTTTTCCTGGATGTGGCGATGCCCGTCCGCGATGGACTGAGCGCGGCGGCGGAGATCGTTGCCGCAAAACTGGCGCCGGTGGTGATGGTGACGGCGTTCAGCCAGGCCGAGGTGGTGGCCAAAGCGGCCGCTGCGGGGGCTCTTGGCTACCTCGTCAAGCCATTTGGGGCCAGTGACCTCACCCCGGCAATCGAACTAGCCGTGGCGCGGTGGGCGCAATTGCAGGAGTTGGAGTCGCAGGTGGAAAACCTGCAGGAACGGGTGGCTGCCCGCGAGGTGGTCGATCGAGCCAAGACCAGGCTACAAAGCGAACTGGGGCTAAGTGAAGCGGCCGCATTTGGCTGGCTGCGACAGCAGGCGATGGACGAGCGGTTGACCTTGGCCGAGGTAGCCGCCCGGGTGCTCGCCGGGCCCAAAATCAACTGAGGCCAGCGCCTTGGTAACAGTCCGGTCACGAACGGGCGTCTATCTGGAGTCCGTGTTTCCCTTCCGAACGGTGGACAAAGTAAGGTGTCGGCAATGTGTCGGCAATTGCCGTCAATTTCCATGGAATCAAGGAGATGCATGAAGCGCACAATGGTCATCAAGTCGGCCGCGGTGCTGGGGGTTGTCTCACTGGGTCTTGCCGCTTGCGGCGGGTCCTCGACGAGCACCGAGTCCAGTGCAGCACCGGCAGCAAGTGAAGCACCCGCTGCCAGCGAAGCACCTGCATCCGAGGCCCCGGCCTCTGAGCCGGCCGCTGCCGAGTGCAAGAACCCAACCCTCATCACCGCCACGTTGCTCCCGGCAACGGGCAGCCTCGCCTTCCTCGGCCCACCTGAGTTCGCGGGCGTAAAGATGGCAGTCGATGAGATCAATGCCGCCGGTGGCGTCCTTGGCGCACCAATGGTGAATATCGATGGCGACTCGGGCGACACCTCGACTGATATCGCAACCCAGACGACCGATGCAGCCCTCTCACAAGGTGCCCAGGTCATCATCGGTGCCGCATCATCTGGTGTTTCGTTGACCGTAATCGACAAGATCACCTCACAGGGTGCCTTGATGATCTCGCCAGCAAACACCTCGCCGGCACTTACCACCTACGAGGACAACGGCCTGTACTGGCGCGTTGCCCCATCCGATGCACTGCAGGGCGCGATTCTCGCGTCAACCGCCATTGACTCAGGCATCACCAAGGCCGCGGTCATTGCTCGCCAGGATGCTTATGGCGAGGGCTTGGAGAAGGCATTCGCCAAGAACTTCACCGAAGCCGGTGGCACCGTCACCAGCGAGCTCCTCTACGACCCAGAAGCAGCCACGTTCGATGCAGAGGTTGCAGAAATCAAGGCGGGTGCCCCTGAGGCCGTCGTCGTGATCGGTTTCGAAGAGTCGGTCAAGCTCCTCCAGGAAATGATCAAGCAGGGTGTTGGCCCAGGCGATCAGCAGGTCTACCTCGTTGATGGCAACATCTCGACCGAGGCCTACAAGGAGTTCCCGAAGAACACGATGAAGGGTGTTATCGCCACGGTTCCTTCCGGCGAAGCTGACCTCACCGCGTTCAACGAGGCCCTCCTCGCGGTTGATCCTGCGTTGACCGACTACACCTACGGCGCCCAGTCATATGACGCCACCATGGTGGTTGCACTTGCTGCGAACGTCGCAGGTTGTGCTGACGGCACCGCAATCGCAGCTGCGTTGGCAGATACCGCCGGTAACGGTGGCGAAGCCTGCACCACTTACGCAGATTGCTTGGCCCTAATTCAGGCCGGCACCGACATCGATTTCAATGGTGTCACCGGACCGCTGGACTTCAACCAGTACGGCGATCCTGCATCAGCGACCATCTCGATCAATCAGTACACCTCTAACGGTGCATTTGAAGAAATCGGCAAGGTCACCGCTGAGGTACCGCTGCCGTAAGGCGAGCAACTCAGTAACTAGCTAGTAGCCAGTGGGTCCCCTCCTTCGGGAGGGGGCCCACTGCTTTATTTGGCAGGAAGTCAACTGGCTGCGGTTGCTGGTTCCAGGGCCGGAATATGCAGACCCGGTGGCCGGTGCCGAGATTGGATCAGGCCTTGGCGAGAGTGCCAAGGTACAACTCAATAACCTTCGGGTCGTTGGCTAAGGAGGCGCCGGTGCCGGTGTAGGCGTTCTTGCCTTGGTCCAGAACGTAGCCGCGGTCGACAATCTGCAGGCAGCGGCGGGCGTTTTGCTCCACGATAATTACCGTGACCCCGGATGCATTGATGCCCTTGACGCGAACGAACACTTCGTCCTGAAGGGCCGGGCTCAGGCCGGCGCTGGGCTCATCTAGGAGGAGCACGCTGGGTGCCATCATTAGCGCCCGGCCCATGGCGACCATCTGACGCTCGCCACCGGAGAGTGAGCCGGTGCGCTGCTTGCGGCGGGTGCCAAGTGCCGGGAAAAGGTCGGTAACAGCCGCAAAACGCTCTTTGAAGGACTTCGGATCCTGGTAGGCACCCATCTGCATGTTTTCCTCGATAGTGAGCGAGGGGAACACATTGTTGTTCTGGGGCACAAAGCCCACGCCGCGCTTGACCAACTGGTCGGCCCGCAAATTGGTGATGTCCTCATCGCGGAGCAGGACGGACCCGGAGGTGACATTGACTAGGCCGAATAGGGCTTTTAGCAGGGTCGACTTACCGGCACCGTTGGGGCCGATGATGCCGACCAACTCACCCTCTTTGGCGTATAGGTCAGAGCCGTTGAGGATATTGACGCCGGGGAAGTAGCCGGCGATGAGGTTATCGGCGCGAATCAAGGCGCCGACGGCCTCCGAGTCGTGTTGCTGCGCGATGGTGGCCGCGTGGGCGTGCGTTGGCCGGGAGGCATCGAGATTTAACTCCCGGGAGAACTCCGAGATGTCGTCTGGGCTACCGGTCGGCGGTAAGTCACTGGGCTCGAGGAAGCTCATGTGGGATCTCCTGTTGTCAGCGATTGGCCAGATTCCGTCAGGGCCTTCTCATGGTGAGCACCGAGGTAGGCGTCAATAACCTCAGGGTTCTTCATGACGTCACCGGGTGGGCCTTCGGCAATGATCTGGCCTTGGGCCATGACGATGACCCAGTCACTGATGTCGTGGACCATATCCATGTCATGCTCAACGAAGAGCACCGTGGAGCCTTCCTCCCGGATCATTTTGATGTGCTGGAGCAGGCTTTGGGTAAGTGCGGGGTTCACCCCCGCCATGGGCTCATCAAGCATGATGAGTTCTGGCTCTGACATCAAGGCCCGGGCCATCTCTAGCAATTTACGTTGACCGCCAGATAGCGAACCAGCGAAATCGGCGCGCTTGGCATCAAGGCTGAAGCGTTTCAGGAGTACGTCTGCGCGCTCGGTGTTCTTGGCCTCCTGACCGCGCCACAGGAATGGCAATAGCGATGCCCAAAGGTGCTCACCACGTTGGCCCTTGGCGCCAAGGAGCATGTTGTCTATTACCCGGAGCCGGTTCAAGGCCTTGGTGAGCTGGAAGGTGCGGACCATCCCAAGGCGGGCCACCCGATAGGGGGAGAGCTTGCCCATTGATCGGCCATTAAAAGACCAGGTGCCTTCGTCGGGGGCATCGAAGCCGGTTAGCAGGTTGAAGAACGTGGTTTTTCCGGCCCCATTCGGGCCGATTAGTGCCGTGATGGAGCCCCGTTGGATTTCCACGTGGGTAACGTCGACCGCGGAGAGCCCGCCGAAGCGGCGCACGATTGAGCTGGCCACGAGTATCGGGTCCGGTTTGGGCGCACCGGGCACTCGTGGCACGCCGGCAAGAACTGCTTGCGCCTCCAAGGCGCGCTGGCCATTAGCGGGCATCGAGAGCCAACTCCCTCTTATCGCCGAAGATGCCTTGTGGTCTGAAGATCATTAGGCCCATCAAGCCCAGCCCGACCAGGATGAACCGGATCGGCCCGACATCGGTCGGGAGCAAGAAGGTGATCCAGCCGGCCGCGATCATCTGGTTCAAGAACTCGCCGACGAAAACCAAGAGGAACCAGAAGATGATGGCTCCGACAATCGGGCCGAAGACTCGCGCCGCCCCGCCCAGCAGGAGAATCGTGTAGGAGAAGAAGGTGACGTCTGGGACGAAGTTATCCGGCTGAACCGACTGCTTGGCGATGGCCCAGACGATGCCACCAACGGTACCGAGCAGGCCACCAAGGATCAGTGCCTGCATCTTGTAGACATAGGCATTTTTACCCAGTGATACCACGGCATTTTCGTCCTCGCGGATACCTTTTACCACCCGGCCCCATGGGCTACGAACAAGGAGCCAGGTTGCCAAGGTGAAGATGGCGATAAGGGTCCAGCCGACTGTTACCACCCAGAGATCTTGCCGGGTCCACGTCAAGAAGGGCAGATCAATATCGGCGTGGTAAGGGTTTAGGTCATGGAAGGCTTGGCCCATTTTGCCGTTGATTCCGTTGGCACCGCCGAAGGTATCGCGCAGGGCGATCGAGCGAACGAGAAGTCGAATGATTTCACTGGTCGCGATGGTGACGATAGCCAGATAGTCCGCTCGTAACCGCAGGGTGGGAATACCCAAAATCAGGGCCAGGGCAACGGATGCCAGCAAACCGATTGGGATGGCCGCCCAGAGGCTGGCGCCGAAGCTGATGACGATGACGCCGACGGAGTAAGCACCGATTGCCGCGAAGGCGACCTGACCAAAGTTCAGCAGGCCGGTATACCCGAATTGCAGGTTTAGCCCCATAGCCGCCAGGCAGTAGATGATCGCCGTGACACCCAGTGCCTGGGTGATGGACTGGCCTAGAACGAAAGAGAAATCCATGAGTTAGCCCACCCGCTCTCGTCGACCAAGGATGCCTTGTGGGCGTACCAGCAAGATGATGATCATGAGGAAGAGGGCACCCACCGTCTTCATCTCGGTGGGGATGAACAAGGTTGACAACTGCACGAACATACCCACGACCAGGGCTCCTACGATGGCTCCGTAGATGGTGCCGAGCCCGCCGAGGGTGACCGCGGCGAACATCACCAAAAGCAGGCGCTGGCCCATGTTCCAGGTGACATCTTGGGTGGAGCCAAGGTAGATGCCGGCGAAGGCGGCAAGACCGGCGCCTAGGATCCAGACCACCGAAATCACCCGCTCGACGTCAATGCCGGTGGCCGAGGCCAAGGCAGGGTTGTCGGAAACTGCTCTGGTGGCCTTGCCGATGCGTGAACGCTGGAGCCAAAGCACGGTGGCGGCGATGGCGATCGCCGCTAAAATCGCGAAGACGATCGACTTCGGGGTCACACTTACCGGCCCGAACTCCATCCCCGATTGCCCGGCAAATTGCTGGTAACTTCGCGGTGATCCGCCGAAGAAGAGCAGCAACACATACCGAATGGTGATTGCCAGCCCGATGGTTACCACCATGCTGGCGATCAGCCCGGTCTTACGCCGGCGCAGGGGTTTCCACAGCACCTTATTTTGACCCCAGCCCCACAAGATCGCGCTAATCACGACGGCCAGTGGCGCCGCGATAATTAGGTTCAGTCCCAATTCATTCAAGACTATTGCGGTGAATGCACCCAAAGTCAGCAATTCACCGTGGGAGAAGTTCGTTAGGCCGGTCGTGCCGAAAATTAAGTTCAGTCCAACCGCGCCTAGGGCAATCAAAATCCCGAAAAACAGCCCGTCCATGAGCAATTGCGAGATCCGGGCCCAGGTAAAGGAACTAGTGCTGCTGGCTGCACCGGAATCGCCACTGGCGAATGCGAAGAGCACCTTCTTGTTCCCCGACAGGACCAAAATCGAGCGGCTCTGATCGGCCGGCTTGCTAAAGGAGATACCGGCAGGTAGGGAGGTTTCGTCAACACTTAACTGGTACGTGCCGCCCTTGGGGACTTCGATCCGAAATGTGCCGTCGGCCCCTGATATCGCGCCCTCGGTAAAACCCGGACCTTCCACCGTGAGCGAGACGCCCGCCAGCGGTGCGCCGTCGGGGCCTGCCAACGTGCCCACGACCGCGGTGCCGTCGGCAGCGGCGCTAGGGGCGAATGCCAATAAAAGCAGCGCGGTGATGGCCGAAAGTAGTACCCCGATAACTAACCGCGGCTTGGTCCCGGTTTGAATGCTGATCCCCCTCGCGGTCACCTTGTTAGCGTCCGCAGCATAGCCCGATGACCCCCGGGGAGGGGGGTTAACCCCGAGGAAATTTCCGAAGGAGGCAAGTAAGCCGGGCGGTGCACACCAAATGATCGTGCTCGTCGGAAATGGTGATGTGGTAGGTGGCCACGGTCTGGCCTTCATGTAGGGGGGTTGCCACGCCGGTCACCAAGCCGGTGCGTACCGCCCGGTGGTGCGTGCAAGACAAATCGACCCCGACAACCATGCGGTCTGGTCCAGCGTGGAGGGCGCCGGCAATAGAGCCGAGGCTCTCGGCCAGCACCGCGCTCGCACCGCCATGCAAGAGACCAAAAGGCTGGGTATTGCCCTCGACCGGCATCGTCGCCACTACCCGGCCAGGCACAGCTTCGGTGACAATAATGTTCATCCGCACGGCAAGTGCACCGCCGCCGCCGCCGATCATCTGGCTGATTGACGGGATGTCGGTTGCGTCTTGCTCGCTCATGGGCAAACTGTATGACCAATCGGCACGGGCAGCCCGCTCGGATCACTCGGCGCCTTTAGGATCAAGAAATGTCAAAGATTCGGCTGTTGTTACTTGATGGCCATTCCCTTGCCTATCGGGCTTTTTACGCTCTGCCCGTCGAGAATTTCGCCACCACAACCGG
>CAJBZP010000130.1 GCA_903960135.1 uncultured Actinomycetes bacterium | reverse complement strand
GGGGGAATATGGAGTATCGGGGTTGGTCGACCGTGACCAATCGGCCTGTTGGCCGGCCAGTGGCGGGCCCAGTTGCTCGGGAAGATGGGTTGTCATCATGGCTCCTGCCGGGTGGGTGGGTCGTTACCCCAACAGTTGACACCACCATGTGCGACACTGCAAACTACAAAATGGCAGTTTTGGCCAGTCCTGACCTGCTCCTTACAAATCTCTAACGCTTACGGAACCTCAAGTGCGCAGGGCGCGTCGAAATAGCAATTGACGGCGCCGGTTCATCGGCGCCGGTCCATTTGCGCCAGACAGGAGACCCCCGTGACACGTGGCTCAACGCGCCTTGCCATTGCGCTTACGTGTGCGGCCAGCGTGGTAGCAGCCTCGATGTGGGCCACCACCGCCGCTGCAGATATTGCCGGGGATCCAAGTGCGCCGGTGCCCTCGCCATCACCTGGCCTTGGCACCTTGGAGCCGGTGCCTACTTCCAGTGAAACCGCCAGCCCATCGCCAACTGCCTCGGCTTCAGCTTCGGCTTCGGTTTCAGCTTCCACTTCGGCCTCCGCACCCGCAGCGGGTGAGCGCACCTACTTGATTTCGGTCGCCGACGGCTCAGAGGCAGCGGTTGCGTCCAGCATCACCGCACTCGGTGGCACCGTCACCGATACCTTCGATAAGGCGATCAACGGTTTTGCCGCTGACCTAAGCCCCGAGGAAGCCGCCGCACTGGAAAAAATCGCCGGGGTGGCCCGCGTTGAAGCCGATCAGGTTGTCAGCATCAACGCCGGTGCCGTGTTTTCCGATAGCGGCTGCACAACCACTTCAATGGGGCGCATAGACGACGGTAGTTCACCGCCGGTATCCCTTGGATTCAGTGCTAACTGGTTTGGCACCTCCTATAACTCCATCTACGTCAACAACAATGGCGGTATCGCCTTCGATGATGGCCGCGGCGGCTTCAGTGACTGGGGCACCATCGATCTGACAACAACCACCCGCCCGCTCGTCCTGCCACTATTTACCGACATCGATACCCGCAATGCGGCAACTTCCGCCGTTACCTACGGCCCACTTAGTGCGGCGGGCAACACCACATTTGGTAGTGCTTCGGGCTATTGCATTAACTGGGTCAACGTCGGTGAATACAGCAACTCTGGCGTGAAATTCTCCTTCCAGCTACTTATCCTCAACCGCACCGGTGGCGATATCGACCTGGTTTTCAACTACGACACAGTGCTGGCACCCACGTCGAGCAGCAACGGTAAATTCGTCATCGGCTACGCGAACCCGGTAAACCAAACCGGCACCTACGTAAAGGCCTCTCGGTCCACCCTGCCCAGCACCTTGATCGACGGTGCAGCCGGTCAACTCAAGGGCGGCAGCGAAGGTGTGACACCGGTGGTTAGCGGCCGTTACCTGTATGCGATTCGCCCCGGTATCGCGCCCACCGCTTCCCCGACGCCATCGGCTTCACCTTCGGCAACACCCACCGCGAGTTGCGGCTCCCCGGTGCCCGCCGGCACCCAAGGTTGCGCGACGTGGGGCCTTGATCGACTCGATAGCCGCACCCTGCCCCTTGATACG
>CAJBZP010000129.1 GCA_903960135.1 uncultured Actinomycetes bacterium | reverse complement strand
TTTTGCCTGGGCGCGGACTCATGACGAGGACTCTTGAGCCAAGGAAAACGGCCTCATCGACACTATGGGTAATGAAAAGAATCGTCTTGCCGGTCTTGCGCCAGATATCAAGAAGTTCATTTTGGAGGCGCTCGCGCGTTAGCGCGTCTAGTGCGCCGAAAGGCTCATCCATCAAGATGAATTCGGGGTCACTTGCCAGCACCCGCGCGATCTGGCACCGCTGCTGCATGCCACCAGACAGTTCATACGTGCGTCGATGCGCGAAATCGGTTAGGCCAACCATCTGCAAGTAGCGTTCGGAGTCCGCTCGACGCTGGTCCTTGGACACGCCCTGGAACTTGAGTCCCAATTCAACATTGCTCGCCACGTCCATCCATGGATACAGGGTCGGGGATTGAAAGACCACACCTCTGTCTGGGCCCGGCCCGATAATTTCTGATCCACTTACGGTGATTTGTCCTTCCGACGGATTTATGAAGCCAGCGATGAGCCGGAGCAGGGTGGTCTTGCCGCACCCGGAGGGTCCGGCAAGACACACAAACTGCCCCGGCTCAATCACCAGATCGGTGCGCGACAAAGCCTGGACTCGAGAGTTCTTCGGTCCGAAGAACTGACGAACCCCGTCAACTACCAGGCTCTTGTCGCGCGACATTACTCTGCTGCTGCCTTGGCGAAACTGGAATTCACTCCGGCCGCGTACTCCTCAGGAGTACTTACGCCTTCGATTCCACCCTGTTCCAGGAGGAAGCCGGCGGTGCCGACAAAGTCCTTGGCCAACTGCCCGCCCAGCCACTTATCTGAGGCCTGATCGGCCGCCGGAAGATAGACGAAACCACCGAACATCTTCTGAACCTCAGCAGGTGTGATAGCTAATTCTGCTGCGATGCTCTCGGCAGCTGCAGCCGGATCATCCAGAATCATCGTCACCGCGTAGTTCTGCGCCTTTGCCCACATATTCATAAAGGGCGTATTCGCAGTCGCGAAGTCAGCAACAACATTCCCCAAGTCGTATGTGGGGAACCCTGCTGCTGCAGTCTCGGCCGCCGTGGCCAGAATCACGCCACCAGCCTTTTGCAGCTCGCTCAGCGCTGGATCCCAGACCCATACCCCAGCAAGATCTGGCCATGCCGCAACCATCGCTTCGGGCTCGAGATTGATCAAGGTCACATCAGTTGAACTCAGGCCATTGATGGTCAGCCAGTTCTGCAGCGAGTAGTGCGCTGTAGAACCAAAAGGAGTCGCAATCTGCTTACCCTTTAGGTCAGCCGCTGACTTAATCTCCGGCTTTACAACCAAGGACTCTCCTGCACCAATCACATCGTGGATCCACACATCCTGGATCAGCGGAAGGGTGTTCTTAAGTGGGGTAGACAAAGCCTTAACGGCCGGGTTAGAACCGGTAAGTCCTAGGTCAACAGAGCCAGCACCATATGCCTGAAGGACATCTCCACCGGAACTGAAAACGCTCCATGTGATGGTGGCCTTTGGCATACAGGCTTCTAGGATTCCCATGTCCTTGACTATTAGATCCCCGTTCGGGATCTTCTGGTACGCGATGCGAGCCGTCGTGGTGATGGACTCATCCACCGCACCGATCGGGCAGGCACTGGTCGCGGCGCTTTCGCCACCGGCGGCTGCCTCCTGCGAGCTGGAGCCGCCGCATGCACCCAAGACGAGCACTGCCGCAGCACCGGCGCTCACCATGGCTACCTTTCTATTTACCTTCATATTTCCATCCCTTCTAGTTGGTAAGTACCTAACAAAAAATATTTCGACCTGACCACTTTCGAACTAGCTTCATGCCTTTCCTCTCCACGGAGTTAAGACCCTTTCCATGGCTTTTATGATGCTGTCGAGCACGATGGCCGTGATGCCAATCACGATGATGCAGGTAATGGTCAATGGGGTCTTCAATTCGGTACCTGACAGGTAGGCGAGCCCGCCAATGCCTGGGATTCCATTGTTGAGTTCGGCGGCCACAACGGTTGTCCAGGCGAATCCAAGTGCCACCCTGATCCCAGTTATGAGATCAGGTGCAATTGCAGGGACAGTCACACTTGAGACCACCTGCAGTCGAGATGCACCTAAAGACTGCGCAGCGTGAATCTGATCCTCTTTGATCCCACTGACACCAGCAATGGTGGCGATGGTGATAGGCGGAAACGCTGCCAGAAATAGGAGCCAAATCTTCGATGTGTTGTCGATACCGAACCAAACGATGAGCAGTCCGATGTAACCCAAGGGCGGGAGTGACCGTAGGAAATTGATGTACGGCTCAACTGAAACACTGATGATCTTTACGCTGGCCATCAGCAGTCCAAGGGGCAGGCCAATGACGATTGCGAAGAATAGGCCGATGCCAATGCGCTGCAATGTCGCTAGCAGGTGCTGCCAGAGGTAGTAGCCATACTCACCCACCACTTCGCGGTCAACACCCTCGGCAATCGGGTGAATGGTATTCGCCCTGATGAAGGCGTTCCACACGCTCGGAATAGATGGTAGGTAGAGCGGCAACATGATCGGCTTGTCGCCGTTCCACGCCCATGGAGTCGTCAAGAACCACCACACCACGAGGAAGGCGGCCAAGGCAATTAGTCGGGTGGTCCAGTGGTTCTTGCGCACCCGAACCCAAAGGGGCGCCGACTTGGATACCACCGCCGGGCCACCATGACGATCGTCTGGGCCACCACTTGGGTGATACTCCAGACCATCCAGCGGGATTACCATCGATTAAGCCCTTTCAACAGGCATAGTACCCGAATATATTGCGGCCTGGACAAGAGTGACAAGGGCGATATCAAAAACATCCTGAGTGTTACATCCCCGTGATAAATCATTTATCGGCGCCGCAAGACCCTGCAAAAGGGGACCAAGTGCATGCGCTCCCCCTAAGCGCTCGGTGATTTTATAGGCGATATTGCCGGCGGCAAGATTGGGAAAGATAAAGACATTCGCCCGCCCAGCAACTGTGGACCCGGCCGCTTTTGTCTCGCCGACCTCTGGCACTAAGGCCGCATCGAACTGCAGTTCGCCATCAACCATGAGTTCAGGGCGCAGCACCCGCACTAGCTCGGCCGCTTCGCGCACCACCGAGATCGACTCGTGCTCGGCGCTGCCCTTTGTGCTGAAGGAGAGCAATGCCACGCGGGCCGGCGAATGTGTCAAGGACGAAAAGGTATCTGCGGTGGCAATTGCGATCTCGGCAAGTTGCTCTGCATTCGGCTCCGGAACAACCGCACAATCACCGTAAGCGAATATTCGTTTATCCGGAAGAATCATCAGGAAACTACTGCTAAGCAGTCGCGCGGATGGGGCTAACCCAACAATGCGCAGGGCCCATCGGGCAACCTCCGCAGAAGCACGGGTCGCCCCCGCCACGCACCCATCTGTGACCCCGGCTCGCACCGCGGCAATAGAAACCGCCAATGGATCTAGCAGCATGGCGTCAACCGCTAACTGATCGCCCTTGCCGCGGGTGAGCATTCGCTCCCCTACTTCGGTTAGGACAGCCGCAAGGTCTGGGTGCTGCATTGCCCAGGTGGCCGGATCGACCGTGCGGACCCCGGCACTTAAATTCCGCGGGCGCTGCGATGTGGCCAAGACCGGGAAGGCACCCAATTCGGCTAGCGACTCGGCCGCTCGTTGCGACCGCTCATCCGCGCCGTCGGCAAGGGCGATGGATCGACCCAGAGCAGCGCTCTCTAGGCCCAAGATGCTGGCTTCCACAGTTCCTTGACGCACCCGCACCTCCCCTTCCACC
>CAJBZP010000128.1 GCA_903960135.1 uncultured Actinomycetes bacterium | reverse complement strand
CGGGCCCCACCTGCTGAGCCCGGTGCATTTATCACCAAGGTGTTGCCGGCCAGGCCGGCCAGACCCCTAGATAGGGACGCATTAGGGATCCCGGCGGCGATCCCTTGGGCTCGGATCGCTTCGGGGAGCCCGGGGATCTGGCGATCCAAGAGCGAGGCCGTTTGCTCGGGGGTGTGGTCGGTTGGGCTGAGCCCGGTGCCGCCGGTGGTCATGATCAAGTCAAACCCGGAGTCAATGCCAGCGCGCAGGGCAGCACCTACCGGATCACCATCGGCAACCACCACCGGGCCCTCGACCACCAAGCCCAATTGCTGCAAACCCGCGACCAGAATTGGGCCGGACGTGTCCTGCCAAACACCGGCCGCCGTACGTGTTGAAACCGTAATAACCAGTGCGCGGTAGCTCATTGGCCCCGCACCCAATGCCCCGAACGGCCCCCCTGCTTTTCCAGAAGTTCGACGCTGGCAATCGATGCCATGCGATCAACCCCTTTGACCATGTCGATCAAGGCAAGAGCCGCCACCGAAACCCCGGTGAGGGCTTCCATCTCAACCCCGGTCCGATCAGCCGTGCGCACCGTTACCGTGATGTCCACTCCAGTGTCAACTACGACTAACTCCACCTCGACCGCATGGATGGCGAGTGGATGGCACAGCGGGATGAGATCGGGGGTGCGCTTGGCTCCTTGAATTCCGGCGATTCGGGCCACGGCTAATGCATCACCCTTTGGCATTCCAACACCACGCAGCAGGCCCACCACCTCGTCTGACACCAGGACACGCCCGCGAGCGGTGGCTGACCGCACGGTGACTTCCTTTGCCGTGACGTCGACCATGTGCGCATCACCACGCTCATTTAAATGGGTGAAGGATTTTTCCGCCATGGTCACCAATTCCTTAGATCGATGACGTCAACGGTAGTGCCCGCGGCCACGGCCGCTTGCCCGGCCGGAATCACGATGAAGCAATCGGCCTGAGAGAGCCCGCCGACTGCATGCGATCCTTGGCCGCGCACCGGGGTGACCGTTGCCTTGTCAGCACCGCCAAATTTGGCACGCACAAACTGGCGCTTAGCCGGTGGCGAGGCTAACTCCACCTCGCAGACTGCCTGCACATAAGGACGGTAAATATCTTGGCGGCCTTGCATTGTCCGAATGACCGGGCGCACGAACGTCTCAAATGACACATATGCACTAACCGGATTGCCCGGCAAGGTGATGATTGGCGTGTCACTTGGGCCAATGCGCCCGTAGCCCTGTGGCATTCCCGGGTTCATGGCAACTTTCGCAAAAGTGACAGTACCCAGCTTGCTCAAAACCGCCTTGACCGTGTCGTACGCCCCCATGCTCACGCCGCCACTGGTGATGATCAGATCCGCGAAGTGCAATTGATCTTCCAAGGTCGACATGAAGACGCCCTCATCGTCAATCACCGGCGGCACCCGAAAAGCCACCGCACCCGCCTCCTGCGCCGCCGCAACAAGTAAGTAGCTATTGGAATCGGTTATTAGCCCTTTTCGAAGTTCAGTACCCGGCTCGACAAGTTCACTGCCGGTTGAAAGCACCACCACCCGCGGCTTCGGATGCACCAGCACCGAGCCCTTGCCTACTGAGGCAAGCAGCGATAGTTGCCGAGCGGTGAGGTAGGTACCCGGATACATGACCACATCACCCAGCAACACATCCTCGCCCGCCAACCGGATATTCGCACCCATACTCACTGGCTCAGTTACCTGCACCAGGTCGGTGCCACCATCGGTTTTCTCAACCGGCACGACGGCGTCCGCGCCCTCGGGCATCGGCGCTCCGGTCATAATGCGAATCGCGACTCCCGGCCCAACCACCTCGGTGGCTCGAAAGCCCGCCGGCACATCGTCAATCACTCTTAGTTGCACCGGGTGCTCGCTGCTGGTGGCGGCTATGTCAGCCGCTACCACCGCATAGCCATCCATCGAGGAGTTATCGAAGGAGGGCAGCGGCCAGGGCGCGGTAACCTCCGTGGCCAGCACGCAGCCATGTGCGTCGATCAGTGGCATTTCGATTGGCGTAAGCGCCTTGATCCCGGTCAATACCTGGGCGCGGTAGTCCTCAACGCTGAGCATGGGTTAAGCCTATGGCTCTACTATTTTGCCCCCCGTGTGGCAGACCGTTACCGGATACGGCACGAATCGCGCGCACTACATCCGCCAACGCCCGCACCGAGTGCCCACTAACGAAAGTATCCACATACGGCAAAGCAGCGGCCATTCCACCGGTTAATGGCTCAAAGGAGGCGACGGCCTTTCTCGGATTCACCCAAATAATGTGATGGGACAACCGCGAGAGCCGTTCCATTGCAATCCGCACGAGTGCTGGGTCCTCGATCTCCCAGCCATCTGAAATTATCACTATGACGGCTCCGCGCGCCACGCCGCGGCGACCGTATTCATTGAGGAAACGCATCAAAGTTTCACCTATCCGAGTGCCGCCCGACCAATCTGGCGCCGCAGCAGCAGCCTTTCGATAGGCGAAATCGGGATCGTTTATTGACAACGCGCGCGTTAGGCGGGTCAGCCGGGTTGCGAATACAAATGCTTCAGCGCCGATCGCGAGAACCCCGCCCCGCGCAAGGTGCAAATACACCCGGGCGTAGGGCTCCATGGAGCCAGATATATCTGCGATGAAGACAATGCGCCGCGGGCGTGGCACCCGGGCGCGCTTAATGAGCTTTACCGGGTCGCCGCCGGTTCGGTGCGACCGCCGCAAAGTCTTTCGGATATCCAATCGTCGGCCGGCGAAATTCGCCCTCTGGCGTCGACCTTTGCGCATCGGCGGCACCAACGGCAACTGCTCGATCAGCCGCCTAATCAGAAGTAGCTCTTCTTCGGTTACCGCCGAGAAGTCCTTATTCGCAAGCCGCTCATCGGTGCTCATCGCCGCGATCATGCTGGCCTCGTCGGTGTCGTCATCACTGTCATCGCGCGCACCTGGGGTGGCACTGGTTCCGCGCGGAGTGTTATCCGACTCGCCACCGCGATTTGGATCACCCGGCTTGCGGTCACCGGTGGGTGCAGCGGTCGGCGGTGCTTGGTTAGCGCTATCGCCGCGAAAGTCGGCCATATCAATGATGCCGCGAAATATCTGGGCAAAAACGCGATCATAGACATCTATCTGGTCATGAGCCGTAATTAGGTTAACCCGACCCAGCCAATACAACTGGGTCAGATTTTGCGGTTCCGCCAGGGTGATCGCGATGGCGAATCTCGCGCTTCGCTCAGGAGTGACCGGCACCCCGGCGGCATGCAGTAGGTGACCGAACGACGCCGCAATTTGCGGGAGTTCAGGCACCGGCGACCCAGGCATAGCCTTGCTCGCGCACTAAATCCTGGTCTTCTCGATATTTCAGCACCGAACCCAAAGTCTGCGAGACCGAGTCTGCGCTGAGGCGGTCAATCCCTAACAACATTGCGGCGTGCACCCAATCAATCGCTTCAGCAACACCGGGCGGCTTTTGCACATCTAGCCCACGCAATCGCTGCACCGCACCCGCAATCTGCTCTGCAAGTTCCGGCGAGGCCGCGGGCACCCGCAAACGGACAATTGAAATTGCGTGTTCCAAGCTCGGGTAATCAATCCAGTGGTACAGGCAGCGGCGCTTTAGTGCGTCATGAAGATCTCGGGTCCGATTCGAGGTCAGGATGACAACTGGCGCGATGGTAGCCCGCAAGGTGCCGATCTCGGGAACCGTCACGGTGGACTCCGCCAACATCTCCAACAGGAATGCTTCAAACTCCTCATCAGCGCGATCGATTTCGTCGATCAACAAGACCGCGGGATTTGGACCTTGATGCTCAAGGGCCCGCAGCAGTGGTCGCTCGACTAGGTATTCACGACTGAACAATGACTCCTCGGCTAAATCCGAACCCCGCGCCTCAGCGAGCCGAATGCCAAGGAGTTGTCGCGGATAATTCCACTCATATAAAGCCTCTGCGGCGTCAATCCCCTCGAAGCACTGCAGTCGAATTAGCGGAGTATCGAGCAAGCTGGCCAATGCCTTAGCAGCTTGAGTTTTGCCGACCCCGGCCTCACCTTCAAGTAGCAGTGGCTGGGGTAGCCGCACCGCGCAAAACAGGGCCGTAGCCAGACCTACCTCGGTCAGATAATCATGCTCGGCTAGCCCGGTGATCAGATCCTGCGGTGAGCCGATTTTGTCCGCGATGTTCACATCACGCCAGCAAACTTCGCCGGATCAGTTAAGAACTTCTCCTTGCACCCAAGGCAGCAGAAGTACCAGCGGCCACCGTCAAAGTCCGAATGAATACTCGATTCGACTGCCGCGACACTCATCTGGCAAATCGGGTCAACGGCATCAAGGGCTCCGGCCGCACTCTCCATAGCAATCCCACTTGCGTGGTGCGAAGCCTTACGCTCTTGAATAATCTGGGCGAAGATTGACACCGCGATTTCTTCCGGGGATTGCGCACCGATATTCAAGCCGGCGGGGGCATGGACACGAGCGCGCATGCTGGGTGTCACATCCAAGGAATCAAGGACCGCCGCCCCACGCTTCGGGCTGGCTACCAGCCCTACATATGGCACATTTGCCTTCAACGCCGCGATTATTGCCGCCTCCTCCTCGTCGCCATGCGAGGCGAGGACGACCGCATCAACGTTGGTCAACGGACCAGTTGCCCAAGCAGCAACCTCATAACCCAAAGTCGAGCCGATTTCGGCTAGCGCCAAAGCAATCGGGCTATCACCAAGAATTAACACCTGCGGTACTGGCAACACCGGCTCCATAAAGATCTCCAAAGTGCCACCGGATAGGCACGGGTTGTGAACCACCATCTTGCCATGCTGATCAGGTTCAGGGGTTGGTGCGATTCGAAGCAGCACGCAATCGCCACTTTGCAAGGCGGCCAGGCCCTGGGCTCGCACCGTCGATTCAGCGCATTGCCCACCCACAAACCCCACCATGGTGCCATCGCCGAGGATGAGGGCTTCGTCACCAGGCTTCGCGGAAGTGGGCTTCTCAGCGAAAACAACACGGGCGTGCACGAAAGGAATCCGCTCAGCCATCAGCCGATCGGCCCTTTCGCGCAGCGCCCGTCTTGTCATACTCAATTTCGCTTCGGCTACTCGACTGCCATATCAACGCGAATGGCATTGCCCTGGATAGCCCGCCAAACATTTGCCGGAGTTAGCGGCATGTCCGCGTGCCGCACGCCAAATGGGCTGAGCGCATCGATAACCGCGTTCACCACCGCGGCCGGGGAGCCAACAGTGGCCGACTCGCCTACGCCCTTGGCGCCAATTGGGTGATGGGGTGACGGCGTTACCGTCTCACCCAACTCCCAATCCGGGCACTCCACCGCCGTTGGCAGCAGATAATCCATGAAGGAACCACCGAGGTTATTGCCATCGGTATCGAAGGCGATCAGCTCCATCAGTGCCATCCCGACACCGTCGGCCAAACCACCGTGCACTTGGCCTTCGACAATCATCGGGTTAATACGGGTGCCGCAGTCATCAACCGCGATGAAACGACGAATTTTCACCTGTCCGGTGCCCGGATCAACATCGACAACGCAGATGTAACACCCATACGGGTAGGTAAGATTCGGCGGGTTGTAAACCGCCGTCGCATCAAGATGGCCTTCGACGCCCTCGGGCAGTTCGAGTGAACTGTGCGAAAGCAGGGCGATTTCGGCAATCGTCTTGCCACGTTCTCTATCACCCTTTACGTACCAACGACCCAACTCCCAGTCCAGGTCATCGGGTGCACACTCCAAAGCCGCAGCCGCAACAATTCGGGCTCGGTCACGCACCTTGCGCGCCACCACCGATGCCGCCGCACCTGATACCGGGGTGGACCTTGACCCATAGGTGCCAAGGCCAAATGGCGTGTTGTCGGTATCACCGTGCAGAACCTCAATATCCTCCGGTGGGATTCCGAGTTCATGGGCCACAATCTGGGCGAATGTGGTCTCATGGCCTTGGCCTTGGCTTTGCACCGACAAGCGCAACTGCGCCTTGCCGGTTGGGTGCACCCGCAATTCAATGCCATCGGCCATCCCCAACCCGAGGATGTCCATGTCCCGGCGCGGTCCAGCGCCCACGCCTTCGGTGAAGAAGGAGATACCGATTCCCATGTACTCACCCTTGGCGCGCTTTTCCGCCTGTTCGCGCCGCAGTTCGTCGTAGCCGGCGATGTCCATGGCTACCCGCATCGTCTTCTCATATTCCCCGGAGTCGTACTCCCAACCCGTTGGCGACATGTACGGGAATTGCTCCGGACGCAGCAGGTTCTTCAACCGAAGATCGGCGGGGTCCATCTGTAATTCCTGGGCGAGGCAATCCACTACCCGCTCGATGACATATGCCGCCTCGGTGATTCTGAAGGAGCACGCATATGCGACACCGCCCGGGGCCTTATTGGTGTACACCGGGGTCACTTTGCAGTGCGCGTCCGGGTAATCATAAGAACCCGAGAAGATATTGAAGAATCCCGCCGGGTAGTTGGTCGGCTGGGCCACCCCATTGAAGGCACCGTGATCGGCGAGTACATCCACGTCGACGGCCAGGATTTTGCCTTCCTTGGTTGCCGCAATGGATGCCGTCATGTGGTAATCACGAGCAAAGCCCGTCGAGACTAGATTCTCGTTGCGGTCTTCCATCCACTTAACCGGCTTGCCGGTCACGATCGTGCCAATCACAGAAAGTACGTACCCTGGGTAAACCGGAACCTTATTGCCGAAGCCACCACCGATATCAGGGCTGATGATTCGGATCTTCTGCTCCGGCAGCCCAGCGACCATTGCGTACACCGTGCGGTGGGCATGTGGTGCCTGCGTGGTCGTGTACATGGTCAATTGACCGGTTACCTTGTCAAGATACGACACCGAGCCGCAAGTCTCCATCGGTGCTGGATGCACGCGTGGATACATGATCTCCTGCGTGACCACGACACAATTCGGGTCTGCCTTCGCGGCTGCGATGGCCGCCGCCGTCGACTCCGCGTTGCCAGACTCCCAAGTTTTATTCCCATGCACATCGGTGATGCTGTTATCCGTTTGACCTTTGTCATCGCGGATAATCGGTGCTCCAGCATCAAGAGCCCGCTTAGCGTCCATGACAGGTTCGAGGATTTCGTACTCGACATCTATCAGCTCAAGTGCATCCTTGGCAATGTAACGGCTTTCGGCAATGACATAAGCCACCTCCTGGCCCTGAAAACGCACTTTGTCCGTGGCGAGCACGGCCTGGGTGTCATAAGACAAGGTGGGCATCCACGCGAAGTTGTCTCCTAGCAAAGACGGCCGCGGAATACCTTCCAAGATCTTTCCGGTTATCACGGCCACCACACCCGGCAGCGCTTCTGCCGCAGACGCATCGATCGAAACTATGCGGGCGTGCGCATGGGGGCTGCGGAGAATGGCGCTGTGCAGCATGCCCGGAAGATTTACATCGTCCACATAGTTGCCCTGGCCACGCACAAACCGCGCGTCTTCAACCCGGCGCATAGAACCAAAACCAATCGGGTTGCCAGCCGCACTCAGCGGCACTTCCTCTACAGCGGTCATGCTGTCACCTCACTTGTCGCTGGATGCTCCGCCGCCCACTGGATGGAGGCAACAATGTTTTTATAGCCGGTGCACCGGCAGATTTGGCCGGAAATGCAGTCGCGAATCTCTGCTTCAGACGGATTTGGATTGTTATCCAAGAGCCAGCGCCCGGTCATCATCATGCCGGGAGTGCAGAACCCGCACTGGAGGCCATGGCACTCAATGAATCCCTGCTGAATCGGGTCAAGGACACCACCTTGCTCCAGCCCCTCGACGGTTGTGACCTCATGGCCATCGGCCTGGGCAGCCAGCATGGTGCAGCTTTTTACCGGTGAGCCATCGACCCAGAGCACGCAGGTTCCGCAATTTGAGGTATCACAGCCCCAGTGGGTACCGCGAAGGCCGGCGTTTTCACGCACAAAATGCACCAACAGCGTCCGGGGCTCAATCTCGCTGGTTACCGGAGTGCCGTTAATCGTGATGGTTACTTCCATGTCAGGCTCCTTGGCTAGACGCGGCGGCTTTGCGCAACGCGCGGAGGGTTAGTTCGCAAGCAAGATGCAACTTGTAGTCGACCGGGCCACGCTGATCGGCATAAGGAGTACAAGCATCCGCAGCCAGTTGCGCCGCGGCCGCCAAGTTTTCCTCGGTAGGAGCTTTGCCGATCAGGTACGCCTCGGCGTCAGGAGCGCAGAAGTGCTCGGCACCAACAGCCGTCAGGCCGATCCCACAATCCGTAACGACACCGCCTGCGACTACGACGAATACCCCGACCGAGGCCACCGGCCAGTCGCCAACTCGACGCTCGACTTTCTCATAGGCGCTACCCGCGCCTGGCCTGATCGGAAACCGCACCTCGGTGAGGATTTCCGCGTCACCTACCTTGGTTTCATATGGGCCTTCGTGAAACTCGCGCAGTGCCAAGGTGCGCTTGCCGCCACTGCCTTGAATGACCACGGATCCTTTGAGGGCGGAGCCGACAGCTGACAGATCCTCCGACGGATCCGCTTGACACATGGAGCCACCGATCGTGCCCTTATTGCGTACGATCGGGTCCGCAATTACCTTCTCGGCCTCCCGGAAGATGGCGTAGTGCTCGGCGAGCACGGGTGAGTCAAGGATTTCAGCGTGGGTGACCATTGCACCAACGACAATTTCGTCACCCTCTATCCGGATCCCACGAAGCTCATCGAGATCATTTAGGTCAATCAGGATCTCCGGTCTGGCCAGACGCAACTTCATCATTGGTAACAAACTGTGGCCACCGGCCAGCAGTCGGGCTTCCTCGCCATGCTTTTCCAACAAGGCAATCGCATCGGCTACCGAAGTGGCTCGCGCATAATCAACGGGCGCTGGTGTTTGCATTA
Source organism: uncultured Actinomycetes bacterium (assembly GCA_903960135.1). Lineage (GTDB taxonomy): Bacteria > Actinomycetota > Actinomycetes > S36-B12 > S36-B12. The sequence goes on along the minus strand of CAJBZP010000128.1, from coordinate 50,104 downwards.
CCTACCCCTTTTCCATACCGGCTAGTTCTAGGAATGACACATGGATAAATGATTAGCTCAACGAGCGATTAGCCACCAAACAATCGCGACGGCAACAATCACCCCAATGATCACCGGAAGGGCCCGTTTTAGAACAGGTGCACCCGCGGTCCCGAGCAGATCGATGCTGTCGGCAGCCTTGATCACGGGAGCAGTCACGATGGTTGAAGAATCACCCGATGCCGCTGCTGCTGCATGCTCGCCGCGTGCGCCGATGACCTGTTCGAGGTTTCCCGCAAATTGATCAATTATTCGACCGGCAACATCCTGCATTACGCCACGACCGAATTGCGCGGCCTTACCCGTGATAATCAGTGCAGTGGTCACGTCCACCCGGGTTCGGTCCGGTGATTCGGCAACGAGGTTGGTTGTAATCAGCGCTTTTGCAGTTCCCGCGCCACGGGTCTCCTTGCCGGTACCTTCGATAACCGCGGTGTGGCTTGCTTCGTCCTTGCTTAGGAAGCGCGCTTCACCGTTATACGTCATGGATACCGGACCGAGCTTGACTTTGACACTCGCGGTGAACTCATCACCATTAACCGACTCCAAGGTGGCCCCTGGCATGCATGGTGCGATGGACTCCACGTCCAACAAGGTCTTCCACGCGGTATCGATATCAGCCGGTACCGTGAAAGAGTTCTGTAAATCCACTAAGCCTCCAAATAATGCCACCCGGGCCGTGCTCGAACCCGGTACCCGATTCGCGGTTGCTGACTTGAAGTGAGTGGGCTTGAGAATAGGGTGAAAAGTCCCAATGCGCATCCACAACTCGAAATTGACCGGCACTGGGGTGATTGCTGGTCCAGGCCGCGTAATGTCGGCCTCATGCAACAAGTCGAAGTGCACCTCTTTGCCGCCGCACGATCGGCGGTCGGCTACCCAACCGTCACTGCCACGGGGGCATCTTTGGGCGAAGTCGTGGACTCGCTGGTTAGGTCCTACCCAGCCTTTGCCCAAGTAGCCCCCCGCTGCAGTTACTTGGTCGACGGCTTGGCCGCCCACGGTGACCTAGCCCTAGTGCACCTAGCGGCCGGTGCCCGAGTTGACGTGCTCCCACCATTTGCCGGCGGCTAGCCCCCGATTGCCGACATCGGCCGATCCGGCTGGATAAACGACGGGTCGTTGATGCCATGCCCGGGTAATTTGGCCAGCACCGAGCTCCCGAATAAGGACGCGATACTGGCGCGGCGGTCTTGATCTGAGAGCAGCGGATTGCGCAGGGTCGCGCGAACGTCGGTCTCATCACGGGCAAATAGGCAATTGCGGATTTGCCCATCCGCCGTAAGCCGCAACCGGTCACAGGATGCGCAAAACGGCTTCGAAACACTGGCAATGATGCCGACGGTTGCCGGACCGCCGTTTACCAAAAACTCCTCGGCGGGAGCCGAACCGCGGTTGGGCACCGGCGTAAGTTCAAACTCGGTCGACAGCAGCTCGAAAATCTCCGCCGCGGTCACCATCGATGACTTCTCCCATGATCCACCAGCATCAAGTGGCATTTGCTCGATGAAACGCAGGCTCCAGCCACTAGCCAAACTATGTCTTAGTAATGGCAAAGCTTCGTCCTCGTTCACCCCCCGCATCAACACGCTATTGATCTTTACCGGCAACAGGCCCGCGGCCTTGGCCGCATCAATCCCCGCAAGCACATCATCGAACCGATCACGAAAGGTAAGTTCCTTGAAGCGATCGCGGCGTAGGGTGTCAAGGCTGATGTTGACGCGCCCAAGCCCGGCGTCGGCGAGATCCTGCGCCATCTCGGGTAACCGCAAGCCATTGGTCGTCAACGCGATTTTTGGCGCCGATGGCAAAGCTTTGATTCGACGAACAATATCGACGATGTCTGGGCGTAGCAGCGGCTCGCCACCGGTGAGCCTGATACCCGTGATCCCCTGCGAGGTGGCAACTTCTAGCACCGTCATCAGTTCGTCCGTACTTAATAGGTGATCCCCTGGGATCCAGTCAGAAAAATCATTGGGCATGCAATAGGTGCACCGCAGATTGCACCTGTCTGTTAACGACACCCGCAGGTCGCGGTGCACCCGACCGAAGGTATCGATCAGCATGCTCATGCGCAGTTCACCCATTCATCGGTACCGTCAGCGAAAACTTGGTGCTTCCAAACCGGCAGCTTGGCTTTGGTTAGATCCACTAACGCCTGACAGGCTGTGAACGCCGGACCACGATGGGCGGTCGACACCACGGCCACCAAAGCCGCATCCGATACCTGCAGTTCGCCGATCCGGTGGGCAACCGCCAAGCCGATCAAGTCGAACTCGGCGGCAATCTGCTCGGCCACCTCCCGCAAAACCTCGGCCGCGCTCGGGTGCCCTTCGTAAGTCAGGGCGTGAACTTGACGCCCATGGTCAACGCCGCGCACATCGCCGCTGAAAGTCACCACAGCACCGGCAGCCGGATCTGCGACCAACGACTGCATCAAACTGGCGTCAAGGGGCTGCTCAGTGACTTGAACGAGCCGAATTACATCCACGGCACCATTATCAGGGGTTCGGTGTGCAACCGCGCATCGGATAGGCGAAAGTAGTGCCGTGCGTGAAGTCCTCAGCGAATTAGTGGCCGCTACTAACGACGGCGGAAGCGCCGCCATGGCCACCGTCGTTCGAACCTGGCGCTCAGCTCCGAGGCCCGCTGGCGCCTCGATGCTCGTCACCGATACCGGCGAAGCGGTCGGCTCGGTTAGCGGCGGCTGCGTTGAGGGCGCACTTTTTGAGGTCGGGCAGCAGGTGCTAGCCGATGGCGCCTTCAGATATGAGACCTATGGGGTCAGCGATGACGATGCCTTCGCTGTTGGCCTGACCTGCGGCGGCATCCTCGAGGTCTTCGTGGAGAAAGTAAATAGTGACACTTGGCCAGAGCTCACCGGGATCGCAGCCAGTATCGCTGACGAGCAACCAGTTGCTGTGGCGACAATCGTGCGGGGACCCCACCATGTGGGCCGGCACTTGGTAGTTAGACCCGATCATGCAGAGGGCTCGCTCGGCACCGTTCGACTTGATGACACTGTTCGTGAAGACGTAATCGGCATGCTCGCATCCGGTGCGACCGGCTTCTTGCATTACGGTCCCGCAGGGGAACGCCTCGGTGAAGGCCTTGACGTATTTGTCGCCAGTTACGCACCGGCTCCACAGATGTTCATTTTTGGGGCCATTGATTTCTCGGCGGCCCTCGTGCGAGTCGGAAAGCTTCTCGGGTTCAAAGTCACCGTTGTTGACGCACGCCCCATTTTCGCCACCAAGAAGCGCTTCCAGGAGGCCGACGAAGTTGTCGTTGACTGGCCGCACCGTTGGCTGGAAAAGCAGCATGTTGATCCGCGAACCGTAATCGCCGTGCTAACACATGATGCCAAGTTCGATGTCCCGGCGTTAGTAGTTGCCTTGCGAACAAACGCCGGGTACGTCGGTGCGATGGGCTCGCGCCGCACTCATGAGGATCGGCTGATCCGCCTCAAGGAAGCTGGGCTAACAAGTGCAGAACTCGAGCGCTTGCACTCACCAATCGGCCTTGATCTGGGAGCTCGTACCCCGGAGGAGACCGCTATCTCGATAGCCGCTCAATTGGTACAAAGTCGTTGGGGTGGCAGCGGCGCATCGCTCACCACCAGCACTGGCCCAATTCATCCGGGGGCCCCACGCTGACCGGCGCACCCAATCCGACCGCTGGACTAATCCTGGCCGCCGGCGCGGGCCAAAGATTCGGCGGCCCGAAAGCCCCAGCGGTCGTAGGCGGTGAGCGGTTGGTGGATCGATCCGTTCGCATCCTGCAAGGTGCCGGCTGCACGCCAATTGTGGTCGTGCTTGGCGCTTGGATCGGCGAGGTGCCAGGCGCCATCCCTGTTATCAACTCGCATTGGCAAGAAGGCATGGGCTCATCGCTACGCACCGGCCTCGACTACTTACTCACCACCTCAGCAACCAGTGCGCTCATCACCTTGGTTGATCTCCCGGGGCTAACTGCAGTTGGGTGTGCTCGTATCGCCCAGTCACACGCCGGGGTCGCCGCCGCAACCTTCCAAGGTGAGCGCGGGCACCCGGTGAAGTTCAGCCGGGAGCATTGGGCAGGGATTATCGAGATCGCCCGTGGTGACGAAGGTGCGCGGGCCTACCTACGCGGGCGAGAAGACGTTGAGTTGATTGAGATTGCCGACGTCGCGTCAGGTGTCGACCTGGACTACAACATTCACGAAGATCCCAGATAAATCAACCGGCCTCTGGCTAACCTGGTTGGGCTGGATGGCTCACCGAATGCTGGTGACCGGTTGCCGGCCCACCTAGTGCCAGCAGCAGGCTGGCACCGAGCACTATTGCAATTCCGCTGGCCCGCAGGGCGCCCGCGCCAACACGCGGTGACTTCTCCCAGGTCATAAATACTGCAAGCGCCAACATCGCCAGCAGCGAAACGGCTGTATGCAAACCGGTCAAAGTGACCACCCCGATCAACATGAGCGGGAAGCAGGCGGTCACGCAGGCAACCCCCTCCTTTGTCCCCGACGCAAACGCCGGATCCGCGGCGCGCAAGGACCGACAGCGCCGTAACGCTCGCTGGGCCCAAGGAGTCAGTTGATAAAGCCCCACCGCAATCCAGCCCAGTGTGATGAGCGGGCCGGACCAAGGAATCACATTGACTAAAACTGTAGCCGGCACTGCCATCGCCGCCCAGATCATTAAATAGCCACCCAAGAAGGCCCAAGCGCGCAATGCGGATCCCCCGGCTATTCGCACCAATGGTCGCAAGGCGGTCGGAATCATCATGGCCATAACCATCAGGGTCCACATGGCAACAAATCCCAATTGACCGTGACTCATCTGATCGTGGCTCATCGGCATGAGTGCCAAGGCACACCACGAAAGCGCAACAACGACCAGGACAAGTGGCAGCACGCGTCGGGCGTCGTTCACCCCAACCGGGGCAGCTGCGACGCTCACCACCGCAGGCTATGGGGCATCTCCCCAAACCGCAATGCCGGTTTGCGAATTGCTGCTAAGGGTTAGGGGCGTTGCACGCTATTGGTCACCCCGGCCGCCCCTAGGTGGACCATCAAGACCCGCACCGGAGCTTCGCTCCGATTGGAACCATTTAGCCAAACGTTCATGGCATCAATAAAGGCCGTGCCGGCCGCGAACTCCTTGACTACCCCGGCGTCATACTCGACCGTGAGCGTGCCCTCCAAAATGTATGCGTACAACGGGGTGCGGTATTTGTGCCAGCCGGTTTCCTGACCTGGATCCAGGGCAAGAATCTCGCTCGTGATCTCCGCGGACTTCTTTTTCGGGTATCGCACCGGTTGATCAAGTACGGTTAATGCCTGCGCCTCGAGTAAAACATCCGGATCCCCAGCTACCGCGGACGCTGCAGCTACTGCGCTTGGGGCCGCGGGAATTGCCGCCTCTTCACCTGATCCGCAACCAGTGATCAAAAGTAGCGCGGCGACTAACCCTGGGGCCAGCCAAACTCCGGCTCGCACTTGTGATTTCATCAGACCTCCAAGAAATCAAACGCTATATCTTAGAAGCCTTAGATAAAGGGGTGTTCAGCATTTCCGACATCATGAGTTGGCTGAAACCCTCAAGAACCATCCCCGTGACCAGGTGGCGAGCCCCCTCGAGATGGCGCACCAAGCCATCCACCTTCACCATCCTCATTATCGGCCTTTGGCTCTTTGGCACCGGTGACGGCATGCTGGTGGCGGCCGGTCTAGGGGTTAGCCCGTGGACTGTACTCGCGCAAGGACTGTCCACGAAATTGCCGATGTCAATTGGGCTTGCCACCTTTCTAGTAAGCGTCCTCGTACTGCTGCTGTGGATTCCATTGCGCGAGCGCCCAGGGCTTGGCACCATCAGCAATGCGATCGTCATCGCACTCGCTTTACAAGTCTCACTTGTTTTCCTGCCAAGGCCTGAAATATTCGCGCTGCAGTTGGCGGAGGTGCTCATCGGGATCGCCGCGATCGGACTCGGCAGTGGGCTTTACCTGACCACGAACCTCGGACCGGGACCACGAGACGGCTGGATGACCGGAATTCATCAGCGCACCGGCTGGCCCGTTCCCGCCGTGCGACTGTCGATTGAGGTCGTTGTCCTTGGCATCGGCTGGTTGTTGGGTGGTGTAGTTGGGCTTGGCACCGTGCTATTTGCCTTACTCATCGGGCCATCGGTGGGGTACGGCCTGATGATTGTGGGTACGTTTGGCCGCGACCGCACGAAACCCGCGGAGGACATCAGCGAGGATGAGTTTCCCGAACTTGATGCCTAATCCCCGGTGCCCAGCGAAGACGCAACTCAAGCATCAGCCCTGCGCCAGCACGTAGAGTTGTCATATGACCACGGCCCCACCTAGCACATCTAAAACCCGCAAGAAGAACCCGTGGAGCAAGATCATCTTCGCTTTGGTGGGCATTGCTGTGATGGTTTTGGTCTTCGCCTTCCTCTTCCCGCAGTTCGGGGATTACCAGACGGCACTTACCAAGGTCGCTGCAATGGGGCCGTGGTGGATCGCAGCACTCGGTGCCGCCTCGCTGGCCAACATCATCATTTACCCATATACCGGAATAGCAGCGATCCCTAAGTTGTCCTATCGCGCGACGTTCGTGTCGCGCCAATCCGGTTTCCTACTCTCTAATGTGGTTCCCGGTGGCGGCGCAGTGGCCGTGGCAACGCAGTACGCGATTTTGGCCAAGTACGGGGTGAACTCAGCTCGCGCTGCTGCTGCTGTGTCCGCGGACGCGGTATTTACCTACCTGTTCACTTTCGGTACGCCGGCCGTCGCACTTCTGCTCTTGAACTTCAACGGCGAATCAGCTACCGCATACAACGTGCTAGCAATGATCGGGGTCGTTGTCGTTATTGTCTCCCTGATCTTCGTCATCATCATCTTGCGAAGTGAGGATGGCGCCCGCCGCATCGGCGCATTCGTCAGCAAGCCAGTTGGCGCAATCTTTACGAAGTTCAAGAAGCCAGCGCCTAACATCACCGGCTCATTGGTCACCTTCCACACCCAGGCAGCCGAGATGATCGCAACACGCTGGCCCCAGTTGACAGTAGCCAACTTCGGCGCGCAATTAGCCCCGATCGGCGTGCTCATTGTCGCCCTAGCCGGCCTTGGCGCATATCCGGGTGATTTATCGTTCTTGGAGGTTTTCGCTGCGTTCTCGATTGCGCTACTACTGACCGCGGTTCCACTGACCCCCGGCGGTTTGGGCACAGTCGACGCCGCACTCGTCGCGCTCCTGATTGGTTTCGGTCTCGATAGCTCAACCGCCATCGCGGCCGACCTAATCTGGCGATTGGCTTGGTTCCTACCGCAATTACTTGTGGGCCTCGGTGCGCTCGGGATCTATTGGTGGGATCGCCGGCGTCAACAAAAAGGACACCTACTCGTTGATGAAAGCCTTATCTAGGGCTTTGTTTGCTATTACGGGCGGTACCGCTTTTTGCCGCTTTGCGATGCCCACCGGGACGTCCACCGGATGGGCGATCATTTGAGTGTTGGCGCGGGCCACGTTGTCCTCGAGGGCCACCTCGACCTTGGCCTTGGCGAAATGCCGGCTTTGCCGGCTTTTCTTTCGGCGGGAACCAAGCGATACCCGATGGCTCCTGCGCACCCGTAATTGAAATTAACTGCGCATCACCCGGACGCACCCGAGCCACCGCCGGTTTCACCCCGGCCTTCGAGGTAAGTGCGCTGATGTGACGCTGCTGGCGGGGTGAACCCAAAGTCACCACCGTGCCGGATTCACCGGCGCGTGCGGTGCGGCCCGCGCGGTGGAGGTAATCCTTTGGATCATTGGGCGCATCCACATGGACTACCAAACTAATACCGTCGACGTGGATGCCGCGGGCAGCGACATCTGTTGCCACGAGTGCCGGGGTGACGCCGGCGCGGAAATCGGCGAGGGTGCGCGTACGCACCGCCTGTGATTTACCACCGTGCAGCGCACCAGCAGCAACACCCTGCGACGTCATGTAGTCAGCTAGTCGGTCAACGCCCGCTTGAGTGCGGACGAAGAAAATGGTGCGACCATCACGAGCACCGATTTGCGTGACAACTTCGTTCTTATCAGCCGGGTGCACAAGCAGGACGTGGTGGTCCATGGTGTCGACTGATGCCTGAGCCGGTGACAGCGAATGCCGAACCGGATCCTTCATATAGCGCTTGATCAACGCATCGACATCGCCATCGAGTGTCGCACTGAAAAGTAGCCGTTGGCTGCCTCGACTGGTGAGGTCGAGGATTTCACGAACGATCGGCATGAAACCCATGTCGGCCATCTGGTCTGCCTCATCAAGTACCGTGAAGGTTACTTTCGAGAGGTCGACTGATCCGCGGTTTACCAAATCGACTAAGCGCCCAGGGGTGGCAACGAGATAATGGACGCCACGGTCAAGAGCCTGAATCTGCTTGATGTACGGCATGCCACCGGCGATCAACCGCCCACGGACCCCGCAGGCATCGGACAGCGGCTGCAACGCATCGCTGACCTGCATAGCGAGTTCACGAGTTGGCACCAAGATCAGGCCAAAGGGCTGACGGGGTTCGGCGCGACGGCCACCGAGCTTGGTGAGCATCGCGAGGCCAAAAGCTAGGGTCTTGCCGGATCCGGTCTGGGCCCGGGCCAGCACATCGCGGCCGGCAACCGCATCAGGAATCGTCGCCGCCTGAATCGGGAATGGCTCCTTAATACCGGCACGTTTGAGCACATCAACCAGAACGGAAGCAATGCCCAAATCGGAAAATTGCACAGCACTCTTCGAAGATTTCGAACTCATTAAAAATATCCAATCAAGACGACAAGCGCGTCTCGATTGTGGTCCGGAATCGACCTCGATGGTGCCAAGACTCGCGTGCAGATGTATTACGGACTCCGCAATCTACGCCATTGCGCCGAAAACACGAAATCCGTTGAATCAACTGGCGTGGTGCGCCTTGGTACCCCCATCAGCCACCGGTACCAGTGCCGGATCAACAACGCACGGCTTGCGGTGCCAAAACGGTGAGTTCGACACGCGCGAGGCCACCATGAAGATAATCCCCATCAAGAAGATGAAGGCGCCGATTAACAGCGGTGGGCCCACTCCGAACCAGGATTCACCGGTCGCGGAGTTCGTCGGGTCCGCCATACTCATTCCGGACAACACCAATAGAGCCACCAGCATGATTGAGCCAATGACCGGCCCAACGCCAATCAAGAAGAAGGCTCGGCGATTATGCAGCACTTGGCGGCGGTAGTACACGGCGCAAGCAAATCCGGTGAGCGAGTAGTAAAAGGCAATCAGCATGGAAAGTGCAGTCACGGAGTCAATTAGCGCATTCGTGCTGATGAGATTAACTACGACGTACCAAACGATTGCAATCGCCGCAACCCACCAGGTCGACACACTCGGAGTTTGGCGCGTCGCGGAAATCTTGCCGAAATATTTCGGGATGGCTTGATTGCGGGCCATCGATAGAGCGGTGCGCGAGGCCGGGATGATCGTGGTCTGAGTGGACGCCAACGCCGATGTTGCGACCGCCGCAAGGACAATCCACTTCCAGCCACCTAGGGCTTCACCGGCAACAGTGGCAAAAATCATTTCCTGCTGATCGGAGTGGGCTGCTAGCACACTCGGACCAAGGAATGCCAAAACGGCAATGGCCGTCCCGACATAAGTGACAAGTAAAATCCCCGTTGACGCCAACCCGGCAAGGCCGGGAATTCGCGACGAATCTTTCGTCTCCTCACTTAGGTTGAAAGCTGACTCCCAACCCCAATAAGCAAAAACCCCAAGTAGCAGGCCACCGGTGAGCGCACCGGAGCCTTGCCCAAAGGGATTAAGCCAGGACCACTCCGGCAACGGAGCACCCGGTATACCCGAACCGGTGAACGCCCGGATCAGCGCGACGGCGACCAGAATTAGCAGTCCGCCGATCTGCGCAAGCACCAAGACATTTTGCAGTTTCGAGGTCGCTTCCGTTCCAACTACACAAATCCAGGTCATGAAGATTATGACGACCACCGCGATACCCATTACCAGATATCGATTTTCGGCCATCTCATCCTGACCGAACATCAATAAAGTGAAACGAACTGCTACATCAGCGAGTGAGCCGACAACAAGTACGCCGGTCATGGCGATGGCCCAACCACCCAACCACCCCATCCACGGACCCATCGCCCGCGCAACCCACGAGAATGTGGTTCCGCAGTCCTGATCAACTTTGTTCAAGTAGTTAAATGCTGAGGCAATCAGCAGCATTGGCACGAAGGATGCGATTAGCACGCCGGGTGCATTGACACCGACCAACACGACAATCGGTCCAAGTACTGCAGCAAGTGAATAGGCCGGAGAAGTGGAATTCAAGCCAATCGCCAGTGCATCCACGAAGGTCAGCGAATTGGCCTTGAGCCTGGGCTGAGCCGGGGTAGTTGCGGTTTCGGATGTCACGGTGAAACGCTATCCCCATGACGGGAAAAATATGGCTGATTAGACATGGCGAGACAGCGTGGAGTCGAGATCTTCGCCATACCGGGCGCACCGACGTCCCGCTCACCGAGATCGGCGAAGCCCAAGCTCGAATTGCCGGCCAAGAGTTAGCCGGTGTCACCCCCGGTTTGGTGCTTTGCAGCCCACTATCTCGAAGTCGGAGGACCGCCGAGCTTGCCGGCCTGCATCCGGATGAATTCACCGATGACCTCCTCGAGTGGGATTACGGTTCCTGGGAGGGCCGAACCACCAGGGAAATTCGAGCTGAACAGGGTGATCCGAATTGGGTGGTTTGGCGCCACCAGGTAACACCGGGCCAAACCCCGGGTGAACAACTAACCGATGTGGCCAGGCGAACAGCCCGGGTTATCGATAAATGTCGGCCAACGGTGTCGGCAGGTCAGGACTGCGTGCTCGTCGCGCACGGGCATGTCCTGCGCATCCTGACAGCGACTTGGTTGGGCTTACCACCCATCGACGGCCGGCTCTTCGCACTTGATCCGGCCCGACTATCCGCCCTCGGGTTCGAGCATGAGCAGCAAGTTATTCGGCAATGGAACGCCGAATAACCCACCAAGGACGCACCGACTACCCGCACAAAGTACGCTCACATCGTGGATCCGGTGACCCGTCGGCAATTGCGATTCTCCCTCTTTCTACAGGGCTTCGCCGCCTGCATGATCGGCCTTGCCCTCGCGGTGCGGCTCGTGAATCAAATGTTCGATCTTTGGACCTTGCTGTTCATCATCGTGCTGGCGATTGTCATTGCGGCCTTCTTCTTCACCCAGCGTAAGTTGCGGAGCTAAGGGGGATGAGTGGCCAAGTTGGTGTAACGCTGCGCTCAGGACCATGGACCGAGGCCGAAATCCGCACCTATCTGCGCCGCACCTGTATCCCAATAAGGCTCGCCACCGCAGGCAAAGCCAGCCCGTTGGTGCAATCACTTTGGTATCTATTCGATGACGACGCCCTTTGGTGCTGCACCCAGGCCGACTCCGTAGTCGCAAAGCGCCTCCGCCGGAACCCGAATTGTGGATTCGAGATATCTGCCGACCAACCCCCTTACCGCGGCCTTCGGGGCACCGGCCTGGCAAGTCTCAGTGCCCCCGATGCCGCCGATCTGCTGCCGAAACTGTTCGAGCGGTATTCGATTTCAAGTGATTCGCAGCTGGCGGCTTGGCTACTTTCACGCATTGAGCACGAAGTCGCCATCCGAATTGACCACCTGGTGATCACCTCTTGGGACTACTCCAACCGCATGTGATCACAATGACCTAGGGGCGAGCGCTCAGCCCACCATCCAACACGAGTAACTGCCCGGTCATAAACGACGATGCATCACTTGCCAAGAAGAGCGCCCCCTCGGCGATCTCACTTGATCGGCCCCAGCGCCCCATCGGCACTTGACTCAACAGCCCTTGCTCAATGGTGTCTTCAGACCTTAAGAAACCCGTGAGGTCGGTCTCGATCCAGCCGGGTACCAAGGCGTTGACCCGCACCCCTTGCGCTGCAACCTCAATCGCCAGGCTCTGCGTCAATGAAATTAAGGCGGCCTTAGCGGCACCGTAGTGCGACATTAACGGCGCACCCCGCAGGCCGGCGACCGAGGCGACGTTAATGATGGATGCGTTTCCACTTTCGATGAGGGCTGGAAGAGCGGATTGAATGAGCAGCACAATTGAATCGACATTTAGCGTCATCGTTTTTTGCCAGCCGCTGAACTTCATTGATTGCAGGGCTACTGAAAAACTATTGCCGCCGGCATTGTTGACCAAAATATCGAGGCCGCCAAGACCCATGACCGCCTGCTCGACAATGTCTGACGCAGCCCCATCTTGGGTGACGTCGGCCGCGATGACTACACATTTGCGCCCCAATGCTGATATCTCACCTTGAAGCTCGAGCAGGGCCTCCGCATTTCGCGCCGCTACCGCAACATCGGCGCCGGCACGCGCGTAAGACAAGGAAATTTCGCGCCCAATACCTCGCGATGCACCGGTCACGAGGGCGCGCTTACCGCGCAAGTTTCCCGCTGATGAATCCATTCGACTCCTCCTGGTGGTTACCTGAGCAGTCGAGACTCTACCTCGCTGAAGTTCCTATGTGACAATCACAGCGGGCACTTGCCGGGAAACTCCCCAGCACCTGCTCGACATGCTCGCCGCAGCCGGTGTAGGTGATCTTCTTGCAGGTTGAACAGGTGGCGGGGCTACACACGAACGGGCTCCATTTCGATGGTTGGCTGGATTGACATTGACTTGCTGCTCAGAACAAAAGCTGGGGAATGCCGCCAAGTCTGGTAGCCGCCATCGAGGTTCACCGCGTTTATTCCCTGCTCGCGTAAGAACATGGTTGCGGTATGGCCGCGGTGGCCAACTTGGCAGGTGATCAGCACATTTGGGGCCGTGATTTCAGCAAGCCTCGCGCGGATCTCATCAACTGGAATGCTGATCGCTCCGGGGATCGTGCCGGCACTAAATTCACTTGCCGATCGCACATCAATGATCTGGTAACCGAGTGCGCTGAGCTTTGCTACCTCACTCCACTGTGCATTCACGGTCAGTCCAGACAGTAGGTTCTCGGCGATGTAGCCGAGCATGTTGACCGGATCCTTGGCTGATCCAAATGGTGGTGCGTATGCCAGCTCAAGGTCAGCGAGGTCGGGAGCGGTGAGCCCGGCTCGAATAGCAGTGGCGACGACGTCGATGCGCTTATCGACGCCTTCGCGTCCGACCCCTTGCGCACCGAGAATTGCCCCATCAACGGGACTGATAATCAACTTGAGCGCCATTGTCTTGGCACCTGGGTAGTAGCCGGCGTGCGAGCCCGGGTGGGTATGGATGATCTGGAAGGGCAACCCAGCAGCAATAAGTCGTTTCTCGTTCCACCCGGTCGTCGCGATTGCCAGATCGAAGACCTTGACGATAGCCGTGCCGATGGTAGTGACCGGCCGCACCGGTCGGCCCATGATGTGATCTGCGACCACGCGACCTTGGCGGTTTGCAATATTAGCCAATGGGACCAGCGCTGACTGGCCATCGAGTGCATCACTCTTCTCGGCGGCATCACCTACGGCATAGATGAAATGGTCACTCGTCCGATTCATGTCATCAACTTGAATCCCGCCACGCGGACCGATGTCGAGGCCGGCAGCGCGAGCCAATGTGACGTCCGGGCGCACCCCAATTGCCAAAATCACCATCTCAGCAGGGACCCTGGAGCCATCAGACAATTCGACTTCAGCACCATGGATGGCAGCTACCGAAACTCCTAAACGCAACTCGACACCGTGTCGACGAATTTCATTTGCAACCGGTATTGCCATCTCTGGGTCCAGCGGGGCAAGTACTTGCGCCATTGCCTCAACAATCGTCGTGGGGATGCGACGATGTGCCAGATTTTCGGCCGTCTCGACACCAATAAATCCACCGCCGATAACGACGGCGCTCTTGGGCGCGGAATTTACGGCCGCGACGATGCGTTCGACATCCTCCACTGTGCGCAAAGTCAATGCCCGCTCGATACCAGGAATGGGCGGGACCACGGGTTGAGCTCCCGGGCTAAGAATTAATTCATCATAGGAAAGTTCATAGTCGTGCTCGGCTTCCAGATCGCGAACTAACACGGTCTTGGCCGCACGATCGATGCCTAGCACCTCGTTCATGACCCGCACATCTAGATCAAACCTGGCATGCAAACTGGCGGGAGTCTGTAGGAGAAGGTCACTTTGCGAGGCTATGACACCGCCAACGAAGTAGGGCAGCCCGCAATTGGCATAAGAGACATATGAACTGCGCTCGAGAACCACAATGGATGCGGTGGCATCTAGTCGGCGCAATCGAGTAGCCGCGGACATCCCGCCCGCGACCCCGCCCACGATTACTACTCGCCTTTGCACTTCGTGCTCCTTAGGCCAATATCAGGAAGAGGCGTTGAAGTTGAGCCGAAACCGCATCGGCATCGGAACGATCCTCTTGTATGCATTCCTTGAGGCTCGATGAAATCAGCGTAAAAGCAGCGGTATCGATGGCCTTGCCAACCGCCGCAATCTGCGTGATGACCTCATCGCAACTGCGGCCGGTCTCAAGCATCTTGATGATGCCGCCAAGTTGGCCCTGGGCCCGCGACAGGCGCTTGATGATCTCCGCAAGGCGCTCTTGATCCGATAACACGTGGGCTATTGGCGCTGCTGCCTTCTTTGTAGCCACTTGACCTCCCGGATCCGCGGATTAATACTGTCTCCGCAGGATACCCCATGGGGTATCACGGAAGCAATTCAACCGGCCGGTTGGTGGGCTAAATACGCCGACTCCAACTCGGCCCGCAGGAAATCACCGAAAACTAGTGGCGGGAATGCGGGGGTCTGCCCCGGGGGCACACAACTTGTCAATGGCGCGATCACCGTGCGGACATGTGGGTCAAAGAAAAATGGGACCGAGTACCGCTCCCGGCCGCTGCGGTTTGTTACGCGGTGCGGAGTCGAGAGCAAGCGCCCATTACTCCACCGGCTGAGCATGTCGCCCACGTTTAGCACAAAGGCGCCCGGCATCGGCGTGACATCAGCCCACCGGCCATCGGTAGTTTTGACACTTAGCCCGCCAACATCGTCCTGGGCTAACAAGGTGATCGCCCCGAAATCACGATGCGGCGCTGATCCATATTCGTCGGCCGGGGCTGCTGGCTCCTGGGGCGGATAATGCAGCAACCTGAGCCAAGTGGTGGGTGAGTCAAAGGATTCTGCCAGTTGCCCGTCATCGCCAAGGCCGGTTGCGATAACCCCGATTAGCGACCGGCCAAAAGCGCTCATTGCATCGTGATACTCAAGCATGGTCTCTTGGAACCCGGGTAGGTCGGCCGGCCACTGGTTGGGTCCGGATAAATACTCCCCCGCGATTACGTCGACATGTGCTGGCCCAAGGTCTCGCATCATCATGAATGATTCACTCAGATTTGGCTTAGTGACTTTCTCGAGCGATGAGTTCACGTCGGTCGACGCCTTGAAAGGTATGTATCCGCGGTGCGATGTGTCGAGCTTGATCGCGAGTTTGCGGGCTAAGGGCAGGTCATGAAATTTGCGGGATTGCTCGAATACGGCAGCCAGCAGGTCTGGGGAAACTGGGTGATTGATTACATAGCCGAAGCCGACCTCGCTGTATGCGTCGAGCAGGTCTTGACTGATTTGGTTGTCGGCAGCCGCCGAGTCACCGAGACCGCTTAGGTCAATTACCGGGATATCGGACATGGTTAGGCGCGAAGGCTCGGCGGGGAACTGACCGCGGTAAGTTCACCAGGCAGTGAGACTTCAAGGAGTTGCGCATCCGCGGAAACCCCCGTGAACGCGTGCTCTTGATCGGCCGGCATCACGAATGAATCCCCAGCTTCCAAGGGCTGATCGGCATGACCGGGCATTACTAATGTCACCGAGCCAGCCATCACGAAAGTGAAGAAGAATTCATTTTCCACCAGCGACATCGGGGTGGCGGCCCCGGTTGTTGGCCGGATCACCCGCGCGCCAGCCAGCCCGAAGGTGGCGTTCGCGATGCCCAAGTCCCGATATTCGAACCCCTCATGACGCCACGGCTGCCACGTCGCAAATTCAGCTTGATGCCGCACGAATAATTGGCCATCGAAAATCCGGTCCGGCAATACTTGCGTGGTGGGCAAGGTAATCGTGTGCTCCGCCAAGGTGTCGTGCTCAGCCGGGCAGCCGATTTCAATGACTTCAAGCCCCGGTGAGCTTTCTAGAACACGGTGACGGATCTGCGGGGGCTGCAGCACGCAATCCCCGGCGTGCAGAACAAATGGCTCACCTTGATCTTCGTATACGACTTTCACCCAACCGCGATAGCAGAAGATGAGTTGGAAGCGCACCTGGTGGAAGTGAACGTAATCAGGAACGGGACCACCACCTGGAATTCTGATGTGCGATGCGATGAAGCGACCACCTTGGCGCCCCGGCTCAAGATCGCGGTATTGCATGCCAGCGCGCCCGGTACCCCAGCGGGCATTGCCAAAGACTTTGCTGACAACAAGTGACTGGGCAACCGGCGGCAACACCATGCCCGGGGCGGCTTCGACAATGTCGATCAGCGTGCCATTGGGGGCGATAAGTGTCGGGCCAGCATCTAGGACACCCGAGGGCAGCAGGTCCAGATCACGGTAAGTCAATCGAAGGCGACTCGGAGCACATTCACCAGTTACTTCCTGCAACCGCAAGCGCAGCCCGTAGCCGAAAATCACCGCCATTGACGGGCTATCGGCCGGTGAGATCACCTCAAGTCGAAAACCAAGACTCTTGACGAAAAAAGCCAGGGTCGCATCAAGCCCATTGCACTCAATGACTACTACCCCGGTGGTGGAATTCTGAGTATCCAGTGCCATGGTCAAACTTTATGGCATAAGGAGGCACTTGAGGTGACAACCACCCAGTGCCGAGAAGTGTAGATAACCTCACGTTTTCTACAAGTGTCCAGAAATACACAAGGAAATCAACCGTCCGCGGCTCCTAGCTGGGAACTTTCAAGTGGGCTCGTCCGTCCTAATCACGAGTTCCATCCGATAAAAGCCGCAGGCCGCACACTGGCCTGCCCAAATTAAGGAAGTTCTGATGTCCCCGGTTAAAAGCCGAACTGCAACAGCTGTTGTCATCGCGGCAACCACAATTTCTGCGCTGGCAGTAATCCCTGCCGTGTCGGTGAACGCTGCCACGAATCCGGTGGTGACGAATGGAGTTACCGCGACCACCACGATAAATACCGATTGGAGTTCGGGATATTGCGCTGATGTGGCAATTACCACCACCGCAACCACGCCACAAACGTGGAGTACACCTCTGCCAACCGATATCACGATTAATAGCCTGTGGAATGCCAAGAAATCCATCGACGCCGGCGGTAGTGTCGTAATCAAGGGAGCGGCTTGGAACCCGACGGTTAACGCGGGTACTCCAACATCATTCGGCTACTGCGCCACCCGAGCTGCCGCGGTTACACCCACACCGGTTCCCACCGTGACGCCAACGGTGGCACCAACCGTTGCGCCCACCGTTGCACCAACCGTTGCGCCAACCGTTGCACCAACCGTTGCACCAACCGTTGCACCAACCGTTGCACCAACCGTTGCACCGATAACCGGCACGCCAGGCAAGACCGTGATCGCACCGTATGTGGATATGGGATTGTGGCCAACGGCGAACCTGGTGAACATGTCCGCGGCTACCGGCGTTCAGGCCGTGACCGCCGCATTCGTGGTGCAGGAAGCCGGAAAGGTGTGCTCACCCGCCTGGGGTGGGTATTCCGCTTACACAGTTGGCGGTACCAATGACTTTTACGATGTCATCGGCGACTTCCAGAGACAAGGTGGCCGGGTGATCCCATCATTTGGTGGAGCTTCCGGATCCGAGCTGGCCAATGCCTGCACGAATGAGGCCAGCCTGCTAGCTGCCTATAAGAAGGTGGTCGACCGATTCGGCTCTGACCGTATCGACTTCGATATCGAGGGCGCTGATATTGCCAACGCGGTGTCGAACCAGCGGCGCGCAAAGGTAGTTGCGCAATTGCAAAAGGACTATGCAGCCCAAGGAAAGACTGTTGAGGTCTCCCTAACAGTTCCAGTAATGCCGTACGGCCTCGATAACAATGGCCTGCGCACCGTTAAAGAGTTTGCCGCCGCAGGGGTGAACCTTGCGTCAGTAAACGTAATGGCCATGGACTACGGCACCGAGTGGACCGACATGGGCACGCACGCCATTACCGCGGCCCAGAACACCGCCAGCGCATTGAAGACGATCCCGAACTACTCGAACCTTTCGAATTCGGCGTTGCTATCACTTGTTGGGATCACGCCAATGATCGGGCAAAATGACATCGCCAGCGAAATCTTCACCATCGCTGATACGGCTAAGGTCGCTAAGTTCGTAAAGGACAATGGCGTTGGCACGCTCGCCTGGTGGGAGATGACACGCGATACGCCGTGCACCTCCACCAGCCAGGGCCTGTACCTCTGCACGAAAATCAATGAACGGCAGTGGGCATTCGCTAAGGCGTTCATCGCGGGTATGGGTGGGACGGTCCCACCGAATCCGGTACCGACGGCTACACCAACAGCATCTGCGCCCGTAGGTACCTCGGCACTTGCTATCTCCTTGGCGGTTAGCTCCGATTGGGGTACCGGTCGCACCATGGATCTGGTGATCACCAACACCGGTACTAGATCGGTGTCCACTTGGTCAGTAACCATGCCGTGGACAGGTAGCGCCCTTGAGATGTGGAACGCCAAGGGCTCCCTTGCCGGCGGCCGGTTGACCGCGACCAACGCCGACTGGAACGGACAGCTGGCACCCGGTGCATCAGTAACTGTCGGGTTCAATGACGCGGGTACTTTGACCCTGCCCACCACCTGCACCCAAGTGGCCGGCTCCTGCGTGGTCAAGGACCTAGCTCCTAGGCCATAGGAAAGCACAGCAGGTGGGGTGGTGGATTATTCCACCACCCCACCTGCTGGTTGGCCTTTACTTAGGAGCTGGCGAAGAACATGCGCGCCTTGCCACCATAAAGCAGGTAGAGAATTATCAGCGCGATGATGATGTCAATTATCCCGTTGACAATAATTTCGCGGCCCGCGAATAGGTACGAAATTCCTTTAAGTAGATTTATCACCGTAAAGATCGCCACAATGATCCTTGAGACCCGGTTACCGTCGAAGATGCCCTTGGCGACCAGTAGGTAGATGACCCCAATGACAATTGAAACAATCACGCCCCAAATGCCGGCGCCGACCGCATCATTGAGATTGAACAACCCAAGTACCCCAAGGAGCACACCGAGTAATCCGCTGAGGACGATGATGACCCCAACAAGGGTCACTCCAGCTGGCCGAGATACGCCGTTTGCCATGTCTAACCTCTATTCCGTTGTCGAGACTGGGCCCAAATGTTTCGCCCAACCTTTGCACGCCCGCCCCTGCGCACCTAGTTGACGCGCCGCAATCCTTAGCCGGTGCGACTAATTACGATGATCTGATCCCCCGGCCCAAAGGTCACGGACTCATCCTTGGCTGGGTTAAGGCGCAGCCCGGGCGACAGTTTTCCGGCCGCCACCGGCCCATCAACCCCATCAACCCCATCAACCCAATCAACGCTCTGGTAACCAATGGCTATCACGCCCCAATTTCGCGCCTCCGCGACCACCGCCCCAAAGGTGGTGGCTCCCATGGGCACATACCGCTCGGCTGGGTGCTTGGTGATGCCAGCAGCAGACTGATCAAACGCTGGCTGACGATGAAATCGTCACCTGCTCCATCATTGGCCAATTCAACGTCATTCGGATCGCGCAACTCAGCGACAATATTGCCGTTCTGCACCGAACCAACCGATCGCAGGTGCATGAGACTCAGGAGCACCCGGGCATCTGCTTCGTCCACTCCATACGGCGGATTTTCGCAAAGGATTAAGTAGTGATCAAAAACCCCCGATGCTGCTGATCGTGGAACTCACAGCTGCGGAATCGTGCAGATCGCCATCTATCAGCACCACTAACTCTGAGTTAGTAGTCACATGCGACTCGATCTCATCAATGATCATCGGGGCTAAGGACGACTATCACATGGCCGCGAGTACTGCGATTGGCCTAAACAAGTTCTGAGATGACCGCCGACTGGCCACGCCTTAATTCTTCGAGCCGCCGTTCGATGGCACTGGAAATCAAACCGATGATCACCGGTGAACGTACCGGCATCGAGATAGCAGCCCATCGCGAGCCACACCCCTTCGGGGAAGCTGGTCGGCTCATCGCCTGGCCCGAGTCGCAGGAGCCAGGTAACCGTCGAAACCAGCCGCACTAGCACGGTGGTCACGGCTCCGAGCCAGATCAGGACGACCCAGATACCGCGCGGTCATGCGGTTCCTTGGTCATCTGGCTTGGCTGGGCCGGTGATCACCAGAATCCGTAAAGGTATTGAGCCGGTATTCACTAAATTGTGCTCGACCCCCGGATCGGCAAGCACGGCGTCCCCTGGACCCAACTCCACCGTCACCTTGTCCATCGTGACCTGAGCATTACCCTCAATTACAAGGTAAATCTCGGCCATCGCCCCATACTCGGGCTCAGATTCGTCATGCGAGTGCGCGCCTTCGGTTGCCCCGACCGGTAGCTCCCAGATTTCTAGGTCCATTTTCCACGGGTGCGCGCCCTCGAAATAACGTTGGACTGAAATATTGCCAACCCCATCGTGCAGATCCTCATAGAAGAAAACACCCTCGCCCGCCCTTATGACCCGCGCCATGATGCCCTCCCGCGTAAACTGAATAAGTGTTTCCGAGCCTATTTAGCCCACTGAGTCTAGGTTCCATCACCCTCAAGAACCGGATATTTTCTTCAGGCCATGACACCGTGATGGCCGAACGGGGTCGAGTTGGCGATCAATTGATCGCCTATCAAAGCGCTCGCGCGGCCGGCGGGGTCGGTCACATCGTGCTTCAGGTCTCCGGGGTGCACGAGACTGCTGAGTACACGGACAGCGAGTTAATGGCTACCAGCGATGAAGTGATCCCCGGGTACCGCAAAATCGCGGAAGCAATTCATGCACATGACTGCCATGTTTTCGCACAGCTATTTCATGGTGGGCGCGAGGTGATGACCACTCCCGACGGGCTTCTCGCAGTCGCCTGGGCGCCATCGGCCATACCCAATGAGAGATTCCACGTGATGCCGCGGGCGTTGCACATCCCCTTGATCGAGGAAATCGTGCACGGCTTTGGCCTGACCGCGGCGCGAATGGCAACAGCTGGTATCGACGGGGTTGAGATCGTTGCCAGTCATGGATACCTGCCTTCGCAATTCATCAACCCCCGTACCAATATTCGTGATGACATTTACGGCGGCTCGTTCGAGAATCGCATGCGCTTCACGCACGAGGTAGTTGACGCCGTGCGCGCAGCAACCCCCGATGGATTCGTCGTCGGCCTTCGGATCAGCCTGGGCGAGCGAGATCAGGACGGCCTGACGCCGCCTGAGTCAATGCAGGCCTGCCAGTACCTTGCCAATCACGTGGATTACCTCTCGGTGACCGCTGGCAGCAGCGCGACTTATTCGGGCAGCGTGCACATTGTGCCGCCCATGAACTACCCACCCGGCTATCTCGCGGACCTATCCTCGCAACTACGCGCCGCCGTTGATGTACCCGTCTTCCTTACCGGTCGGGTAAACACCCCGGCTGAAGCCGAGCGCATCATCTCCTCCGGCAAGGCAGATGCGGTAGCGATGACCCGTGCGCTCATCTGCGATCCACTACTGCCCAATAAAGCCCATGACGGCGAAACCGAAACTATCCGGCTGTGCATTGGCTGTAATCAGGCCTGTATCGGGCACTTCCACCTAGGCGTACCCATCTCCTGTATTCAATATCCTGAGAGTGGCCGCGAGCGCGAGTTCGGAAATTTACCGATGACCGACAACGTGAAGCGGGTGCTCATTGTCGGTGGCGGACCGGCCGGCCTGAAGGCCGCCGCAGTTGCGGCCGCACGTGGACATGACGTTGAACTCTGGGAAACCGCGGCAACCCTTGGTGGTCAGACCCAGTTAGCGCAACTGCTGCCGGGGCGCGCCGAGTTCGGTGGGATTGTGCCAAATCTTGTCGGCGAGGCAACACGCGCCGGCGCGCGAATTTCAACCAACAAAACCGCGGACTGCAAATCAATTACCGAGTATCAGGCCGATCTTGTGGTGCTCGCAACGGGCGCCTTGCCCTATGCCCCGCTCATCGAAACCCTCGATGCTGAGGTGAACAGCCCGATCTTCGATTCCTGGGAAGTGCTGCGTGGAGCCCAATTACCTGCCGGCGCCATTCTCGTCGCTGACTGGCGCGGTGACTGGATCGGCCTCGGGGTCGCCACCTTGGTCGCCGAGCGTGGGCACCAGGTAACCCTTTGTGTTCAGGGTTGGGCTGCGGGGCATGCCCTGCAGCAATATGTGCGCAAGGAAATGGTGGCGGACGCCATCAGGCACAGGGTCAGTATCCGTAACGATCTGCGGATCCGCGGTCTCTCCGGTGACACGGTCTACTTAGGCCACACGCTGACCGAAGAGGTCGTGGAGATATCCGGGGTCTCGGCAATTGTGCTGGCCACCGGCCACCGCGCTAATGACTCGCTCTTCCATGAACTTGCCGAACGCGGAGCAAACGTGCGGCTAATTGGCGATGCACTCGCACCGCGTACGGCCGAGGAGGCAGTACTTGACGGGCTTCGGGTCGGCGCGCAAGTTTAGCTAGGCGACATTAATCTTTGGTCGCCGCCCAGCCGACTTAATTAGCCGGGCGCGGTCCTTGGCCCAAGATTTGTAGGCGCGGTCGGTGGCCTCGCCAATGATCGACACCATGCGGTCTATCTCCTTCGCGCCAGAGACCAACGGGGGCGAAAGTTGAATAACGGGTTCACCGCGATCATCTAATCGACAGAGCAGTCCCAATTCGTCCATGTGCCCAGATAGCTCATCGCGCAGGAGCCAATTTGCCTCTGCTTCGTCAAACATCTCACGGGTTTCACGATCCTTTACCAACTCGATTGCCCAGAAGAAACCGGCACCGCGGATATCGCCAACTAGTGGGTTGGCGCGCAACTCCTGCAGCCTATTTTCAAAATACCCTTCGAGGGCGCGCACATTTTCGAACACCTGCTCACGGTCGTAAATATCCATGACCTTTAGCGCGATGGCAGTCGAAAGCGGGTGCCCACTGAAAGTTAGTCCGTGCATGTAGGTCACCGCTCCGGTCGCAAAAGGTTCGGCTACCCGGTCATTCATGAGAACGCCACCTAATGGCGCATGGCCCGCCGTCGCCCCTTTGGCAAAAGTAATGAGGTCGGGCCGAGCAGCAAATCGCATCGAGCCAAACCACTCACCGACCCGGCCAAAAGCGCTGATGGTTTCGTCGGCCACCAACAAAATCCCGTACCGATCGCATAACTCGCGCAGCCCAGACCAGTAGCCCGCGGGTGGCGTGAACGCCCCACCGGAGTTCTGCACCGGCTCAGCGATCAGCATCGCGATTTCGTCGGCGCCTTCACGAATAATCGTGCGGTGAATTTCGTCCAGCAACGACTTGGTGAATGCGGCTTCATTCGCGCCATCCGGGTGGCGATATGCATTGGTGTTGCTGACGAAAGATACCGGGATCGGCAGCGGCAAGAATGGCTCCCGACAATCATCGAGCCCGGTGAAACTGAGCGCGCCGAGCGAAGTCCCGTGATACGCAAGGTCGCGGGCAATTGCCTTTCGTCGCTGCGGTTGGCCATTGGCAATATGCCATTGACGAACCAGCTTCCATGCGGCTTCAACCGCTTCGCCGCCACCGCTGGTGAGAAATAGCCTCGTCATCCCCAGTGGCTCGGCTGCTGTGGTTAACCGTTCCGCGAGATGTACTGCGGTGGGGTGGGTCAGCGACCAGTTCGGCGAATACACCATTTCCGAAAGTTGCTGCTGGGCTGCGGCGCCGACTTCAGCCCCATGAGCGTGACCCAGGTTGGTGCAGAAGAGGCCGGATAGCCCATCTAGATAGCGGCGTCCGCTAGCGTCGATGACTTCGCAGCCGTCGCCGCGAACCATCATCGGGATGGGCCGATCATCGAAGTTACTTAAATCAGTGAAATTCAAGAGCAGGTGCGCCCTTGCTGAATCTTGGTCCGCACTAGCGCCCAGGCGCTGGTTGGCAAACATTTCTCACACCCTTTTATCCTGAACGGTCGTTCAGAATAACCGGAGGATAGCATCCTGAGTGAGCATTCAGCAAGTACCGCCCGGGCGCGTCTATTTTTTCCGCACACCCCCGGTAGGGCCGATTTTCGCGCCGGACGGGGATATCCCGAGCTCCAATACCGCCGATTGCCACCACAGTTCGGTGAATTTGCCGGTTGTCATGCCCGGCTCAGCCAAGGCCAGCTGGATCGCGAGGCCATCCATCAAGGCGGCCAACCTAAGGACCGAGGCTTTCGGATCCCTTGCCGCAAATACCCCGGCGGCCAATCCTTCGTCCACTACTTGGCGCAAAGCACCCCGCCACCGGGTATCCAAGGACTCCCTCGCCGCTCGGGCATCGTCATCGCGAATCGCCCGCACCCACAATTCCAGCCAGAGCCGCCAATCACCCACGGCTGGGCCATATCCGGCGCCGAGTTCAGCTATATGGCGAAGGCGCGGCACCGGGCCAACCACCTCGCTGAGGTTGCGGTCCAATTCCTCATAGAACTCGTCCTCGAGCAAGGTCAGGCTGGCTGCGAAGGCGCCGGCCAGGGAACCGAAGTGATAGAGAATCAAGCCCTGTGAAGTTCCGGCCGCCGCGGCAATGTCGGTGACCCTTGTCCCAGCGAACCCACGCTCACGCACGACGGCGATGGTGGCCCGCAAAATTCGCTCGCGCCGCTCCTCGGGCGCTTTTGCCGCCAAGGCCGTTTTTGCCATCTAACTCCTTTTCCGAACTTGGGTTCGACTATCGGAATTCCAACCGGTGCGGATATTGAACGGTCATTCAGGTTAGGCTGCTGTCGAAACTGCGCACCAGTGTAGGAGAGCCAACCAGATGTCTACTGCCCCCGACCCGAGTGACCCAAAGCACCTTGCTGAGTTAAGTGAGCGCGCGGCGGCTTTCGTCGACGAGGTGTTGATCCCGCACGAAGTTACGGCCGAGTTGGCCGGCGGTCCGTTGCCCGTAGCAACGCAGCGTGAAATAGCGCAGCGGGCGCTCGAGCATGGTCTACATGGTGGGTTGCACTTGCATGAGCATGGTGGCAATAGTTGGACGACCACCGAGTGGTTTCTCGTCGAAGAGCAACTTGGGCGCTCAACTAACGGTGTCTCTTGGTATATCCCGAACGCATACAACGTCTGGAAAGCCGGCACTCCCGAGCAGATCGAACGTTGGCTCAAGCCGGCCCTTCGCGGTGAACTACACGATGCCTATGCGGTAACTGAGGCTGATGCAGGAAGTGACCCATCGGGGATAAAAACAACCGCGGTCCGGTCTGGTGCCGGCAGGTGGTTACTAAATGGCGAGAAGTGGTTCGTGACATTTGGGTCGGTTGCCAAAGTAATAGTTGTGATGGCGCTGGCAGATGACGGTGGTCAGTTGCTGCCTACTTTGTTCGCAGTTCCGGCCGACGCCCCCGGTATTGAGATCATTGCTGACGTACCTTTCACCCACAACTACCCGCATGGGCACCCGACCATGCGATTCACCGACGTTGAACTGGCAGATGCTGACATCCTCGGCGGACTTGGTAACGGCGACGATTTGCAGCGCCTTTGGTTCACCGAGGAAAGGCTCGGGATTGCCGCGCGCTGTGTTGGCGCAATGCAGCGACTAATCGAAGAGTCCGTTGATTGGGCCGCACACCGCGAACAAGGCGGTGCCAGGCTCATCGACCATCAAGGGGTGAGTTTTCCGTTGGCCGACAGTGCGGCTGACGCTGCCGCCGGGCGCCTCCTCGGCCTGGCTGTTGCCCGGTTATCTGATGCGGGCGCCGACCCCAAACTGGTGCATGGCAAAGCGTCAATGGCGAAACTTTTTTGCTCGGAAGCGGCGGGCCGGTGCGCCGACCGCGCGGTTCAGATCTTCGGGGGTCGCGGGTACATGCGCACCACAGCGGCCGAGCGATTCTGGCGCGAACTTAGGGTCGATCGAATCTGGGAAGGAACCTCGGAGATCCAGCGGCTCGTGGTGGTCCGCTCCCTTGAGCGCCGCGGCGTCAAGTCAATGCTTACCTGAGCGGCTCTACCTTCTACATGGATATTTCACGGCTCATTAACCCGCGCTCTATCGCCGTCGTTGGGGCAACCGAACGCCCGGGCTCCTATGCGCACACCACCTTGCTTAACCTCATTCGAAATGGGTATGCAGGGACCGTTGTCGGTGTGCACCCAACTCGGCAGGAGGTACTTAGTTTTCGATGTGTACCTAGCCTTGCGGACCTAAGCCAGCCGGTAGATGCGGTGGTGATCGCGACGCCGGCTGACTCGGTGCCGGGGTACCTTTTGCAGTCGCGCGATCTAGGCTGCGGCGGCGCCGTGGTTTTTGCTGCCGGCTTCGCCGAGATCGGAAATGATCGAGCCCAAGTGGAGTTGATCTCGGCGGCCGGTGACCTGCCGGTCATCGGGCCCAACGGCAACGGCTTGGTATCCGTGCCCGCCAGAGCAGCGCTGTGGGGGGATGCCGCTCAGCTACCAACTGACGCGGGACCAATTGCCTTAATAACGCAGAGCGGCAATATCGGTGTCGTCTTGCTCGCCCATCGGCAAGGCCTCGGTCTGCACTCCATCTTCTCGGTCGGCAACTCCGCGGTGGTCGACACCGCATTGTTGATAGATTCACTTGCCACCACCGACGGCGTCCGAGTAATAGGTGCCTACCTTGAAGGTGACGGCGACGGGGCCAGACTCGCTCAGGCACTGGCCAAGTGCGCCCAAAATGACGTAAGAGTGGTTTGCTTAAAGGCTGGCCGAAGTTCGCGCGGCCAAGCAGCTGGTGCAGCACACACGGCAGCGGTTGCCGGTGATCAAAGAGTTTTCAATGCACTTATTGAAGAGGCCGGTGGGGTCCTTGTTCGAGAGCCGGTTGAACTGATCGAGACAGCACGCGCCTTGGCGATTGGTCGACGTGATGCGCGCGGCGCGGCGGTGGTTACCTGCTCAGGTGGCGATGCCACCCTCGCGGCGGATCTCGCCGATGACGCCGGGGCAATACTTGCCGACTTTGCTGCCCCGACGCTGCAGGCACTTGCCGCCCTGCTGCCCGAAACCGCGACCGCGACTAACCCCCTTGACCACACTAATTTGGTCTGGGCCGACACCGAAGCAGTTGCCGCGATTTGTGAAACTGTGGCCCTGGACCCCGGGGTTGGCCATCTGCTTTATGTGCAGGACCTACCGCCTGGGCTGCCCGCCGGACCACGTTCCGAATGGGATGCCACCCGGGCGGGCGGCATTGCCGGAGGCGTGCGGGCACAGCTTTCGACAATGCTGGTCAGTTCAATGCCCGGGCAGGAACCAGATGATGCAGTAGGTGGACTGGCCTCGGCGATGAAAGCGGTTGCCGCACTCCAACTGCCCGCACCAGATCCTGCTCGACTGCTGCAAATTGTCGACTGCGCCAACCAGGCTCCGGCAACGGTAGGTAATCAGTACCTTGCCGAGCACTCGGCAAAAGCGTTATTAAGCGCCGCCGGAATCACAGTGCCGAACGCCAAAGTTGTTACAAACTCTGCGGCGGCGGCGGCAACAGCAGCCGTCGAAATTGGTTTCCCGGTTGCCGTGAAGCTGAGCGCCCCCGGGCTCCTCCACAAAAGCGACATTGGTGCCCTGGCCCTTGGCTTGACCAATCCGGAAGCCGTTGAACAAGCCAGCGCAAGGATATTGCAAATTACGGACCTGCCAGCTGATCCCGAATTGTTGGTTGAGGCCATGGTCGACCCCGGTGTCGAAATCTTCGTTGCCGCCCATCGATTGGGCATCGTGCCCTGCGTTGTCGTCGGGCTAGGTGGTATCTGGGCCGAGATTATGAATGATGTCGCGGTTATCCCGTTACCCACTGACAGCAATCGAATAGTTCAGGAAATCGGCCGACTTCGAGGTGCCGCATTACTTATGGGCGGGCGCGGCCAACAGGGCTATGCAATCCACGAATTGGCCCAACTCGTGGTCAAAACCGCAAACCTTCTCATGGATGGGCACTTGGCGATGATTGAACTCAATCCCGTAATCGTTAATAACTCAACCGCAATAGCGGTCGATGCCGTTATTTGTACCTAATGAATTGGCCCGCCAACTGGACGGTAATTCCCCCATTGCCTATGATTTCAAAATGGCCAACCCGAGAACCCCTGCTCCACTTGATCCGGCTGCCTTAGCTAAGTCACTAGCACCATTTGGCGAAAGCCGAATGCTGCCGCCAGCGGCATACACCTCCGATGAGGTTTTCGCTTGGGAGAGTGCCAACTTCTTTTCCGGCTGGCACTGCATCGGGCGCAGTGCAGACATTGCCGCCGCTGGCATGCAACGAGCCGACAAAGTCGGTGAAACCACCGTGCTGCTTGTCCGCGGCGAGGATCTGGTCTTGCGTGCGTTTGCCAATGTCTGCCGCCACCGCGGCCACGAGATTCTTCCGTGCGGTGGGTCCACTACGGCTCGGGCAATAACTTGCCCCTACCACTCATGGTCTTATCGGCTAGACGGCGATCTTTTCAGCGCAGCCGGCTACCAAGGTGAGTCAAATTTCGATGTATCCGAATTTCCGCTCGCGGCACTTTGTGTGCAGGAGTGGCACGGGTGGATCTTCCTCGATCCATCAGGGACCGCCGGCCCCCTTGAGATGCACCTTGCGGGATTAGAGGAGCGCATCGGCCAATATCAACCTGAACGACTGGTTGTGATGGCCACCCACGAGTACGTCATCGAGGCCAACTGGAAAATCATCATTGAGAACTACCAAGAGTGCTACCACTGCAGTTCGATCCATCCAGAGCTCTGTCGGGTCAGCCCACCGGAAAGCGGCGAGAATTGGGCGCCGACCCTTGGCTCGTGGGTAGGGGGATGGCAAGACCTCCGCGAGCACGCTATGACGATGTCACTCGACGGTCACAGCGATGGAGTGCCGATACCGAACCTGTCAGCGACTGAACTCAGGCGCATTGACTACATCGGGGTTTTCCCGAATCTGCTGGTCAGCCTGCACCCAGATTACATAATGACGCACCGGGCAATTCCCTTGTCACCAGGGCGAACCTGGGTTGAATGCTCCTGGGCGTTCCCCCCGGAGGCAATTGCCTCACCAACATTTGATCCCGCCTACGCGGTTGACTTCTGGGATATCACCAACCGTGAAGACTGGACCGCCTGCGAATCAGTGCAGCGCGGGCTCGAATCTGGGTTTGCCAAGGCCGGGCCGCTATCACCGGCCGAGGACGCCATCTATCAATTTGTCACGATGGTTGCCCGCGGCTACCTCGGACAACCGCTATCACCGTTAAAGGCCGCGGCACCGAACTCTCAAACCGAAAAGGTGGACCATTGATAACTGCCCCGTTCATCCAAGCTGCCAATGAAGTATCAGACCTCGAGGACTGGGGGCCGCTGGCCGAAGCGACCGGCGCCCCGATGCAAACCTCCGGGCACACGATGTGGTCTGGCGAAAACAATTCCGAAGCTGGGATCTGGGAGTGCACCGCAGGCCCGTCCTACTGGAGTTTGGAACAAAACGAATTTGTGCATATTTTATCCGGCAGCATGACAGTGACCCCCGATGAAGGCGAGGCATTTGTAGCCGGCCCGGGAGTTACCTTCTTGGTACCTGTTGGCTGGAAGGGCACTTGGGAGATTCACGAAACCATCCGCAAGCTGTACGTGCTTTTCTAATCAACGGCCGCGGGAAGTGAGCCAGCTGGCACCAAGCGCATTGCATTAGGGCGCAGGTGCACCATGACTTTTTCATCACGGTGATGGCTCCCAGATAATTCGCTCGGCCTACGCACGACCAACTCTTGCCCCGAATCCAGGCGAACTATTACATCTGACATCGCCCCGAGGTACACGGTGCGTTCAACGGTTGCCGCAATGGCGACGGCGTCATCAGCGGTTGAATCTAGGTAAATGCGTTCCGGCCTGATGACCAAGGTTCCCGGGCCCGGTGCCATGGTTGGCCCGCTGGCTTCGAGTGTTACCGACCCTAGGCGAAATACCGTGCGGCCGGGTGCGCCGGCCCCGATCACCTCCACATTGACAACATTCGCGCTCCCGAGGAAGTCCGCGACATAAGCAGTTTCCGGATTTTCGTACACATCTGCCGGTGAACCGATCTGCTCGACCTTGCCGGCCGCCATGACCGCCATCCGATCACTCATGGTGAGTGCTTCCTCTTGATCATGGGTGACGTAAACGAACGTAATACCTACCGACTGCTGCAGGGACTTAAGTTCGACTTGCAAAGTCTTGCGGAGCTTGGCATCCAGCGCACCAAGTGGTTCATCGAGTAACAGCACTCTGGGGCCGAGCACGATAGCGCGGGCTAGTGCCACGCGCTGCTGTTGCCCGCCGGAGAGTTGACCCGGTTTGCGCTTGGCAAACTGGCCCATGCGAACCATTTCAAGGGCCTCGGCCACCTTGCGCTTGACGCCGGCCTTATCTACCTGTTGATAACGCAGCCCGAAAGCCACGTTGTCGGCTACGGATAAGAAAGGGAAGAGGGCATAGTTTTGGAAGACGGTGTTGACGGGGCGCTCGTGCGCTGATGTTCGAACCACATCGACACCGTCTATTCGGATCTCTCCGCTAGTTGGCGTCTCGAAGCCAGCGATCATCCTCAAAGTGGTGGTCTTACCACAACCCGATGGCCCGAGGAGGCTGAAAAACTCACCACCTGCGATATCGAGATCGATACCGCGAACCGCCTCGACCTCGCCGTAGCTTTTGGCTAGCTTTCGCACATTCACGCTGCCATCAGTCAACGAAACTCCCTCATTTGCAGTAGCACTCGGTGCTAATCTTGCTGGTCGATAGTCCTTTGTGCACCAATACTGCGAATTCTCTTGTCAGAACCTAAGTCATCGGTCAGGGTAGGAAGCACATCCCCGACCGGTCTACCCAAGGAGTTGCCATGGCTGATCGCCCCCGCCCCCCGATCTCCCGGCGGCGCCTGCTCCAAGCCTCCGCCTTGGGGGTGCCCGGCGCCTGGGTTTTGAGTTCGTGCGCACGCGCTCAGCCCCTCGGTAGCCCCGCGCCAGCAGCATCGGCCGGCGGCGGCTCGGCCTCCGCGGCGGCTTCGTTGCCACCCTTGACTGAGATCCCAATTGCCTCACCGCAGAATCCGGTGAAATGGCCAATCAACCCGGGCAATGAACCCATTACGTCCGGGCTCGAACCGGAGATGAACGCCACCCTTCGCGTCTACAACTACCCCGACTACGTTTACAAACGCGTGCTTAAGGATTTCCAAGCGGAGTATGCCGATTACAACGTCAAGGTCGAGCTGTCAACATTTAATGACCTGCCCGAGGCCCTGACCAAGATTCGATCGGGCAGCGTCCCATTTGACGTCGGATTCCTGACCTACAACTACATGGGCAAATTGGTTTACGGTGATCTGATTCGACCCCTGAACCATGACTACATCCCGAACATCAGCGATGTATGGGAGGAGTTCCAGAACCCGTTCTATGACCAGGGCTGGCAATACACGGTGCCCTACACGATCTACACCACCGGTATTGGCTGGCGGCACGACCTCATCTCCGAGGACATAGGTGCTCGGGCTAACCCGTATGACGTGTTCTGGGATACCAAGTACGCCGGCGCAATCGCTGTTCTTGACGATGACCGTGAGGTTATTGCCATGACGATTTTGCGCAATGGCGGTACCGACGTAAATAGCGGTGACCCTGCGGTCCTTGGGCAAACACGTGATTCGATGCTGGAGATGCTGTCGGTCAGCCAACCGCGAGTAACAATCACCGGGTACACAGATATTCCCGAGGGCACGATGTCGCTGTCGCAATGCTGGTCTGGTGACATGATCACCGGCCAGTACTACCTACCCGAAGGCGTCGATCCCGGATTGCTGCGCTACTGGAGTCCGCCGACCGGCCAAGGGGTGATCGGCAATGACTTCCTCTGCGTGCTCAAGGGCGGTGAGAACCCGGTCATGGCGCACCACTTCCTCAACTACATGTTGAAGAGTGAAGTAGCGATGAAGAACCTCAGCTTCGTTGGATATCAACCGCCGCTGCGCTCATTGACCCCTGAGGCCATGGTGGCCGACGGATTGCTCCCCGCGAACCTCGCCGGAGCCATCGTCAAACCAGAATGGTTCCAGGTGGGCTACCCGCTATTGGAGCTCCCGGTGGCAGTCGAAGGCGAATATCAGGCAATTTGGCAGCAGTTCAAATCGGGGGGCTGACTTGCCCGACCGCACTTCGCGCTTCATCTGGCCGATCCTTGGCCTCCCCGGCATCGTGTGGATCGCGCTGTTCTTCTTGGTACCTCTCTACGTTGTCTTCTGCGTTACCTTCGGCACGGTCGACCCCATCTTCCGGTCGCCCGTACCAGCGTGGAACCCACTGGAGTGGCAGTTCGAGCAGGTGGTGGTCGTTTGGGATCGACTCGTCGGTCCGAACAACTTCTACCTGCCACCGGTGCTGCGCACCCTGCTCTACGTAGTCGTAGCAGTCGTCGCCTGCATGATCATCGCCTTTCCGGTGGCCTACTTCACCGCACGCTACGCCGGCCGGCACCGCGCACTGATTCTCGCCCTATTGGTGGCGCCATTTTGGATCTCGTACATGATGCGGATGCTGGCATGGATTAATCTGCTGCAGCCCGACGGACTCGTCAATTCCATTATTACGCTCGGGGGCATAATTCCGCTGGAAGTCAATTGGCTGAGCGGCAACCCGTTCACCGTCGTTATGGGCTTGATCTATGGCTATGTGCCCTACATGCTCCTGCCGCTATTTGCGGCCCTTGACCGCATCAGCCCAAGTCTCATCGAAGCCGGCCGCGATCTTGGCGCCAGTGGGTTTGAGCTCTTCCGCCGCGTGATCCTCCCGATGAGCGTGCCCGGCATTGTCGCTGGCACTTTGCTCATCGCACTGCCCATGATGGGCGATTACTTCACCAGTGACATGCTGTCTAAGTCACCGAATACCTCGATGATCGGCAATCTGATCAACCTATCTATCGCTACACCGGGCCAGTCCGGGCAGGCCGGCGCCCTGCTTATCTTGGTACTTCTAGTGCTGCTGGCCCCGATGATTTGGTACACCCGCAGTAACGCGAAGGCCGAGGTGCGCTCATGACGGTGTCACCAGCCCCGGCCGAGGCACTGCTCTCAGAGGCGCAGGAGCCTGGTCGCGATCGCGCGCCTCGAGGAATGTCTGGTGCGCGGGCACATGGGCTGGCCGCCATCACCGCGGTTTACCTGCTTTGGTCGCTCGTACCAGTCGCGGTTGTTGTGCTCTTCTCGTTCAATGCCGGCCGATCGAGGAGTACCTGGCAAGGGTTTTCACTGCGCTGGTACACCTGGGATCCCGATGGCTCGGTAATCAATGATGAGTCAATTCGAAATGCACTGACGCACACTGTGCTGCTTGCGGTAATCGCCACTGCTATCACCGTCCCGTTGGGCGTGCTCTTCGCCTTGGCGCTGGATCGATGGCGCGGACGATTGCCAGCCGGAGCCAACTTCTTGGCTCTCATAACTTTCGTGATCCCCGAGATCGCCCTAGCGATCGGGCTGCTGTTCATGGTGACCTACCTCGCAACACCCTTCGGCTTAGGCACCACCGCCCAGATCATCGGGCTGGTTACCTTCCAATTGGCTTATCCCATCGTCATTTGTCGGGCCCGACTCTTGACGATTAGCGCGCACTATGAGGAAGCGGCACGTGACCTAGGAGCAACGGCACTCGGGGCCGTCCGAAGAGTGATTTTGCCAATGCTGTTTCCTGCGATCCTCGTAAGCGCCATTTTGGTGTTCGCCGATGTACTCGACAACTTCGTCCTAGTTCGCTACCTATCCTCAGATGCCAGTACCGAGACCACCTCCATGCGGATTTATCAGGTTGCGCGCGCCGCACCAACTCCCGCGCTGAATGCAATGGCGACAATAATTCTGGTGGTCTCGACGCTAGTCATAGTGGTAGGTTGGTTGCTGTATCGCAGATGGTCCAAGCGCCAAGGTGAATCCACCGATCTCAGTTCCTTCGCCGGCAATCTGTAAGCCTTGAAACACCTCGTAGCGACAAGGAGAAATGGTGAACACGCTGCCCGCACGGGCTCAGGTTGTAATAGTCGGTGGCGGTGTCATTGGTTGTTCCATCGCCTACCACCTCACCAAACTTGGCGTAAAAGATGTGCTGCTCATCGAGAAGGATCAACTGACCGCCGGCACCACCTGGCATGCTGCCGGCCTGATCACCAGCGCCGGGTACCACGATGACACCTCACTTTGGATGGCACGCTACTCCCGTGATCTTTATGCACGACTCGAGGAGGAGACGGGCCACTCAACTGGATTTCGCCCGGTCGGCCACCTCTCGGTCGCTACCAACCCGGCTCGCTTCGAAACCTTGCTCCGCGAGCGCGACTTCCAGGTCGGCTATGGCGTCCCCAATGAAATCATTTCACCGCGCGAAGTAAGTGAGCTCTTTCCGCTCGCCAGGGTTGATGACCTAATCGGCGCTTCATATGTCGTAGACGAGGGCCGCGCCGACCCGGTTGGGGTGGCAACGTCCATGGCTAAAGGCGCGCGGTTAGGCGGGGCCACCATCCTTGAGGGGATTTCGGTTACCGGATTCACGCGCACCGGGCGCCGGATTACCGGTGTCACGACCGATGCTGGCAATGTCGAGGCCGAAACCGTCGTCCTGTGCGCTGGGCTGTGGACCAGGCAACTGGCCCGCAAGGCCGGCGTTGATGTGCCGCTGCAGGCTGCGGAGCATTACTACCTACTTACCGAGCCGATGGCCGGGGTGCATCGAGACCTGCCCATTATCGAAGACCTGGAGTGCTACGGGTATTTCCGCGAAGAGGGCGATGGCATGCTGGTCGGGCTCTTCGAGCCGGTCGCTGCCCCTTGGTACCCGAAAGAGGCACCGGAGGATTTCGCCTTCGGCACGATCGCCCCGGATTGGGATCGGATGACTCCGCACCTGGAGAAAGCCATGGCCCGCATCCCTAGCCTCTCCGAAGCCGGGATTCGAACCTTGTTTTGCGGCCCAGAGAGTTTCACCGCCGACGTATTGCCGTTGCTCGGCCCGGCCCCCGAAGTCGATGGGCTATTTGTGGCCGCTGGCTTGAATTCGGTAGGTATTTTGCTCGGCGGTGGAATCGGAAATGCCATGGCAAGTTGGATCGTTGACGGCTTGTGCCCGGTTGATATTGCGGCATTTAGTATCGAGCGCGCATTACCATTTGAAAACTCCCTGCGCTTTCGCACGGAACGCACCGTGGAGCAACTAGGAGTCCTCTTCGGCGATGGCTCCTTCCCGACCTTCCACCAGCACACCGCACGCGGGATCCGCAGATCACCACTTCATGAAACATGGGAGCGAGCCGGAGCCTACTTCGGGGTATCAGCCGGCTGGGAGTTCCCCGAGTGGTTTTCGCCAACCGGCGAGAACCCGGCGGTGCCATGGACCTGGGAGCGCGGCCACTGGACCCCGTGGATCGCCACTGAGCACAAAACCGTTCGCGAGAACGTTGGCGTGATGGATATGACCGTGATGTCTAAATTCCTCGTCCAGGGGCCAAACGCCGCTGATATTTTGGATCGACTCAGCGCCAATGATGTTGCTGGTGCCGTTGGCCGGGTGGTGTATACCCAATGGTGCAATGACCGTGGTGGCATTCAAGCCGATCTAACCGTGACCCGGCTCGCTGCCGAAAAGTTCATGGTGGTCGTTTCCGACGTTACGCATCGGCGCGTTGAGCGAATGCTGCTCGATGAAATCCGCGATGGCGAGTTCGCCACGGTCACTGATGTCACCGCCGGATTCGTGATCCTTACGGTACAAGGGCCTAAGTCACGTGAGCTACTTCAGCGTGTAAGTCCAGATGATCTTTCCAATGCTGCCTTTCCGTACCTAACCGGCCGCGAAATTGAGATCGGTTATTCACGGGTTCTGGTTTTGCGGGTCACCTATGTTGGCGAACTGGGTTTTGAGCTCTACATACCCACAGATCAAGCGGTATCGGTGTGGCAAACCCTCGAAGACGCCGGGGGGGATCTAGGGCTGCGACCAGTGGGACTCGGTGCACTGCATAGTCTGCGTCTTGAAAAGGGCTACCGCGACTACGGGATAGATATCGATAACACCGATACCCCGATCACGGCTGGCTTGGCCTTCGCGGTGGCCTGGGATAAACCAACCGAGTTCCGCGGCAAGGCCGCTCTCGAAAAAATGCGCACCGATCGCACCAGCAGATTGGTGTGTTTGCTGCTGGACTCCCCCGAGCCGGTGCTGCATGGCAGCGAGCCAGTACTAAAAGACGGAAAGTGGGTTGGTTACCTGCAGGTTGGCGGCTTCGGACACACCCTTGGCGCGTCGGTTGGCCTTGCCACCATCGACAATGCAGACGGGGTCACCGCCGATTGGCTGGCCGAAGACGGGTTCGAGGTGGTGGTCGCCGGCCAGAAGTACTCGGCCCGCCTGCAGCTGCGTCCCTTCTACGATCCAGATCGCAGCCGAGTACTCGGTTAGGCCACCCGCTGAGTTATCAACTAAGCCTTTCCCCCACCCAAGTCTTTAAGTACCTCCCTGCTGGCTAACCGGCCGGGCGCGCCGATCACACAACCGCCCGGGTGGGTGCCAGAACCACACTGGTAGTACCCGCGGATGGGCGTGCGGTAGTCGCTGTAACCAGGCGCCGGCCGGAAGAAATACATCTGATGCGGGAAGAACTCACCGGCGTAGATATTGCCCTCCGACAGACCGGTCTTCGCTTCGATAATGTCTGGTGAGACTACCTCGCGCTGAAGTACCAGGTCGTTGAAGTTCGGGAAGAAACCCTGGAGTGTCGCCTGCACGCGGTCGGCCATGTTCTCCCGCTCCGCCTCCCAGGTGCTGCCTTTGAGTTCATACGGGGTGTACATCACAAAGCACGACAGCACATGCTTTCCGGGAGGTGCCATGTCAGGATCCACGAAGGATTGAATACACGCATCTATGTACGGGTGCTCGGAGTACCAACCGTACTTGGCAGCGTCATAGGCCCGCTCCATATATTCAACAGTCGGAGCCAGATTCATGAACCCGAGATACTGATCGGTGCGGCCACTTAGTGCCGGGTACTCCGGGACGCCGTCGAGGGCGAAGTTCACCTTTGATGCCACGCCCTGGAAGCGGAACCGCTGAATGGTCTCCACCAGATCGGACGGCAGTTCGCGTGGGTCGGCAATCTCGAGGAAGGTGCGCCGCGGATCTAGGGAGCTCACCACGACCGGTGCCCGAAATTCAGTGCCGTCGCGCAGGGCCACACCCTTCACCTCACCCTTTTCGGTGATGAGGTGATCAACATGCGAGTCCAGCCTGATCTCGGCGCCATAGGCCGTAGCCGCCCGGGCCAGCACCTGGGTGAAGCCGCCGTTGCCGCCCTTGTGGAAGGACCAGGATCCACCGACACCGTCGTGCTCCCCCATTGACAGGTACAGCCAGTTCATGCCGCTGCCCGGTGACATTGGGCCCAATTTGATTCCCACACAAGCCGCCGAGCAGATGGTGGCTTTGATGATGTCGGACTCCAGATAGTCATCACAAAAGTCCGCGATACTCCCCGTCAGCAGGCGCACCGTGTCGTGGATGACCTTCTTGTCGCCGGTGCCTAAATGCTTTAGTAACCACGCCATCTTTTCGGTATCGGCCGGATCATTGCTGAACAGATTAGGAGGAATCGAATCAAACAGCGGTCTGATGAATTGGCGTACGCGTGCGGTGTCATGCTCAAATCGCTCCATGCCATCAACATCGGCTTTTGAGTGTCGCGCTATTTCCCGGCGATTAAGACCCGCATCGGGTCCAAGCAAGAAGTAGTCACCGTTTTCCATTGGCGCGAAATGCGAGCGCATCAGCAGGGGCATGAATCCGTAACTCACTAGATCAAGTTCCTGAATGATCTCAGGACGCAGCAGACTCAGCGCGTAGGAAAAAGTTGTGAACTGGAAGCCTGGGCGCAACTCCTCGGTGATTGCTGCACCACCTACCAGGTGGCGCTGCTCGAGTACCAACACCTTCTTTCCGGCCTTGGCAAGGTAGGCCGCATTGGTCAGCCCATTGTGGCCACCGCCGATGACGATCGCGTCGTAG
Source organism: uncultured Actinomycetes bacterium (assembly GCA_903960135.1). GTDB lineage: Bacteria > Actinomycetota > Actinomycetes > S36-B12 > S36-B12. The sequence continues at coordinate 11,752 of CAJBZP010000128.1, read as the reverse complement.
CTAAAGATGTCCGACATGTCAGGCGGTCTTCCTCTCGGGGTTGTAAAAAGGCAATGTGGTTACCGTGGCCCGCACGTTTATGTATTCGTGGTTCACCGTTTGCTCAAGGTAGATGTCGGTACCCGGCTCGGCGTACTTCGGCTTGACTCGGGCGATGCCGATATGACGCTGAAGAATTGGTGAGTACATGAAACTGGTGGCGTAGCCAATGCGTTTGCCATTGGCGTTGTAGAGCATTGACTCCCAAGCTACTGGCAGCTCATCGGGCACCGCAAGGTGCCCGCGTGACTCGAAGAGCTCATAGAAATCACTCCAGGCCACGGTGATGCCTATTGTTCGCCACCGGGAGGAACCATCTGCGCGCTCACGCAAGATCGCGTCGCGGCCAATGAACGGTCGACTGTCATCTTCGATACCCTTCAGAAGCCAGCCGAGGCCTAACTCATCGGGTGTGAAGCGCTCCTCTGCGGTCCAGGCGTAACGACTGGAGTTGAATTCAACCCCAATAAGCGGCAAGCCCGCCTCAATGCGGGTCATACCAAGTGCCTCATCGCCATACGGACGAATTCCATGCGGGTGCCCAGCTTCGAGAATCCCATCCAGAACTCGCAGTGCATCAGCGGCGGGAATCATCACCTCATAGCCAAGGTCACCACTGAACCCGGTCCGGCTGATAATCACCGGGGTATTAGCAATTTTCGTCTCGGTGAATCCGAAGTAGCGAAGGCCCAAGATGTCTGGGGTCAGTACTTCGAGGATGTCACGCGACCTTGGCCCTTGGAGTGCCAGTGACGCGTAATCTTCAGTCGCGTCGACTATCTCGACGTCGTACCGGCTACTTAGTTTCCTCAAGAAGCCAAAGTTGGGCTCCGCCGCAGTGAGCATGAATTCATCGGCCGAGAAACGAAACAGCACGCCGTCTTCCATGATGAAGCCGGCGTCATCGCACCAGATCGTGTACTGAGCACGCCCAGGTTTTAGGGTGCGGACATCGCGCGCAAAAACAAAGGAGCACAAGAGTTCAGCATCGCGTCCACGAATCCAGTATTTGTGAAGCGGCGACGTGTCGAAGAAGCCAGCCGCATTGCGAACTCCGAAGTACTCATGCTTACTCGATAGGTCATATCGAACGGCCGACAGGTAGCCGGACCAATTGCCCCACATCTGGCATTGGCTCAACTCCGCCAAGCGCGGGTGGAAGGGTGTCGTGCGGATCATCGCTCTCCTTGACTTGGCCGATGGCTCACCCTAGGGGCTTATTGGACATTTGCGCAATAGCGTCTAACGTATCCACATGGCCCGGATGACCCCTGATGACCGGCGTGCGGCAATCATCGCCGCCACCTTGGCGGTTATGCAGCGCCAGGGCATCGCCGCAACCACTGTCCGCGATGTGGCGGCGGAACTTGATGCCTCTAGCGGCCTGATCCACCATTACATGACTTCAATGGACGAACTCATCGCCGAAGCCTTCGAGCGGGCGGCCGGGGCTGACCTGCTCGCAACCCGTGCCTTGGTGGAACAGGGCCAAGGCCCCCTGGAACAACTGCGATTCTTCTTCGACTCCTATTCCCGCGCCGGCGACGATTTCGGGATGCAGTTGTGGCTAGATGCTTGGGCCGAAGCCGCTAGGCGACCCGAACTTAGACAAACCTCACAACGATTAAACCAAGCATGGCAACAACTCATCCGCAGCATCATCGAAGACGGGGTGCGCATCGGGGTGATGAACTGCACCGATCCGGTGGCGGCCGCTTGGCGCATCTTGTCGCTATTAGATGGACTCCACTTGCAGGAGGTCGCGCATGGCGACTCGGTTACCAGTCAACAAGTCACCAAGTGGTCACGCCATGGTGCCGAGATCGAACTTGGCCTAGCGGAAGGCACCTTGGCGAGTCACCCGACTGCCCCTGGTGAGCTCACATAACGCCCTAGGTGGTTGATGCCGCAAAGATGCTGCCGATCGCGGTATCCAAAGATGAGTTGAACTCCGCATCACTTTGCTGCGCCGACAGACCTTCGGTAAGAGCGCGCGAGAAACTCGCAGTCATGCCGTGATTGCGAGCCAAGCGCGCATTGGCATCGGCACGCGAGTAGCCACCTGAAAGTGCCACCACACGGAGCACCCGTGGGTGCTCGATTAAGTCAAGGTAGAAGTCATCCTGCTCGGGCAACGTCAGTTTCAGCATGATGTGTTGATCGGCACTGAGTTGATCAAGTTCGGCCAAAATCGCCGGCTTGAGCAAATCCTCGGCCGCCGCCTTCTGTGCACTATTTATGTCCACCTCGGGCTCAATGATCGGCACCAGGCCGGCACCAATAACCTGCCGACCCACCTCGAACTGCTGGCCCACGACCGCGTCGACGCCGGTCGGATTCGCCAACTTGATAACCGAACGCATCTTGGTGCCAAACATGCCATGGGAGTTCGCCCGCGCCAACAAGTCGGCCAGGTCGGGCATCGGCTTCATCACCTGAGCGCCATCGACCTCATCGGCCAAGCCCTTATCGACTTTCAGGAACGGCACGATGCGCTTTTGATTCCACAAATACTCGGCTGTTCCGATTCCGTCGATCCGACGATCCATGGTCATCTCGAATAAAATCGCCCCAAGGATGCGATCACCGGTGAAAGCCGGGCTAGTGATGATGCGGGCCCGCATCTGATGAATTACGTCGAACATCTCGCCTTCACCGCTATATGCAGTTTCTGCAACGCCGTAAAGCATCAAGGCTTTTGCGGTACTGCCGCCGCTTTGATCAAGTGCCGCGATGAAGCCATCGGCGTTCTTCATCTTGTCGAACTGTTCGATGTTCGCGCTGCCCATGCTGTTCACGATGCATCCCCTCGTCGCAGGTGGTCGCCCGCAATTTAGTGCCGGGCCCTAACCCATTGTGGCCCATGGCCTTAACCCATGCGTCGGCCGGTGGCCGGCCACTGCCTTGCCATTTAAGCCTTTTTCACTTAACCTGCGGACCGGGCTTAAAGGAGACATCATGTGCACGAATTTCAAGGTACCAACGGCCGAGGACGGCACAGTAGTAGTGGGCCGCAGCCTCGATTTCCCGCTTTTTATGAGTTTTTCCCTGTGCGCCACCCCGCGTGGCATCCCCAGGGTGGCCCTCGGCCCGGCCGGCGTCCCAACCAAGACTTGGACCACGCGCCACGGAGTGGTCGGCCTCGCGGTGACGGGCATCGATGCCGCGATCATGGACGGAATGAACACCGCCGGCCTCTCCGCCCACCTGCTTTATATGGTAGGTGGATTTTTCGTTGCGCCGGAAGCCCGCGGTGACGGCACCGATGTCAGCCAGCTCGAACTGGCCTCTTATCTGCTCTCGACATGCGCGACCATCGAAGAGGTGCGCAAAGCGGTGGCCGAAATAAACATCTGGGGCTGGGATGCCGGCCTGCCTTTCACCCCGCCGGTCCACGTACTCGTGCACGACCGCGAAGACTCTGCGGCCATCGAGTTTCGGCCCGACGGTGTCGTGGTTGTCGATAACCCGACAGGTGTCGGAACCAACTCCCCTTACCTCGAGTGGCACCTGCTGAACTTGAATAACTACACCGGATTCTCAGCCGAAAATCGCCCGGGGCAACATGTTCGCACGGGTGACGGTATGAACATCAAGAGTCTGGGAGTCGGCTCCGGGCTCCATGGGCTGCCAGGCGACTACACCAGCGCTTCCCGGTTCGTGCGTGCCATCGCCCTGACCACCTTGGCCGAGACGCCAACAGACAGCCGCGATGCTGAAATGCTGGCCCTGCACGTACTCAATACCTTTGACGTGCCGCCGGGAATCATCAAAGAGCCTGGACCCGACCACTCCCTCGTAAATGAAATATCCTACGCCCACACGATCGCCAATCTGACTGATCTACGCTACGCCTATCGCGCCCTAGATGACCCGACGGTGTATGTGGTCGATCTAAATGAGACTGACTTCACCGGTGATACCTCACGGTTTCACGCATTCGCGGACCGCGGTGAGTTCATGACCATCAGCATTTAAGGCGAAGTGCTAGTGCCTTCACCGCTTAGTCGGCGAAATTTTCTAGGTGCCACCACGCTAGTTGCAACCGCGATCGCTACCGGCAACAAATCTGCAATCGCAAGTCTACCTCGGGCAAAGCTGCCAAACCCGACCGCAACACTAGTAACGCGGTGGGACACCGATCGATGGTCACAGGGGGCGTACTCGGCGCTGCCCGTTGGTGCAACCGCAAGTATTAGGAGCACGCTAGCGCGAGCCCTCATTAACAATCGACTGGTTTTTGCCGGTGAATACACCGACCCCGATTACCCCGCAACCGTCCAGGGGGCCCTGCGATCAGGCCAGCGCGCATCGCGCACCTTGATCGCTAACGGTTCCGGGCCACAGGTCATCGTCATCGGAGCTGGCATGGCCGGGGTGTCCGCAGGTCACGACCTCACCATGAATGGTGCCGAGGTGGTGGTGTTAGAGGCTCGGAATCGAGTCGGAGGTCGAGTCCATACCGATTCGACGTGGGGAGTGCCTGTGGAGATGGGTGCCGCTTGGGTGCACGCACTTAAGACCAACCCGCTAGTGCCACTAGCGCAGCAGGCTCAACTTAAATTGATCCCGAGCGACTACGACAATGAAAGTTTCCGTGACACCAAGACCGGGCGGCCATCACCCAGTGCTGAGCGCTCGTCGAACCAACTATTTAGACTCTTGAGCCAGCTTGAAAATTCGTGGCCGAATCCGAGCACTTCAGTGGCCTCGTGGTTACGCCAGCATGGATTACCAATGAATCGGTTTACCACTTGGGCTGTGGAGACTGGCATCGTGCAGGAGTATGGCCTCGATGCAACGCGATTAGGTGCTCGAGCCCCCACCGAAGGCGGTGATTATCTCGGCGGTGACGCATTTGTCTCAGGCGGCTACCAGCGCATCCCGGAATTATTAGCCGAAGGCCTCGATGTGCGACTCAACTCGCCAGTTGCAAATGTCGACGCATCGCAATCGAATGGCGTTCATGTCACACTCGAGTCAGGTGCCGTTCTAACCGCCGATGCGGTGGTAGTCGCGGTGCCAGTTTCACTACTGCAAGCCCAATCTCCAAGTATTACTGGATTATCCAAGGCCATCCAGGCGGCCATTGGTGGCATTGCAACCGGAGATCTTGAGAAAGTTATCTTGCGATATGACAAACAGTGGTGGGGCCAGGAGACAGTGTTCGGAATAGTGGGTGGTGGGGTGCCCGGGCAGTCTTCAAATTTGGAACCAGGTTCGGCACTGCGTTGGACGGAGTTCTATAACTTAACTGACGTCGTCGGCGCACCGGCGTTAGTTGGTTTCTCTGGTGGCCGCGCCGCACGCCAGCGCCCGAAATCGGACTCCGCGTGCGTCGACGAGGCCTTGGCGATGCTGCAGGCAGCATTTCGATAGGTGCTGGGCCGGCCAACTACTTCATGTCGGCAACTCTGATTAAGCCCTTGAGAACTCCAACATAGCCAACACCGTTTGGTGCCAGGTACAAAGACGCGTAGGAATTATTGAATTTGCCACCTGTCCCCGCTAGCTTGCTATAAACCACCTCGCCGGTGCGGTAATCCAGCGCCGTCCAGTACCAGCGATCAATTTTGCCAGGCCCTTTCGGCTTGGTGTACGTGTAAATCAAGCCAGTCGCGGCCGAGAACTTTGGAACCACGCTCGGGGCACTTTCTTCAGAGTTGGTCCAGACCTTCTTGCAGGTGCCATCAGCTTGGACATCGACCCTCGCAAAGCCGGGGGTGCTGGTCTTGCCTTTTGCCACGGATTGGACGTTCAAGTTACCGTAATTGTTCTCAACGATTAGCGAAGTACCGATTGAGATGAGTGAATTCTCGGTAATGCTCGCGTTCTTTTCGAAAACGGGCGCTGAGCAGACTTCGCGAGATGCGGCATTAACTGCTGTGTTATACACGACAACGTTCATTGGATTGGCGTTGTCTGTAATTGCTACCCGACCACCGGACATCACCGTCGGACTGGTACCGGAACCTGCACTCTTTGCGCCAGGCTTCTGCACGCCATCATTTTCATACACAATGCGCCAACTCGATGTTGGCAAGCCAGCGACCGCATCAAAGCGATACATCGCAATGTTGCTCACAATGTAGACGCCCCCAGTCTCATCCATCGAGAATGACTGCGTAATTCCCTCACCTGAAAGCCTTGTGGTCTGGCTCTTTCCGGTTTGCGGGTTTAGGGCACCGACAAGTCCTTGGGTTGTGACGAACCAGATATTGCCGTTGAAGTCTGGCAATGCAGACAAAATCGAATCTCCACTGGCCGCGAATGTGGGTTGACCTGCAGTAATCGATGTCGCAAGGTCGATATCGCTGATTGGCTTGAATGAATACTTAGAGCCGGTTCGTGCCAATTCGAAGGTGATGATGTGCCGGTCGGCTGTCGCCACGACTGCCCGGTCCTGATTGTCGAGATAGAAGTAACCCCCCGACAATTCGGTGTAGTCCCGATTCGACAAAGCGCCACCCGCGGTGGGGCGATTGGTTAGGTTGTATCGAGTTAAGACCTTCAACGAATCTGGATCTAGGAGGCTCAAGTAGGCAGGAGTCTGCGGAGTCAAGCAAATTGCAATTAGCTGCCCTGCTGAGTTGAAAGTGATACTCGCGCACTCACCGCCAGCAACCTGCGAAGTGACCTTGGTGTTCTTCCCCAACGGTCCGGCCCACTGATAAGAATCCGACATGTAGGTGTCGTTATGGATATTCGACTTTCCCACCGGTGCCATGTACGGGTTCGTCGGTACCACCGGCATGGAAACCGGGTTCGCTTTCGCCGCGCTGCCAATGAACTTGGTGGCGCTGCTATACCCGGTGCCTTCGGGTATCGGCTCAGCATTGGCCATAGCACCGGTTGATAAGACCAGTCCAGCGGTAAGGGCGACAGCGGTGCCGGCAAGAAGGCTTGAGTTCATTGGCGTATTCGATCCTGAGACTTCCCATCTGTCAAGTCGGCCGCGCGCGATGCTCACCACCACTATCATCGCGTAATGCGCCTAATGACCCGTTACATTGCCGCCCTTGCCGCCGCCACCTTGCTAGTCGGCGTAACCGCGATACCCGCCTCCGCCGCAACCGGAGTTATCACCGCGAGCTGGGGTAAGGGCTCACCAAACTTTACCGACCCGTGGACGATGCCGGCCATCATGTATACGTCAGTAAATGATGTGTACGCATCCTCCACAACCGGCGTAAATGTCACGCTCAGCGCAAGTGGAGGATGCACCGTTTCGCAAAAGCAATTGACCGTGACCTCTGGTGCCACCCCTTGCGTCTTGGTGATGAATTCGCCAGCGGGCAACGGGCTCGACGCAGCTACCGCGACTTTCACCATCCCGACCATCCCGGTTGGCCAATCCGCCAAGTTCGGAAGTGTGTGGAATAAGACTCCGCAAACGGTCACCGAAGGCAAGACATACGTGATGGGTGCCCCGAAACTTAAGACCAATAAAGGCAAGTTGGTGACATTTAAGATCGCAACGGGATCTAATCTGTGCACCGTTGTCAAAGATTCAAGCAAGGGCTGGCTGCTGAAAGTCGGCAAGAAGACAGGCAAATGCAGTGTCACTGCCACGTCAGCCGCAGTCCCGCCGAACTTCGCCGCGCTCAATACCGCCTCGTACTGGACGGTCGTAAAGCCCTCTTAATGAGCCCCCGCAAATAGACTTGATCAGTGATCGAGCATCCAACCGCTAGTGCCCAGCAATTACAGGATGTTGTCGCCGCTGGATTCTCCCGCGGTGTGATACCAAGCTTGGCGCATTATCGAACCCCTGAGCAAAGCGCCGCATGGCGTGCGGTCGCGACCTCGTTTTTTGACCGAGCTCCTGGTCGCAGCGCTTTCGATGACGTCTACACCGAAATCGCCGATAACTGCCCGGGAACTCCAGTGCACGTAATCGCACTCGGCTGCGGTGATGGCTCCAAAGAGGAAGCCCTTGTCCGCAATTTGTGCCTAGCCGGTCTCGACGTGGCGATCACCCTTGCGGATATCTCGCCCTCATTACTTCAGTTAGCCGGCGCACGTCAAGAGGCGATAGAAAATGTGCGAGTCCTTAATTCGATCGCCTGCGATGTCACCACGGTCGGCGGCTCACTCGCCGATCTAATCGAGTACCTGCCCGGGCGGCGAGTCATCACCATGTTCGGTGTGCTGCCTGGGCTGACCACGATGTCTGCATTCGAGTCCGTGGCATCGCTGATGCGCGATGGTGATCTTTTTGCCTTCAGCGGCAACATGTTGCCCGACGGGGCAGGTGAGATCGAGCGCCTATGTGATTTCTACGCGACCGGGTCTGCGCATAACTGGATGGCCCTGGTATTCAGCGGCGCGGGGATTGACACTGAATCCTTGAGTTGGTCAGTTGCGCCGACCTACACCTCGGAAGTTTTCGCAGTTGCCACCGTAAGCGTGAAAGCCGAAGTGCTGCGAGATTGCGTGGCAACTGTCGGCGATCATGCAATCCAACTCGAGGCTGGCCAGACTATCGACACCTTTAGATCACACAGGCACTCGTCCGAGTCACTAACTGATCTCCTCGAAAGCTTAGGCATGAAGTTGATCTGCCTGCAGCTGTCCGACAGTGGCGAGGAAGGCGTGGTGCTTGCCCGCAAGTGATTACGACAGCGCCTGCATCGTTCTAAGGACCGCGCGAACCTTCGGCACCTCATGGGTGCGATAAAGATTCGTACGCCCGAGGGCCGCGAGTACCGCAAAGAAGGTTTCGATATCGCGATATTGCTCCTCGAAATACTCATACCCGGCCAGCAGAGCATTGCAAACCGGGTAGCCCAACCCACGGAGCCTAAAGCTTGTGAGCAGCGTCAGTACTTGATGCTCCAACCGCTCCTGCCCACCACGTGGTGAGCTCAATAATGGATCAATGAAGACTCTGGTCACCCCGGCGGTTTCGGCTGCTTCAATCCGGGTGGCGAAATGCTCAAGCATGCGTTCGGTGAAATCGATCCCGTTACTGAAATCCCTTACCTCGCGAATATTGGTGCCCTGCACGTAGCACATAATTATCGTTGCATCGTAGGAAGCGGCTAGTTGGAATATCTCGGACTCATGCTCTCGGCCCGTCAGGTTGAGCACATTGGCGCCAGCTGCAAGGCAGGCCTTGACTACCGTGGGTGAATAGGTCTCGGCCGAGACAAGAATTCCTTCAGCGCGCAGCCCTTCGATCACCGGCACCAGCACGGCTATTTGGGCGGCCGCGTTAACTGTCGCCGTCTCGGCCATCGTCGCTTCCGCCCCCAGATCAACGATGTCGGCTCCCTCGGCGGCTAGCTTGCGACCTCGGGCAACCGCCGACTTTGTTGTCAACGAAATACTCTCTCGATACCAAGAGTCATGCGAGAGGTTGATGACACCCATAATTGCCGGCTCAGCATCGAAATCAAATGCCCGGCCGCCGATCTCGAACGCGGCTATCGGCGCATGGATCTCAGCGCCAAACCTCCGTTCGATATTTGCCAAAGACGAAAGTGAAAGCATGTTGGAATCCTAGGAGCGCTTACGGGTCAGCGCAATCAAGCCAAGGTAACAAGTGCGACACCGGCTAGAATTACCAGAATCGCCATGTATTGAACCGGCTTCAGCACCTGCTTGAGAATCACCGCCGCCAGGATTGTCGTAATCACAGGCGCCAGTGACGCTAGCACGGAATCAAGTGCCACCATGCCGATCGTCGTGGAGAACGAATACGACCAAGTTGAGGCTGCGTCCAAAAAGCCAATGGCAAGGAGCACCAGCATGATGCGCTTCGAGACCCCACCCAATGAACGAGTGAATATCGCGGCAATCGCCAAAGGAATGACGATCGTGGCCTCCATCACCGCCGAGGTTTCAAGCGCACTACTCTCACTCCCTAAGCCAAGGGTGACGAAGATCAACCCATACGAAACGGTTGCAACGGCGGCAAGGACAAGTGGCATTGCCCCCGTTTGGCTGCCGCGTAATTCTGGAGCGCTAACAAAAATGACTCCCCCGATACATGCGGCGATACCAAGTAGTTGGCCCGGGTTTGGGTAAATCCCTTGCACCACGTCAAAGGCAATCGGTACCAGGACCGATAGCGAGGTAATGCCCGAGATCACCCCCATTCGCCCCTTGGACAATGCGGTGTAAAAAGCGAGGTTGCCGATCAGTGCACATACCCCGCTGACCGCACCCCACGCGACTTCCGGTCCTGACAGGGACCATGAGTGCTGCCCGGTAAGGACCAAGGCGTAAATCAAGCCGGCGAACAGTGCGCCAAAGCCGGTGACCGCATATACCGATAACCGGCGTGTGGTCAAACCGCCAAGAAAGCTCGCAGAGCCACCCGTAAGGCTAGACAGCAACGCGAAGAGGCTGGCCACGGCTTTACGATATTGCCATTCCTCGGCCGGCGAGGTGCTTTCCCGCACTTTCGGCAATGTCGCAGGCGTACCCGTAGGGCTGGCTAGGCTACGAAGACGCGATGCCGCGCCCAGACCACGTTTTCCGCGGGCTTGGCACAACTTGTGGAGGAAACAGATGTCCGAGATTGTTCGTGGGGTTATCGCCAAGGCAAAAGGTGCGCCTGTCTTGATCGAGGACATTGTGATTCCCGATCCGGGGCCCGGCGAGGTAAAGGTGAAAATCGCCGCATGCGGGGTGTGCCACACCGACTTGCATTACCGTGAAGGTGCAATCAACGATCAATTCCCCTACCTACTCGGGCACGAGGCTGCTGGCTTTGTTGATGAAGTTGGCGAGGGCGTTTTTGAGGTACAACCCGGTGATTACGTCATCTTGAACTGGCGCGCAGTGTGTGGCGATTGTCGCGCTTGCCGGCGCGGCCGGCCGTGGTACTGCTTCAACACCCACAACGCCGACGCCAAAATGACACTTGTTGATGGCACCGAATTGAGCCCAGCACTTGGTATCGGAGCCTTTGCAGACAAGACGCTCGTAGCGGCCGGCCAATGCACCAAAGTAGACCGCAGAGCCCCGGCCCAGGTTGCGGGGCTCCTCGGCTGCGGTGTGATGGCTGGGCTCGGCGCAGCAATTAACACGGGTAATGTCAGCCGCGGCGACACCGTCGCGGTGATCGGCTGCGGTGGCGTCGGCGACGCCGCCATCGCCGGGGCCAGATTGGCGGGGGCCCGCACGATCATTGCCGTCGACATAGATGATCGCAAGCTTGAACTAGCCCGGGAATTCGGGGCAACTCACACCGTTAATTCCCGCAACCGTGACGCCGTGGAAGGTATCCAAGAATTCACTAGCGGCTTCGGTGCAGATGTCGTGATCGACGCGGTAGGGCGCCCCGAAACCTACGAGGCTGCCTTTTACGGTCGAGACCTCGCCGGCACCGTCGTACTTGTTGGTGTTCCTGATCCGACGATGAGGCTGGATCTCCCGCTCATTGATGTCTTCGGGCGTGGCGGTTCACTCAAGTCGAGTTGGTACGGCGACTGCCTCCCATCGCGGGACTTCCCGATGTTGATTGATCTTTATCTCCAAGGTCGACTTCCTTTGGACCGATTTGTCTCTGAGGAAATTGCCCTTGATCAAGTTGAGGCGGCTTTCGAGAAGATGCACCGCGGTGAAGTGCTCCGTTCAGTAGTCGTACTCTGATGTCGCCGCGTGTTGATGTGCTTGTCACGAGCGGCACGTTCTCGCTCGATGGTGGTACCTGGGAAGTGGATAACAATGTCTACCTGATCGGCGACGACTCCGAGGTATT
>CAJBZP010000127.1 GCA_903960135.1 uncultured Actinomycetes bacterium | reverse complement strand
GTTGGAGGCCCTGCGAGCGGCGCTACCCGCCGCACTTGATGCCCTTTGCCTTCGGGGGCGCATTGTGGTGATGTCTTATCAATCGCTCGAGGATCGAATGGTTAAGCAGGCATTGGCACATGGTGCGAATCCAGATGTGCCACGTGGGCTTCCGGTGATTCCTGACGCTTTGCTGCCGTGGTTGCGCCTGCTCACCCGGGGGGCGGAAACCGCTGATGAAACAGAGCTTGCCAGCAACCCGAGATCGGCATCGGTTCGTATTCGAGCAGCAGAGCGGGTGGCGGCATGAGTTCAGCTGCCCGTAAGCACATGGTAACCCCGGAGCCCACGGTTGATCTTGACCCAAAGAGTGCCGATGCCACGGAGTACGCGACGCGTGGTGCACATGCTCGTAAGCATGCTCGGCCGAATTTGCGATTGGTATCACCGTTGCGGCCCGAACGTGCAAGTCGGGGAGTATTCATCCTTTTCGTTACGGGACTTCTTGGTATTGGCTTAGTTGCCATGTTGGTAATCAACACCTCGTTGGCCCAAGGCGCATTCCAGATAAGTGAATTACAACAGGAGCAGGCGGTACTCGCCGAGCAGGAGGCCGTTCTCACCCAGGTAGTCGAGCAGGCGTCAACACCTAGTGCCCTTGAGTCCTCGGCCCGCGCCCTTGGCATGGTGCCGAACCAAAACCCGGTCTTCCTTCGGCTTTCCGATGGCGCCATTCTCGGCAACCCGAAGCCAGCCCCGGGACGGCCCGTAACACTTCCACTCACCGCGGCCACCGCCCTTAAGACTCCGGCTGATGCCACCGCGCTGGAGGCCGTAAGTGGTGCGGCGATAGGTACGGACCTACCGGTAGCGCCGGGGGCGAATTATGATCCGGCTGCGGCGGATGCGGCGAAAGCGGCCAAGCCAGGGACCGGGGATGCCAAGGGCGCCGGCAAGGGCGCCGGTAAAGACAAGCAGAACGAAAACTCGATGTGGACCGAGGTGCCGATTGCGGTTGGCAATACCAGTAATGATGCTGGCCTTGTTGCCAAACCGGTGGACTGAGGAACGGCTGCAGTATGGCAAATACCTCAACTCGCCAGCGCCCGAATTCGCGGAGCAGAGTTGATCCACCAAATGCTGGGCGCCCAGTAGGTAACTTGCGGCTTGGTAATCCAGCTCGTCGCGGCGGAATCCTTACCTTGTTGGTCGTTATCGCCTTGACCATTTTCGCAGCTCGACTAATTGACTTACAGGCGGTGCGCGGTGAGTCCCTTGCGGCTGCCGCCTTGGACCAAAGACTGCGAACGGTGCCGATTGTGGCTGGACGCGGGTCAATAGTCGACATCTTTGGTGAACCGCTGGCAGTAACTGTGGAGGCTCGAAATCTGACGGTCGACCAAACCCTGGTGACTGATCCCACCGCGGTAGCGATTGCGCTCTCCCCAATACTTCGAATGGATATTGGTGAACTCATCAGTCGCTTGACGGGCGAACGTCGTTTCGTCTATGTCGCCAAGGAACTCACCCCCGATACTTGGCGTCGAATTGAGGCTCTACGCCTGCCTGGCGTCTTTAGCGAGGAGACAGCGCGTCGGATTTACCCAGGAGAGGATCTCGGCGCCAATGTTATTGGCTTTGTGGGTGCTGACGGTATTGGCGCCGGCGGTATTGAGTATGCATACGACGCCGTACTCGCGGGAACTGCAGGGAGTTTGACTTTTGAGCGGGGGCCGGGGGGTCGAGTGATTCCGACTGCACAACGTGAGCAAGTTGATGCAACAGCCGGAGCAAGTGTCCAGTTGACGATTGATCGGGACATTCAACATATCGCGCAATCAGCAATCGCGGCGCAGGTCGCGTCATCGCGGGCAGATAGCGGCACTGTCGTGGTCATGGATCCAAGGACGGGGCAAATTTTGGCGTTAGCCGAGGCGCCGACATTTGACGCGAATAGCGCAGGTGAAGCGGCCGCGGGGGATCGCGGCAACCGGGCACTTAGTGCTGTTTATGAACCGGGCTCAACCAGCAAGGTGATGACCATAGCCGCGGTGGTGGACCAAGGGATGGCAACGCCATACTCTACTTTCACTGTTCCTAGTGGCCTAAAGCGTGGCGACAAGGTATTCCACGACAGTGAGCCGCATGGAACTTTAAAGCTCACACTCGCCGGAGTGATGGCGAAATCCAGCAATATGGGCACTATTTTGGCAGCGGAGCGAATCGGTGGCCGCACCCTTTATGAATATCTGAAGAAATTCGGCATCGGCGAGGAGACCGGCCTCAATTTTCCAGGTGAAAGTTCCGGTAAGGTGCCCAAGTACAAGGATTGGACTGCTACGTCATTCCCGACTATCGCATTCGGGCAAGGGTTGAGTGTGAACGCAGTTCAAGCCGCGAGCGTTTATGCGACCATAGCCAATGATGGGTTGCGAGTGCAACCAAGTTTGGTGGCCGGGGTGCTCAATGCGGACGGGTCAGTCGAGCGGCCACCGGCACCGGTTGTGACGCAAGTAGTTAGCGCTGAGACGGCGAAGCAGGTTCGGGCCATGCTGGAGAGTGTGGTTGGTGAGGGTGGCACCGGAACCAACGCGAAAATCCCCGGGTACCGAATCGGTGGCAAGACCGGTACTGCAATGTACGTCGACCCAACATGCGGATGCTACCGAGATGGTGTCGTTGCGTCATTTATCGGGATGGCCCCCACCGATGACGCGCAACTTGTCGTAGCGGTGAGCCTGGTTAACCCGCGCATCGGGCGATACGGAGGCGAACTCGCGGCACCGATATTCAAGAAGGTCATGACATACGCGTTGCAGGCACGGCAGATACCTCCGACCGGTACTCGCCCGGCGAATCTGGCATTGACATTTGGCGGCGGGTAGGCCCGATGACGGCAGCGCCACGGCCAATACCTCGCGCCATAACTCTTGCGGCACTTTTTCCGCCAGCGAGTGGGTGCACAATTATCGGCGATGACGCAGTGGCCATCACGGGGCTGGAACTCGACTCGCGCCAGGTGCGGCAGGGGGATCTATTCGCGGCCTTGCCCGGCCATCTGACCCATGGCGCCGGCTATGTACCTTCGGCCCTCTCGGCCGGCGCTGCGGGCGTACTTACCGACATCGACACTGCAAATGCGCTGACGGCGGCCGGTCCGGTTGACTTCCCAATCGTGGTTGCAGTGAACCCAAGGCAACTCCTCGGTTCAATGGCCGCGCAGGTCTATCAAGGCGCGCCTGGAATTTCTGACATGGCGGCCGGTCGGGCACCACGGCTCTTTGGCGTCACCGGTACGAACGGCAAGACCACGGTCACGTATCTGATCGAGGCCGGACTTCGGGCTGCCGGGCGTGAAACTGGGCTGGTCGGTACCGTCGGGGTGCGAATCGGTGATGTGTTTTCAACGGCCATTCGCACCACCCCGGAAGCGCCACACTTACATGCCCTGTTGGGGGTGATGCGTGAACATGGAGTGCAGGACGTAGTACTTGAGGTATCAAGTCACGCATTAATCGAAGGACGAGTCAATGGACTTAAGTTCGCAGCCACCGCCTTCACCAACTTGTCCCAGGATCATTTGGACTACCACGGGACCATGGAGGAGTACTTCCAGGCAAAGGCCGAGTTGTTCACCCCGCAGCGCACTGCACTTGGGGTCATCGGGGTCGACACCGACTGGGGCCGGCGGCTGGCGTCGGAAGCGACGGTTCCGGTGGTGACCTGGTCTTGTCGTGGGGGGGTGGCCGACTGGGAGTTGACATCGGTCGGTGGGCGATCTTTGGTGCGGGGTCCAGGAGGTGAGCAACAGGAGCTGCAAAGTCGATTGCCTGGAGCCTTTAACCAGTCCAATATCTTGTGCGCCTATGTAATGCTCCGAAGCGCTGGTATTGCCCCAGAGCAGGCGGCAGCGGGAATCGCGGCTGTGGTGGTGCCCGGCAGAATGGAAGTTGTGTGCTCCCGTGCGGGCGTGACCGCGATCGTGGACTATGCGCACACTCCGGATGCGGTAGCGGGCGCCATCGAAAGCGTACGGACGAATTGCACGGGGGCGCTTATTGTAGTCCTGGGTGCCGGTGGTGATC
Source organism: uncultured Actinomycetes bacterium (assembly GCA_903960135.1). Taxonomy (GTDB): domain Bacteria; phylum Actinomycetota; class Actinomycetes; order S36-B12; family S36-B12. The sequence continues at coordinate 16,374 of CAJBZP010000127.1, read as the reverse complement.
GGGACCGAAATAAGCGCGCGGCGATGGGTAAATCAGCCGCACTGTTGGCAGATCACGTTATCGTAACTGATGACAATCCAAGATCCGAAGATCCAGCGCTAATCCGCGCCGCCATAATAAGGGGAGCCAGCGCCGTGACCGCGTCCAGCCGAGGTGACCTCGCAACTGTCACGGAGGTTCCCGATCGCCGTGCGGCAATCAGCCAAGCAGTGTCACTGGCGCGCGATGGCGACTTCGTGCTGGTTCTTGGCAAAGGCCATGAGCAAGGCCAGGAAATTGCCGGGAAGATCCTGCCCTTCGATGATCGCGATGAATTGCGGGCGGCATTTGACGGCGGAATTTGGGCTGACTCATGATGACCATGAGCGTTGCAGAGATAGCGGAAATCGTCGGTGGCACCGCGCACCAAGTGGATGCGTCAGCGCTGGTCAATGAGGTAGCAACGGACTCCCGACAAGTGGGTCCGGGGTCTATGTTCGTGGCTATTCGCGGTGCGAACGTTGACGGGCACGACTTCGCGGCTAGCGCCGTTGCCAACGGGGCGACGGCGGTATTAGCGAGTCGCCCGCTAGATGCGCCCTGCATCGTGGTTGGTGATCCGGTACTTGCCCTAGGCGCGCTGGCGCATTGGGTGCGTGAGCACAAGCTGAAGTGCAAAGTCATTGCCATCACCGGATCCAGTGGGAAGACGAGCACCAAAGACCTCCTTGCGCAAGTACTGAGCTCCGCCGGACGAACGGTAGCCGCGGTCGGATCCTTTAACACCGAGGTTGGTGTCCCCTTAACTATCTTGCAGGCGGATGAGGCCACCGAGTTCTTGGTACTTGAAATGGGCATGCGGGGTGCCGGACACCTGACGTATCTAACCGAGCTTGCCGAGCCGGATATCGCGGCCATCGTAAATATCGGGACGGCTCACGTTGGCGTTGTAGGCACGAAGGAGATGGTGGCGCGCGCTAAAGGCGAGATCATCGCTTCGTTGCCGCGGGCCGGCTTTGCCATTCTAAATGGCGATGACCCGCTGGTCATGGAGCAAGCTTCGCGGACGGCGGCGCAGGTGGTTAGCTGTGGCGAGGCACCCGAGTGCGATGTGCGGGCCACCGATGCTCGTGTCGACGGTCAGGCGCGTGTGTCTTTTACCCTTTCGATTGGCGACGCCAATGTTCCGGTGACTTTGCAGTATCACGGCCGGCATTTCCTTTCGAATGCACTCGTGGCAGCCGGCGTCGCCTACTCATTAGGGGTTGACATCAACACAATTGCCATGGCACTTCGTGCCGCCACTCCTGGCAGTAAATGGCGGATGGAGGTTCACCAGTTACCCAGTGGTGTCACCTTGGTAAATGATGCATACAACGCCAACCCCGAGTCGGTGCGGGCTGCCGTCGATACCCTCGCCGCAATGGCCGCGGGTCGTCGTACCTGGCTGATCTTGGGTGAGATGCGCGAACTTGGGGCAGGCTCGGGTAACGAGCACGAAAGCATCGGCAAGTATGCCGCCGAACAGGGGATCGACGAGCTGATGTGTGTGGGTGAAGGTGCCCGCCCCGCATATTTGAGTGCGAAGGAGTTCCCTTCGATCAACGCCAATTGGGTTTTAGACCCACCAAGTGCCATCAAAGCACTCGCGGACGCACTCATGCCCGGCGATGTGGCGTTGATCAAGGCCTCGCGAGGTGTCGGTCTCGAGGTTGTTGCTACCGCCCTGCTTGAAGCGGGTGGCCCATGAGATTAGTTGTCATAGCCGGCGCGATCGCAACGATCATCTCGTTGATCGGTACCCCGATGTTGATTAAGTTGCTGAGCAGGCGCGGGTATGCGCAGGCGATCCGAGTCTCAACGGACACCGGCAAGTATCCGGACCACGAAGGTAAGCGCGGCACCCCGTCAATGGGTGGGGTAGCGATCTTGGCTGGGGTACTCGGGGGCTACTTCATCACCCATTTAGTGACTTGGCGTCCACTTACCGCATCTGGACTGCTGATCTTGTTTTTGATGGTAGGTCTCGGATTGGTGGGCTTGGCCGATGATTATTTGAAGATTTTTAAGCAGCGAAGCACCGGGCTGCGAGCGCGCACCAAGCTCATTGGTCAGGCAGTCGTTGCCGTGGCTTTCGCTTGGCTGTCACTGCAGTTCCCGGTTGACGGCAACTCGCCAGCATCAATGGCGGTGTCATTCGTACGCGATACCTCTTTGGTACTACCGCTCGGGCTTTTTTTACTGTGGGTCTGGTTCTTGGTTACCGCCACAACAAATGGGGTCAACCTGACGGACGGGCTCGATGGCCTAGCCATCGGTGCTTCGACTATGACATTCCTCGCATATGTATTCATCAGTATTTGGCAGTACGGCCAGAATTGCGCCTTCGCTGAGACTTCAACTTGCTACTCGACTCTGAACCCGCTTGATCTTTCGATCGTGGCGGCAGCTGCGGCCGGTGCCTGCTTTGGATTCTTGTGGTGGAACACCGCTCCGGCGCGCATCTTCATGGGCGATACCGGCTCGCTAGCCCTCGGCGGTGGCATAGCAGGATTGGCGATCTTGTCGCGTACGGAATTATTACTCCCATTATTGGCCGGGCTTTTCCTGATCACCACCTTGTCCGTTATCGGCCAAGTTGGGTCATTTAAGTTGACTGGACGGCGCATCTTGCGCATGGCACCCCTGCACCACCACTTTGAAATGCTGGGCTGGCCCGAGATCCAAATCGTGGTGCGATTCTGGATCATTCAAGGCCTTTGTATCGGCGCCGGGCTCACCCTCTTCTACGCCGAATGGGTCCGCGCATGATCGAAGGATTGGGGCGCGACTCCGATTGGTCGAGTTATCACATAGTCGTCGCCGGTATCGGTGTCGCCGGATATGCATGCGCGGACGCGCTGATGCAACTGGGTGCCAAGGTAAGTGTTCTAGATGCTGGTGACGGCCCAAAACAACAGGAGCGCGCGGAAATCCTGCGCACCCTTGAGGCCGAAGTACTTCTGGGTTATACCGGCGACGTGCCAAGGTGTGACCTGTTGGTGGTTTCACCAGGCCTTCGCCCCTCACATCAACTTATTACCAGTGCTATTGCGGCGGGCATCCCGGTCTGGGGTGAACTTGAGCTTGCTTGGCGGCTACGACCAACCAAGGCACCGGCACCATGGCTGGTAATCACGGGCACCAACGGCAAAACCACCACCACGTTGATGTTGGAGTCGATGCTTCGGGCGGGTGGTTTCAACGCGGTGGCAGCGGGCAACATAGGCACCAGCCTCGTTGATGTGGTGATGCATGACTCCTATGAGGTGATCGCGGTTGAGGTGGGGGCACCGCAGTTGCCTTTTGTGCACACCATCAGCCCGCATTCGGCGGTGTGTCTAAATATTGCCGATGATCACCTTGATCATTTCGGGTCGAAGGCGGCTTATGTCGCAGCTAAGGCCAGAATTTTTGAGCGCACGCAGGTTGCGGCCATCTACAACGCCGATGACGAAGCCACCCGCGTGCTAGTCGAAGAAGCAGATGTGGTTGACGGGTGTCGGGCCATCGGTTTCACCCTCGGCGTGCCGGCACTAGCCATGCTTGGGGTGGTTGATGGAGCCCTTGTCGACCGGGCTTTCATCGAAAATCGTCGAGATGCGGCCCAAGAGTTGGCGCTAGTCAGTCAAGTGCGGCCAGCTGCTCCGCACAATGTCGCTAATGCGTTGGCCGCCGCTGCCTTGGCTCGAGCCTTCGAAGTGCCAGCGCCTGCGGTCTCGGCAGGCCTTCGGGCTTTCGAGCCCGCGGCCCACCGCATTGCCCACGTGGCAACAATCTCCGAGGTCGCCTTTGTTGATGACTCGAAAGCCACCAACACCCACGCAGCCCAGACCTCGCTCCTTGCCTATTCGCGGGTAGTTTGGCTCGCCGGCGGGATGGCTAAAGGTCAGGACTTTGATGATTTAGTCCGCCTGGTGCGAACGCACTTACGGGCCGTCATTGTCATCGGGGTGGACCAAGCAGTGATCGCTGAATCGGTGTCCCGACACGCCCCGGATGTCCCCCTCTTAAGGATGGATCGGACCGACACTGGTGTCATGCGCGAGGTCGTCGATGCGGCCATGGGTTTCGCAGAACCGGGTGACACCGTGCTGCTGGCCCCGGGCTGTGCCTCCTGGGATATGTTCACCGATTACGGCCACCGCGGCACGGCTTTTGCCGATGCGGTACGAGACTTGGCGGCAAGTAGGCCAGGTGATGGGCCGTGACCTACCTTGAAAATGACGTGGCGCCTACCAGTGAAACCGGGCGGTTATCGGGCCGGGCCAGGTTATTACTTGACCACCCGTTGAGCACCTATTACTTGTTGATCGGCGCATCGTTGCTACTGCTGATCCTTGGCCTAGTGATGGTCTTATCGGCCTCGAGTATTGAAAGTTATCGGGTATTCGGTTCGGCATACACCCTGGCGCAGCGGCAGGCGATGTTCGCGGTAATCGGGGTGGTCATGCTGATCTTTGCGGCACGCACCGCAACCCAGTTCTGGCGGGCTATTTCGTGGTACCTGTTAGCCCTTTCACTGGTGTTGCTTGTTGCCGTCTTAATAGTTGGGGTTGAGGTTGCTGGCCAGCGCAACTGGATTGAGCTATTTGGTCCGTTTAGATTTCAGCCGAGTGAATTCGCCAAATTCGCGCTAATCGTCTGGGGTGCCGACCTACTTACGCGCAAGAGTCGGCTGCTGAATAACTGGAAGCATCTACTGGTACCCCTGCTACCGGTCGCCGGGCTCATGATGGTGTTGGTCCTCTTGGAAGGTGACTTTGGTAATGCCTTCATGCTGGCAGCGATTACCACCGGGATGCTCTTTGCCATCGGTGCGCCGATGCGACTGTTTGCGATCTTCGCTGGCCTAGGTGCTGTCAGTGTCTGGCTGCTGACGATTGCCGCGCCCTACCGAATGGACCGATTCACGGCTTGGCTTAATCCTGGCAATGATCGCTTGGGGGTGGACTGGCAGGTAACCCAAGGCCAGTACGCAATGGGCACGGGTGGCTTTTGGGGTGTGGGATTGGGCGCGAGTCGCGAGAAGTGGGGATCCCTACCCGAAGCCCATACCGACTTCATTTTTCCGGTTATCGGTGAAGAACTAGGGCTGGTCGGAACTTTGGCGGTTCTCGGCCTATTCGCGCTATTGGCCTTTGCAATCTTTCGGCTCAGCAAGACGACCAGTGATGCTTTCGTTCGGGTGGCTGCCGCGGGTGTCGGCTCCTGGATTTTGGTCCAGGCAATTTTGAATATCGGTGCGGTTCTTGGGCTGCTACCAATTACCGGAGTGCCGCTACCACTTGTGTCTTACGGTGGATCCTCACTACTGCCAATATTGGCTGCTGTCGGGATGCTTCTAGCGTTCGCCCGGCAAGAACCTGCAGCCAGAACCGCACTGCGTCGCAAGTCGACGGCGATGTCACTGCGACGTAGGTAGCAAGTGTCTGCGCGCCAATTTTGTGTCGTGCTCGCCGCCGGAGGCACCGCCGGGCATATCGAACCGGCACTTAATCTTGCCGATGAGCTTGTTGCGCTGGAACCTAATACGCGCATCTGTGTAATCGGTGGGGACCGCGGTCTTGAGTCGGTCTTGGTGCCTGCCCGCGGGTACCAATTGCAAACCGTGCCGTCGGTCCCGATGCCGCGGCGGCCAACCTTGGATTTATTGCTCGTCTGGCCACGCCAGCGGGCGGCGAAGAAGTTAGCCAAAGCGCAGCTGCGGGCGTTGCAAACCGATGTCGTTGTGGGGTTTGGTGGCTATGCCGCACTCCCGACTTATCTAGCCGCTCGGGAGCTGCGGATACCGGTGGTGATCCACGAGGCTAATGCGCGTGCTGGCTTGGCCAATCGGGTAGCCGCGCGATTTACCCCGCTCGTCTACGTCCTGGTGCCCGGTTCGATTGCAGGTGGCAAGTTGATGGGCCTCCCGCTGCGCCCGGCCATAGCCCGGCTGGATCGAAGTGCCCTGCGGCCGGCGGCGTTGGCGCATTTTGGCTTGCCCGGTGATCGACCGGTCCTTTTAGTTTTCGGTGGATCCCAGGGGGCTCAGCGGCTAAATGCCGCGGTGGCTGGCGCTTTACCCGGTTTATTGGCCGATGGGATTTCGGTTTTGCACGCGTACGGGTCGAAGAACGCTGCTCCCGAGGGCAAGCCCGGTTACGTCCCACTTGCTTACATCGAGCGAATGGATCTTGCTTATGCGGCCGCTGACCTCGCGATCACTCGAGCGGGTGCCATGACCTGCGCTGAGTTGTCAGCCGTTGGACTGCCGGCTATTTATGTGCCACTGCCGGTAGGTAATGGCGAGCAGCGGCTCAATGCCTTGCCGATTGTCGAGGCTGGGGGTGGACAATATGTTGCCGACGCTGCATGTACCCCGCAGTGGCTTGGCGAATCGGTACCACCCCTGATACACGACCACGTGAAATTGGCGGCTATGGGTGCAGCGGCGGCGGGTCTGGGTGACCGGGATGCCGGGCACCAGTTCGCTGAAGTCGTTGCACGAGTAGCCATGACGCACCAAGGAGGCGTCAGATGACGGCAGCGGGAAGTCCAACAGATCTTGGTCGGGTCCACATAGTTGGTATCGGTGGCGCCGGTATGTCGGGCATCGCGCGCATCATGGTGGCGCAAGGGGTGGAGGTTTCGGGCAGCGATGCCAAGGACTCTCGGCGCATGCAGGCGCTGAAGGCAATAGGAGTTAAGACCCAGGTGGGTCATGACGCTGGCATGGTCATGGGGGTCGACACCTTGGTCTATTCAACGGCGATTCCGCCCGAGAACCCCGAGCGGATGGCCGCTGAGGCAAGTGGGATTCGCGTGTTCACGCGTGCGGATGCACTTGCATACGTAATGCGGGGGAGTCGGACTGTGGCGGTGTCAGGAGCACATGGCAAGACCACGACCACCTCGATGCTGACCGTGGCGCTCCAGCACTGCGGAGCCGATCCATCATTTGCGATCGGAAGTGAGTTAAATGAGTCCGGATCCAACGCGCATCTTGGTAGCGGCGACATTTTCGTGGTTGAAGCCGATGAGAGTGACGGCACCTTTCTAAAACTGGGCCCAACCGCGGCTATCGTCACCAACGTTGAGGCTGACCATTTGAACTATTGGGGCAACTTCGAAGCCATTGAGCAGGCTTTCGTTGATTTCGCCCTGCAGGTGGGTACCCGTTCGGGCTTTATCGTCGTGTGCATCGATGACGCAGGGGGTGCTCGGCTCGTTGATCAGTCCCGGGCCATGGGTGTTGATGTCCGCACCTATGGGGAGTCGGCCGCGGCCGACTACCGGCTGGTCGATGCGGAGTTGATTGACAGAGGCTGGCACTTCAGCATCGAATACGCCGAGGAGGTAATTGGCAGGATCGAGTTGCAGGTACCGGGTAAGCACAATGCGCTCAATGCGGCGGCTGCGTTTGTGACCGCGATTGGCTTGGGCTTTGACTCACAGTTGGTCCAGGAAGGCCTCGGGGGGTTCAGCGGAACCCGCCGCCGATTCGATTTCAAGGGTGAAATCGGCGGGGTCAGAGTTTTTGATGACTATGCCCACCATCCGACGGAAATCGCAGCGACCTTGGCCGCCGCCCGCGATGTTGCCGGCTCCGGACGACTGATTGTGGCTTTTCAGGCACACCACTACTACCGAACGGCGATGTATCTGGCGGAGTTTGGTGCGGCCCTGGGCTTAGCCGACGACGTTGTAGTGCTTGAGGTTTTTGCACCGGGTGAAACCCCGATCCCGGGGGTCAGTGGCTTGGCAATGGCGGCACAGGTGCCACTTGATCCGGCGCATGTGGTCTTTGAACCATCCTGGTCCGCGGTGGCCGGTCAATTGGCCGATCGTGCCGGGCCGGGCGACCTTGTCATGACTTTGGGTGCCGGCGACATCGGGCTGATCGGACTTGAGATCTTGGAAATCTTGCGGGAGCGAAAATGAGTGCACCGGTAATCCCATTAACGAATGGTGCCAGTACCAAAAGCCCGCGCAGAAGCTGGCGCGGGCTTTCGGCACTGGTGTTGGTGCTGATTGCAACGGCGGTGGTTTGGCTGGTCTGGTCTTCCTCAGTGTTCGCGGTTCGCGATGTTCGAGTTATCGGGGTCACGGGGAGCCCCGCTACTTCGGTACTGGCAAGTGCCGCGGTGCCCGTGGGGGTACCGTTGGCGCAACTCGATGCCGATGGTGCGGCGGCGCGGATCTTGAACCTCACCTGGGTTAATGCCGTTGAGGTGCGTCGTGGTTGGCCTAATGAAGTTATCTTGGCGGTGGAGCCCAGGGTCGCGATCGCCACCCAACTTGGCACCGGTCGCGGCGTGGATGCCAGTGGTCTTGCCTTTGATTCGCCATTGCCGCTAGCAAAGGGCTTGCCAGCAATCGACGCCGATGATTTTGGGCTGGTGGCGGCGGTGACCATCTGGCAGTCCTTACCCGCGGACTTACGGGGCAAAATCGTTGGGGTTTCGGCGAGCACCCGCGACGATGTGGAGCTGGTTTTGAAATCGGGCTCCAAGGTGCGCTGGGGGAGCTCGGAGCAAGGGGCGCTAAAGGCCCAGGTGCTTTCGGCCCTCCTGCAACGGCGGGCTGGGTTTTATGACGTTTCCGCCCCTGAGCTGCCAACAACCCAGCAGGAAAAGGCCGATTGACCCGCGCGGGTTTTGGGTGATTTTCCTAGATATCCGGGGTCGCCGGAAAGAATTCACCCACCCACCTTGCGCAACACCCGTCCCACCCTCTACCCTCCCGCCGGTTGTAAACAGGCCGATAACTCACCTTTAACTTGAGGTTGAGACTTTGGTTGGGGAAGGCAACGTTCGAGGTAACCGCCTCGAACATGATCGAAAGGACGAGACGCCGTGGCGGCTCCACAGAATTACCTGGCAGTGATAAAGGTCGTTGGCATCGGTGGCGGCGGGGTGAACGCTGTTAACCGGATGATCGAGGTCGGGCTCAAGGGTGTTGAGTTCATCGCGATCAATACCGACGCGCAGGCGCTGTTGATGAGCGATGCGGACGTCAAACTTGATATCGGCCGTGAGTTGACCCGAGGGCTCGGCGCTGGAGCTGATCCTGAGGTAGGCAAGAAAGCTGCCGAGGATCACATCCAAGAAATTGAAGAGGTGCTCAAGGGCTCCGACATGGTCTTCGTGACCGCAGGCGAAGGCGGCGGCACGGGCACCGGTGGTGCGCCGGTAGTGGCTCGGGTGGCCCGGTCCCTGGGCGCACTGACCATTGGCGTGGTCACGCGACCATTTGGGTTTGAAGGCCGGCGGCGTCAGTCCCAAGCAGAAACCGGAATCGAAAGCCTGCGGGCTGAAGTCGACACCTTGATCGTGATCCCGAATGATCGTTTGCTATCACTGTCCGATCGCAATATCAGCGTGATCGATGCGTTCCGGCAGGCCGACCATGTCCTGCTTCAAGGCGTGTCCGGCATCACCGACCTAATCACCACACCGGGCTTGATCAACCTCGACTTCGCCGATGTCAAGAGTGTCATGCACGGGGCCGGTTCGGCCCTGATGGGTATCGGCTCGGCGCGCGGTGAAGATCGGGCGGTCGAGGCCGCGGAGAAGGCGATCTCTAGCCCACTTCTGGAAGCCGGCATAGATGGCGCCCACGGGGTATTGCTGTCGATCTCAGGTGGCAGTGATTTAGGCCTGTTTGAGATCAACGAGGCTGCCCGATTGGTCAGTGATGCGGCCCATCCAGACGCCAATATTATTTTCGGTGCGGTTATTGACGACACCTTGGGCGATGAGGTGCGCGTCACCGTGATCGCCGCAGGCTTCGATGGTGGGGAGCCGCCGGCTCGGAAGGGTGCTGCTGCCGCGCCACGTCGCAGTGACGACACGGGTTCCATGCCGGCGATCACCGGCGAGATCCCGGTTGTCACCTCACCACCGGCGCGGCCGGTTCAGCAGCCGCGCACCGTCATCTTCGACGATGCCGATGATGGCCTAGATGTTCCTGACTTCCTGAAATAACCGAACTAAATGGAAATTGTCACAGGCCAGTTTGGCTCGGTGGCACCCGGTGGCCGCCCAGCAATCTGGGCGGCCACCGGTCGGTTAGGTGGCCGCAGCCGGCCCCCGTTCGACCAACTGAATCTGGCAGATTATGTCGGGGATGAAGCCCGGGCAGTAATTGCGAACCAACAAATCTCGGCCCAGAGCATTGGTCTGGACTTGGCTAATCTGGTGATCATGCAAGGGGTGCACGGGGCGAAGGTGGCGGTGGTGGATCACGGTGGGCCGCCCGCGCAATCCGCGGGCGGGTTTGACGCGCTGGTGACCTGCACCCCGGGTCTGGGGTTGGTGACACTTGGCGCCGACTGCGTGCCCATCGTCTTGGCTGATCCAGCCAACTCGGTCATCGGTGCGGTGCATTGCGGCTGGCGTGGCTTAGTTGCGGGCGTGGTGCCGGCGGCGCTGGCCCAGATGCAAAAACTCGGTGCGGATCAGGTGCACGCGGTGATCGGACCGTCGATCTGCGCCAACTGCTACCCGGTGCCCCCGGAACGGGTAGCAGCAGTGGTGGCGGCCCTGCCACCGGCGATTTCAGCGGCCGCTTGCCCTGAGTCGAAAGTCGCCTGCCTTGATGTTGGTGCCGGCGTCCGCGCCGAATTGGCCGCAGCGGGGGTAGTGATGACAACACTGCAGGGCTGCACCGCCCACTCCGCCGGCCTTTTCTCCTACCGCCGCGACGGCCTTACGGGCCGGCAAGGGATGCTGGTTCGACTATGAGCACAAGTCGCTTGGCGCAATTGGCTGACAATCTCGCTGCGGTGAATTCGCGAATTGACCAGGCTTGCGCGGCGGCCGGCCGGGACCGGTCCGGGGTGCGGTTGATCGTGGTGACCAAGACTTTCCCCGCCAGTGATGTTCACCTGCTCGCCGAATTAGGGGTGCGCGATGTTGGTGAAAATCGCGATCAGGAGGCCAAGGCCAAATGGGCAGCATGTGCGCAGTTGCCCGTGCGCTGGCACTTAATTGGCCAACTCCAACGCAATAAAGTGAATTCGGTGCTGAAGTGGGCCGATGTCGTCCAGACGGTTGATCGCCTTGAGTTGGCCGAAGCCCTAGCTAGTGCAGCAACCCGGCTTGATCGCCGCGTTAACGTGCTGGTTCAAGTTGCCCTTGACATCCCGGCCCAGACCACCCAGACCACCCAGACCACCCAGACCACCCAGACCACCCAGACCACCCAGACCACCCAGACCACCCAGGCTGCCCGCGGCGGCTGCGAGCCGGCCGGGGTCTTGGCTTTGGTCCAACGGGTCTTGGAACTATCGCACCTTGACCTTGGTGGGGTCATGGGCGTGGCACCCCTGCACGGGGAGCCGGCGGCAGCTTTCAGCCGGCTGGCCGACTTATCGCGGGCGGTTCAGGGGCTGGCGCCGTGGGCCGATCAAATCTCGGCCGGGATGAGCGGGGATCTAGAGGCAGCGATTGCAGGTGGTGCGACACAAGTGCGTATTGGGGGCGCAGTACTGGGGAACCGGCCCGCATTACCGTAAGGTCAAAGGGTATTAAGCGTGTCAATTGTGAACGAGGTGGAGGACGACGTGGCTGGCGCGATGCGCAAGATGGCCGTCTACCTAGGTTTAGTTGAGGACCCAGAGGTAGAAGAGTACGACGACTACGACGACGTACGCCGCGAAGTACGTACCCGCGACACCCGTGCTGGCGACCGCAAGGGCTATGAGGATTACCCAGATGATCGGGCCGCCACCCGAAATGTTCGTTCAGTGTCGCAGCCGCGCGCCGCTCGTAGCTTCCGCGGGGATGATGAGCCCGTTGCTCGCCGGCCGGTGGCGCCACCGGCTGCCGACATCAGTCGGATCGAGACAATCCATCCACGCAGTTACAACGATGCCCGCCGAATTGGCGAGGAGTACCGCGAGGGTGTCCCGGTGATCATGAACCTTTCAGAACTTGACGACAGCGACGCCAAGCGCATCATCGATTTTGCGGCCGGGCTGGTATTTGGCCAACGAGGTGCCATTGAGCGCGTGACCAACAAAGTCTTTTTACTTTCACCGGTGAATGTGGATGTCGGAGAGGCCGCTCGTGAGCAGTTAGCTCAAGATGGCTTTTTCAATCAAAGCTAGGCTTGGCTTAAGGTCCGCAACTATTAGGGGAGTTTTCACATGAGCGGCATCGGGCAGCTGCTCGCGACGATACTTTGGATCTACTGGCTGCTCTTCATCGTGCGAATAGTTTTTGATCTGGTTCAATCATTTGCCCGGTCTTGGCGCCCACGGGGCCCGATTCTATTAGTTGCCGAGGCTATCTACACCGTCACCGATCCGCCACTTCGCGCCCTTCGACGCATAGTGCCGCCACTTCGCCTCGGCGCGATTCAGTTCGATCTGGCTTTTTTGATTATTCTGATCCTGCTCCAAGTCTTAATTAATTTTGCGCTGATGATCTAAGGGCGCATCAATGGTGCGCTGCTAAGTTCGTGCGCTGATAAGGAGGTGCCGATGCCCTTGACCCCCGCTGATGTGCGCGCAACTAGGTTCGCAACCACCAGAGTTCGCGCCGGGTACAACGTGGATGAAGTCGACGCATTCCTTGACATCGTTGAGTCAGATATCGGCAGACTCAGTGCGGACTTGCAGAAGTCCCGAGATGAGGCTGCGGTGCTGCGGACTCAGTATGACCAGTTGCAATTGCGCTTGCGCGCGGCTGAACTTGAGCTGGTGGCGGCGAAGGCGAAGGCATTAGGAGTTAATCCGCAAGTTGGCCGGCATGACACCGTGGAGCTTGCTCGACCAGACTTTGGGAAATTCACCGGAGATGCCGCCGCTGCCCTAGCAGTTGCCCAGGCGACCGCGGACGAAATAATCGGGTCGGCACGCAAGGTGGCGCTGGGGATTAGGGCCGACTTACGTAGCGAACTAGCGGCGCAACTAGCCAAGCTTGACGCCGCCGATTCGTAGTTCGATCTGCGTTTCTGGAACTTCGACGGTGGTCATGTCATCCGTAGGCAAGCTGCCGTCAACTTTATTGAGATGTAGGGCGAGTACTTCGGTGCTGATGAGGTCGCCGTGCTCGGCCATCGTCTGGAGCACATCGATGTCGGTGCTGGACCAGTAGACGCTGATGCGATCTGCAACGTCGAGGCCAGATGTCTTGCGCGCCTCCTGGATGGCGCGAACGATTTCCCGTGATATTCCGGCTCTGCGCAGTTCATCGGTGATGGTGAGGTCAAGGGCGATGCTCTCGCCGGCATCCGCGGCTACCGCCCAGCCCGCACGTGCGGTCTCGGTTATCACCAGATCGGCCTCGGTGACACTGATCTCGCCCAGACCAGGAGCCAGCAAGGTCGTCGATTTCGCACCCCGAATCGCGGCGAGTAGTGAACCGGGATCCTCGGCTCCGATCGCGGCCGCTACGGCCTGGGTTTGGTTACCGAAGCGTTGACCGAGGGCCCGAAAATTGGCTTTTATACTGGTTTCGACGAAGCCGGCGCCACCATCGTCTAGGGATTCGACAGCGCCGATATTTAACTCCTCACAAACTTGTTCACGTAATTGATGTGAGAGCTCCGACCAACCGTTGGCAGATACCAGGGCCCGACCTAAGGGTTGGCGGGTGCGCACCCCACTTGAGGCGCGCGCGGCCCGGCCGAGTTCAACGATCCGGCGGACAAGTGCCATATCGGTGCCCAGACGCTCATCGATGGCCGAGTCGCTCACCTCCGGCCAACTTGCAAGGTGCACGGATTTGGGTGCGTCGGGGTCAGTACTGCGAAACAGATCCTGCCAAACCCGCTCGGTTATGAATGGGGTGAACGGGGCAAGGCACAAGGTGGTGGTGCGGAGGGCTTCGTGCAAGGTGGCCAAGGCCGCGGGATCACCATCCCAAAACCGGCGTCGGGATCGGCGCACATACCAATTGGAGAGATTGTCAATGAAAGTCGAGAGCAACCGGCCGGCGCGCTGGGTATCGAATGCTTCGAGGGCTGCATCTACATCGCGGGCCAGTTGACTGGCTTCCGAGAGCACCCAACGGTCGATAACCGGGCGTTGTGCAGGCGGCGGCGCATGATCTGCTGGATCCCACTTGGAAAGCCTGGCGTAAAGGGATTGGAACGAGACCGTGTTCCAATACGTCAGCAGGGTTTTGCGAACTACGTCGCCAATCGCCGCGTGACCAACGCGTCGGGCCTGCCACGGCGAGCCACTTGCCAGCATGAACCACCGCAAGGCATCGGCACCGTGTTCGTTCATCAAGCCAATCGGCTCTAGCACATTGCCGAGATGCTTGGACATCTTGCGACCGTCTTCGTCAAGAATGTGGCCGAGACAAACAACATTCTTATAGGAAGACTCTTCAAAGACCAATGTTCCAATAGCCATCAGCGTGTAGAACCACCCGCGGGTTTGATCGATTGCCTCGCAGATGAAGTCAGCCGGATATTGGTTTTCGAAAGTATCGGAGTTGTGCAGTGGGTAGCCGGTGGCGGCAAAAGGCATCGCGCCCGAGTCGTACCAGCAGTCAATGACTTCAGGTACGCGCGTAGCGGTCAGCCCGCAGGTAGGGCAGGGCATGGTGATGTCGTCAACATATGGCCGGTGTGGGTCGATCGCGCTGACATCTTGGCCGGCAAGTTCACTTAGCTCGGCCATCGAGGCGACCACGGTTAGGTGTCCATCCGGGCATCGCCAAATTGGCAGCGGTGTGCCCCAGTAGCGGTTGCGCGACAGTGCCCAATCGACATTGTTGTTCAACCAATCGCCATATCGGCCCCACTTGATGCTGTTCGGGAACCAATTGGTTTGTTCGTTTTGGGCGAGGAGTTGCTCCTTGATAGCAGTGGTCCTGATGTACCAAGAGGGCTGGGCGTAATAGATGAGCGGGGTATGGCAACGCCAGCAGTGCGGGTAGGAGTGCTCATAGTCATGGTGCTTGAACAGCAAACCGGCTGCCTTTAGGGTCGCGATCAGGCCGGCGTCGGCTTTCTTGAAGAACTCACCGCCAACTACGGGGATTTCCGGGGCGAAATGGCCATCAGGCATTACTGGATTCACGACGGGCAATCCGTAGGCGCGACAGGTCATCAAGTCGTCGGCACCGAAGGCAGGTGCTTGATGTACTAACCCGGTACCGTCCTCGGTTGTTACATAGTCGGCGAGGACCACATAGTGCGCGTCCGGGATCTCAACAAAATCAAAAGGTCGCTGGTAGGTGAGGCGTTCAAGTTCGGTTCCGGTCATGGTGGCCAAGATCGTGACTGGCTCTTCGAAGATTTGCTCGATCAGCGCAGCCCCCACCACCAGGGTTTCATCGGCTGCCGTTTTCACCACGACGTATTCGGCAGTTGGCTTTACCGCGATGGCCGTATTAGAAACCAAGGTCCAAGGCGTTGTTGTCCAGACGAGGAATGCGGCACCTGGGAAACGCTCGAGGAATTGCGCGTTGGTCACCGGGAACCGCACATACACCGAAGGGTCGACAACGGTTTCGTAGCCCTGGGCTAGTTCATGATCAGATAGCCCGGTTCCGCAGCGCGGGCAATATGGCGCCACCCGGTGATCCTGTACGAGTAGGCCCTTGTCAAAAATCTGCTTCAGTGACCACCAAACACTTTGTATGTAATTTGGGTCCATGGTCCAGTAGGCCGAATCGGTGTCGACCCAATAACCCATTCGTCTGGTCATCTCGGTGAATTCATCTACGTGCCGAAGCACCGACTCGCGGCAGCGGGCGTTGAACTGGGCCACCCCGTAAGCCTCGATGTCCTGCTTTCCGGTAAACCCAAGTTCTTTCTCGACAAACAACTCGACCGGCAGGCCGTGGCAGTCCCAGCCGGCCTGACGTGGGACGTGGAAGCCCTTCATCGTGCGGTAGCGCGGGAACACGTCCTTGAAAACCCGGGCTTCGACGTGGTGCGTGCCGGGGGTGCCATTGGCCGTTGGCGGGCCTTCATAGAAAACCCAGGGCGGTTTGCCCTGGCTTTGGGCCACCGAGGCGGCGAATACCCCCTCCTGCTCCCACATCGCTAGTACCTCATGCTCCAGGGCAGGTAGGTCAACCTGCGCGGGGACGGGCCGGTACATAGGGATCCTCTCGGGGGCTGTGCGGTGGTGTGAGTCAGCAGGATATCGGCCCGTTTGCTGGGCCAAGTGGCCCGTTGCGGCGCGGTGCGGTTGGATCTGGGTCTTAGCCGTCTATAGTCCGGCACGATCAAGGTTCTCAGGTAGGGGGAGTGGTGGCAACAAAGAAGGCGGCCCCGGCCAAGAAGGCGGCCCCGGCCAAGAAGGCGGCCCCGGCCAAGAAGGCGGCCCCGGCCAAGAAGGCGGCCCCGGCCAAGAAGGCGGCCCCGGCCAAGAAGGCGGCCCCGGCCAAGAAGGCGGCCCCG